>JAJZRD010000329.1 GCA_021845945.1 Chloroflexota bacterium
GCAGCAGCGCACATCCTCGGGCACGTCCTCCAGATCGTACTCCTCCAGCAGCTCCAGGTCGATGCCTCCGAACCCCGCCTTTGCCAGCTTGGCCCGGTAGTCATCTTCGCCGAGGGCCCCCGCGATGCAGCCGGCCCACAGGGACATCATCCGGCGAACGGGAGCCGGCAGAGGGCCGCCCCGGACGACGATGTCGGCCACAGCGAAGCGCCCGCCCGGCTTCAGCACCCGGAAGGCCTCGGACAGCACGGCGTCCTTGTCGGCCGAGAGATTGATCACGCAGTTGGAGATGATCACGTCGACGCTGGCGTCGGGCAAGGGGATGGACTCAATCTGCCCCTCGAGGAACTCCACGTTGGTGACGCCCGCCTTCCCGGCGTTCTCCCTGGCCAACGCCAGCATCTCGTCGGTCATGTCCAGACCGTAGGCCTTGCCCGTCGGGCCGACCCGCCTGGCCGAGAGGAGGACGTCTATGCCACCTCCCGAACCCAGGTCGAGGACGGTCTCGCCCTCCTTCAGCTGTGCCAGCAGCGTCGGATTGCCACAGCCCAGAGAAGCGAGGGCGGCCGTCTCGGGCACCTCCTGGAGCTGCGCTACCTGGTAGAGCTGGGACTGACTGGGGGCTGAACCCGAACAGCAGCCGGAGCTGCCCTGTCGCTGAGCCTGCCTCGCCGCTTCGGCATACCTCCCTCGCACGATGTCGCGGATCTGTTCAGCGGTTGGTTCGCCAGACACTCTCTTCCTCCTTCGCCGGTTGGTCCCGGCTGACTCTGTGGCTATCGCTCTCGCCATCGCTTAATATCGAAGGTTATCTATATAGTGGGCAAAGAAAAAGGGCTAAGGCAGCCAGGCCAGAAGGGCCTCCAGCCGGCCCCGGTTGAGGGTGTAGTACACCCACAGCCCCCGCTTCTCGGCACTGACCAACCCCGCCTCCCGCAGCACCTTCAAGTGGTGGGACACGGTAGGCTGAGCCAGCTCGCAGCAGGCCAGGAAATGGCAGGCACACACCTCCCCCTGCTCCCTCAGTTGATTCAGGATGGCCAGCCTCGTTTCGTCGGCCAGGGCTTTGAACAGCCGGGCGCCCTCATCCAACCCCGGATACCTCGGCTCGGCGGAGCAATCCACCGATGGGCAGCAGTCCCGTTCCTTGTGATTTCCCGTTAGTCTCTTCATCGCCGCCCAGTATAGCACTATATCGAAGAATATCAATATATTGCGGGGCCAATTCGCCGTTTTCCCCGGAAACCCGCCGGCTCCCTGACAAAACCGTAAGTCGCCGACCCCTCTTCTCTATTTGCCGTACGCCATTTCACCGTTTATCATTTGACCGTGCCACCCTACGTCAGGGTGGTTTTCGCTGGAGGTACCACCTGCTATGCTGCGCACCCTACTGAACGGCAAGATCCACCGGGCCACCGTCACGGGGGCGGATCTTCACTACGCCGGCTCCATCACCGTCGATAGCCAGCTGCTGGAGGCCGCCAACATCCTGCCCTACGAGCGGGTCCAGGTGGTGGACGTCAACAACGGAAACCGGCTGGAGACCTACACCATCGCTGGGGAACCCGGCAGCGGGATCATCCAGCTGAACGGGGCTGCCGCCCACCTGGTGAAGATCGGGGACATCATGATCGTCATGTCGTACGTCCAGATCCAGGACCCGGTGCCCCGCGACTGGAAGCCACGGGTCGTCCTGGTGGACGGGCAGAACCACATCGTCGAAACCCGGTAGGACGCTCCGAGGATCTGAGCGGCCTCCGAACGACGAAACCGGTAGGGGGGAGCATCGGTCGCGTGCGACCGATGCTCCCCCCTACTGCTGATTCCCCGCTGGGCGCCGGACCCGCTACCTGGCGGCCGGGTAGACCGGCGTGCACCACTCGACGTATTTCTTGTTCCGGCCGGTGATGACGTCGAAGTACAGCTCCATCAGCTTCTTCGTCACCGATCCAATCTGCCCATCGCCCACCTTGCGACGGTCCACCTCCAGCACCGGGGTGATGTGGGCCGCGGTGCCGGTCATGAACACCTCCTGGCTGGTGTACAGCTCGCTCTTGGCCACCTGGCGCTCGATGGTCCTGATCCCCAGCTCATCGCGGGCCAACTGCATCACCGTGGACCGGGTGATCCCGATCAGGATGCTCTCGGAGGGGGCCGGGGTCACCAGGGCGCCGTCGATGACGGCGAAGATGTTCTCACCGGAGCCCTCCGAGACGTGTCCGGCATTGGTGAGCATGATCGCCTCGTCGTAGCCGTTCTCGATGGCCTCGGTCTTGGCCAGGGCGCTGTTGATGTAGATGCCGGTCACCTTCGCCCGGGCCGGAATGGCGGCGTCGTCCACCCGACGCCATCCCACGGTGCCGCAGCGGATGCCGTTGCCGACATCGAGGTAGTTGCCGAAGGGCACGGTGAAGATGGAGAAGGCGTCCTCCACCCCGTGCAGCCGCACGCCCACCACCGCCTGTCCCTTGTAGGCCAGGGGCCGGATGTACATGTCCTCCTGGTAGCCGTTGCGCTTCACCAGCTTGGTGGTGATGCTGCACAGCTTATCGACGTCCAGGGGAAGATTGATCCTCAGGATCTTGCAGCTCCGCTCGAGCCGCTCGTAGTGCTCCCGCAGCCGGAAGATGTAGAGCTGCCTCTCGGCGGCGTTCCAGTTGCCCCGAATCCCCTCGAAGCAGCCAGTGCCGTAATTGAAGGCATGGGCCATAATGCTTACCTTCGCCTCGCTCAGCGGGACGAAATCGCCGTTGAAATATGCGTAGGGTTCTGGCGCCATCATCTCCTCCTCTGTCGATAGAGCTGGCTGTGCCGAGAGTGGAGCGACTCCACTGGGGGCTAGTTGCGAGTGGACCGCAATCTAGCACAACTGCACGCGCCCCTTCAAGTTCCCTCACGTCGCCAGGTGAGCGACGCTAAGAGATTACCACATGGCGAAGGGTATTGACGGTGAAGCCAGTTAGCTGTAGCTTGTTTCCGGTGAATCCCCTTCTACAGTGAGGCATCGGCGAGAGGCGG
>JAJZRD010000056.1 GCA_021845945.1 Chloroflexota bacterium
CGGACGGGTTCAGGGGACGTGGCTTGAAGCAGGTGGCCGCTGGAGCGCCGAAGCGACGCGAAAGAGGCCAAGAGCAGCAACAGTCAAGCCGGGGGCATTCTAGTTGATGTCGGCTTCCCCAGTCAACGCGAGTTGCGTCCTGGGGCCGGCCGAGGCGGCAGAAAGGGACGTTATGCGCTGCCTTTCGGGCCTTTAGTCCGTTACCCTTCGGCCGAGGGGGCCATAATATCACAGTGCGCTAATAGACGTTTTCGGGGGATAAGGGGATGAGAAGGCTCGGATCCGGCTTGGTGGTAGCGGTGGTGCTGATCCTGGTGGCCGCCAGCTACCCTGCGCCCGTGGTCGTTGGATCTGTGGGACCACCGGCCGCGGACAAGACGAAGGCAGCGGCGGGCCCCGACAGCGCTAAGCGGAGCCGGGCTCTCGACCTGTCCTCCACCGACGAGGGCGATTCGCGAGAGCAGGCAGCCAAATTGCTGGCCAGGCTGAAGCCGGCGGCCGGGCAGGAGGCTGCCAAGGTCCACGAGCCCGCGGTGGAACTACCCAAGCGGCTCAGGATCCCGGCCATCGCGGTAGACACCGGGTTCGAGTATGTGGGGCTGGCGAGCGACGGCGCGATGGACGTGCCGAAGGATCCGAATCAGGTTGCCTGGTACCGGCTGGGACCCCGGCCAGGGGAGTCCGGCAACGCGGTGATTGCCGGCCACGTGGACTGGGGCGGCAAGCTGGCGGCCTTCTGGGGCTTGAGCCGGCTCAAGGCTGGAGACACGGTAGAGGTCACGGCCACGGACGACCGCAAGTACGAGTTCACCGTGCAGTGGGTGCGGTGGTACGAAGCCGCCCAAGCGCCTGTCGAGGAGGTATTCAGGCAGGCGGGGGACACGGAGCTCAGCTTGATTACCTGCGGCGGCGCATTCGATCAGAAGACGAGGCAGTACCTCAGCCGGGTGGTGGTTAGGGCGGTTCTGCGATAGGAGCCGCGCAAGACAGGGTAAAGCATTCGAAAAAAGTGCCGATACTCTATACGAATAGAATGCACGGCTTCCACAGCAGGTGAAAGGAGACAGTGGAATGGGTGACAAAGCCCAGGTGCTCGATGCCGAGGAGCAGCTAGTCGTTTTCGAGCTGGCGAATGAAGTCTACGGGGTAGCCATAAGCCGAGTGCAGGAAATCATCCGGATGACCACCATCACGCGGTTGCCTCGGGCCCCAGAGTTCGTGGAGGGCGTGATTAACCTGCGCGGCAAGGTGATCCCGGTCGTCGATCTCAAGAAGCGCTTCGGTTTGCAGGAGGGCGAGAGGACCAAGGCGAGCCGCATCGTGGTAGTGGACGTTGGCGACCACACCATCGGGATGGTGGTCGACGCCGTGTCCGAGGTGCTGCGGGTACCCAGTGGCGCCGTAGAGCCGCCTTCGCCCGTGGTTACCACCATCGAGTCGGACTACATCCGCGGCATCGCCAAGCTGGAAGGCCGGCTGATCATCTTGCTGGACCTCGATAAGGTGCTCTCTTGGGACGAGAAACGCAAGCTGCGCGAGGCTGTCGCCGCGTAATCCCCTTCGTGGCCGGCATCCCGTCGGAATCGAGGAGTCGAGGCTTTAGCTGACGTCGAGGAACCCCACCGGCTGAAGCCTCGACTCCTCGGCTTTCAGCTTCGCTGTGGCCGATCGCGGCTCGCCGGAAGACTCCGAGCCGCCTCCATCTCCTGGCCTACGCCTTGCTTCCAGCCCCGCTGGGGGCTATCATCTGACCATGAGTGGATCGACTCGCTTCGAAACCCAGTCCTTGAGTTCCTCTCCCAACGTGCTTCTCTTCGACGTGGACGGGACCCTCATCCGCTCCGAGGGGCGCTCCCGCCACAGCCGTGCGTTCCACGCGGCCTTCCTCCAGCTGTACGGTCGCGAGTGCCGCTTTGCGGTCGACATGCATGGCATGACCGACCTGCAGATCTACCTGACCCTGGCCCAGGAGCTGGCCCCGGTGGACGGGAAGGGCCGAAGTATGGCGACGGAGGCCTGCCGCCGGATGGTGGAGATCTACCAGACGCCGGACGAAACCGATGGCTTCTACGTGGCCCTTCCGGGCGCGCTGGAGGCCCTGGAGATGCTGTCGCGTGGAGGAGCGCTGCTGGGACTGGTGACGGGCAACGTCCCGGAGATTGCTCAGGACAAGCTGTCCTCCGTTCGGCTGGACCGCTTCTTCTCCTTCGGAGCCTACGGGACGGAGGGGGAGGAGCGCTCTGCGCTGCCTCCCATCGCGGTCGCGCGGGCGGAAGCCGTGGCAGGGCGGCCGGTAGACCGAAATCGGGTCTTCGTCGTAGGGGACACGCCGCGGGACGTGGCCTGTGCGCTGGACAACGGATGCAGGGCGGTGGGAGTAGCTACCGGCAGCTTCTCCTCGAGCGTGTTGGTCGACGCAGGGGCGGAGCTGGTACTGCCCAGCCTGGAGGACATCGGACCCCTCTTGGAGCTGATGGAACAGTAGGATCTCCCCATAGGCCGTTAAGCATCATAAGCCTCGACTCCGCGGCAGCAGGGAGTCGTGCTACGCGCAGGCGATGGCTCGCCAGCCTTACGCCGGAGGGGCCCAGTTGATCCGCTTGTACACCCAGCCCTTGTCCGTGTCGGTCAGGGAGCGCTTGACGTCGGGACCGGCGCCGGCCTTCTGGAGCCACTGAGATATCGCCTCGCTCTTTCGTTGCTCCAGGTCCTGCGGGTCGAGCGGGCGGTTCGGGTCCTTCTCCAGGAGCTGGATGATGTGGAAGCCGTAATCGGTCTTCACCGGATCGCTGATCTGGTTCGGCTCCAGCTTGAAGGCAACGTCGTCGAACTCGGTCACCATCTTGCCTCGCGGGAACCATCCCAGGTCGCCGCCCTTGTCCTTGGTGGCGGTATCCGTGGACTCCGCCTTGGCCAACTCCTCGAAGTTGGCTCCGTTCTTCAGCTTGTCCTCGATCTCCTTCGCCTTGTCCTCGCTATCCACCAGGATGTGGCGAGCGTGGAGCTGCTCGGCGGAGGTGGGCACCTCCGCGCCCATGGCGTCCTGCAGCTTCTGGTAGAGCAGCTGTGACTCTATCAGCGACCTCAACTCCGCCTCCGAGAGGCCGGTGGCGGCCAGGTAGCCGTTCACGCGGCTCTTCACGTCGGCGGTGGGGGCGGGCGTGGCAGCGGCCTGGGCCGGAGCGGAAGTGGGCGCAGCGGCAGCGGCCGGCGCCTGGGTCGGAGCGGCGGCTGCCGGGGTCGAGTTGGCGGTTGGCTCCGGTGTCGCCTGCTGGACTCCCGACGGAGCCGTCGTGGGCGCCGCTTCGGGCGAAGGAGCGGGCTGGCCGCCAAACTCCTTGTTGATCTCGTTGTCCACGTCCTGGGCGGACGCCGTGATCCCGCGCCGGGCGGCCTCCTGCTGGACCAGCTGCTGATCGATCATGTCGCTGAGGGTCTGGTCGGGGAGAAGGATCAAGCTGAACTGCAGCTGCTGGATCTGCTGGCGGAACAGGTCGGCCAGGGACGTGTTGCTGGAATCTGAGCCGCTGGCCTGGAGCTGTGCCTGCATGTACTGCATCTGCTGCTCGAGGCTCTTCCGGCGGAAGTCCAGCATTCGGGCGTAACCGTCGAGGGTGATGTTGTGGCCTGCCACCGTGGCGACGGAGTCGTAAGGGCGGGCCGCGTATTCCCGCCACCAGCCGAAACCGAGGATGGACGCCACCACAACGAAGAGCGCTCCCATGCCGGCGAAGAGCAGCCTGGTGGCTCGCAGCTCGCGTTCGTGGCGGGACAGCTCCTCTCTGGATAGCTGCTGGCCAGGGAACCTCCTAGGCTTTGATGGCTTCTTGGCTGCTGCCTTCGAAGGGTCGCTGGTGGGTTTCGAGACGGGCTGGTTGTTCGGCATGCCGTCCTCTGGCTTAGCTAAAGAGTGTAGTCCAGTCTGAGCTGTTAGGGGCGGGTCTGTGACCCGCCCCCACGGTTGTCGTCGAATCGCGTCGGCCGTGATGCCCTAGCCCCGGATGGGAATGCCGCTCTCGCGGATATGGTCCGCGGTAAAGGGCAACAGGGCCACGTGCCTCGCCCGCTTGATGGCCATGGTCAGCCGGCGCTGATGCTTGGCGCAGGTGCCGGTCTTCCGGCGAGGCTCTATCTTGCCTCGATCGGAGAGGTACCGGCGCAGCCGGGCGACGTCCTTGTATTCCACGTGGTCTATCTTGTCGACGCAGAAGGCGCACACCTTGCGGCGGGGGGTGTAGCGGGGCTTACCACCCTCCGGGCGGCGCCCTCCTGGCCTTTGCGGTCTTCCCTGTGGTGCAGGCAAGTTCTTCTCCCTTTCTCTACTGGCGCGGTCGAGCCGCGGTTAGAGGTGTTGGGTTAGAACGGGATCTGGTCAGCGTCGATGGCGCCATGCTCCTCGCCAGGCGCGTCGCCGCCTTCGCCGCGAGGCTTGGAGTCGAGCACAACCATGTCGCTGGCGACTATCTCGATCTCGGTACGCTTCTGCCCGTCTTGACCTTCCCAGCTCCTGGTTTGGAGCCGGCCCTCCACGTAGACCCTGCGGCCCTTGGCGAGGATCTGGCTGCAGGTCTCGGCCAGTTTTCCCCACGCGATGACCTTGAACCACTCGGTCTCCTCGCGCCGCTCACCGTCGGATGCCGTATACACGCGGTTGCATGCTACGGAAAAAGAGGTGACCGGTTTGCCACTAGGCGTGTAGCGCATCTCGGGATCACGTCCCAGATTACCGATAATCGTCGCTTTGCACAGTCCCGCCATCCCTCGAACCTCCTGTTACTCTACACGTAGCAACAAATAGCGGATAACCTGATCATTCAGCATGAGGCTTCGCTCGAGTTCGTCCGAGGCCTTGGGGTCCAGCTTGAGCTGGGTGATGTTGTATAGGCCGTCTCGGAAGTCCTGGATGGGGTAGGCAAGCCGACGCCGGCCCCAAGCGTCACTGCTGATGACTTCGCCGCCCCGCGCCGCGATGAGCGCGCTAACACGCTCGACCGCCTCCTGGAAGGGCTGCTCCTCCAGGTCAGGCCTGAAGATGGTCATGAGCTCGTAGTTACGCAAATTCGCACCTCCTTTCCTCGGGATTGCCCTTGTCCACTCTGCCGACCAGTGCGGCTGTCGGCGGGGCAAGAGCAGAAAGGCAAGCGGCAAAGCCGCCGGGCTGCCGGAGTGGGGCTTCGCAACGGTCCCCGGGGCAGGCCCTACTATTGAATTTCGACCGGTAGGAGTATATCACACAGCCGTCCAGGCCACCAAATTGACTTGGCTCCTGGCCGATGGTACTATCAATTCACCACAGTACGCTCGACAGGGAGGGCCGAATGTCCGAGCTGGAAGCCATTGCGCAAGAGATAGCTGCATGCCACGGATGCGAGCTGGCCAAGTCTCGGCAATTGACCGTGCCCGGGGAGGGCAATCCCAAGGCAGAGATAATGTTCGTGGGGGAGGCCCCCGGCTGGTACGAGAACCAGCAGGGGCGCCCCTTCGTGGGGCCCGCCGGCCAGTTCCTGGAGGAGTTGCTGCAGTCGGTCGCCCTCAAGCGGTCGGATGTGTTCATAGCCAACGTGGTGAAGTGCCGTCCCCCTCAGAACAGGGACCCGCTGCCCGAGGAGATCGAGGCCTGCGCCGGCTACCTGGATCGGCAGGTGGAGGCTATCAAGCCGAGGCTGATCGTCACCCTGGGCCGCTACTCCATGGGCAAGTTCTTCGCCGCCGGCAAGGGCATTCGAGAGCTGCACGGCACTACCTGCGTGAAGAACGGCACGCTGTGCTATGCCATGTACCATCCGGCTGCTGCCCTGCACCAGCCGGCCCTCAGGCGAACCATCGAGCAGGACATGCTGAAGGTTCCCAGTCTCCTGGCGGTACCGAGCAGTCCGGCTGAGACCGAGGAGCCACCGGCGGAGAAGTCCTCCCAGTTGAACCTGTTCTAGTGATGAACCCTGTGGGGACGGCCGACCGGCCGTCCCTGCTTGCGAAGCATAAGGTGAGTGACAGTTGGCCCAGAAACGGTTGAAGGTGATCCCTCTGGGAGGGGTCGGCGAGATAGGAAAGAACATGTGGGTCGTCGAGTTCGGTGACGACCTGGTGGTCCTCGACTGTGGGCTCATGTTCCCGGAGGATGAGATGCTGGGGATCGATCTGGTTATCCCCGACATCAGCTACCTCCTCGAGAACCGGGACAAGGTGCGAGCCATCGTGCTGTCCCATGGCCACGAGGACCACGTCGGTGCCCTCCCCTACGTATTGCCCCAGGTGAACGTACCGGTCTACGCCACCAAGCTGGCCCAGGGGCTGGTTTCCGTCAAGTTGAAGGAGCATCGCCTCCTGGGCTCTGTCGAGCAGGTGGTGATCGATGCCGGTGACACCATCCAGTTGGGAGAACTCACAGTGGAGTTCATTCGGGTTGCCCACAGCATCCCCGATGCCGTGCTGGTGGTCGTCCACTCGCCGGTCGGGACCCTGGTGTACACGAGCGACTTCAAGTTCGACCAGAGCCCCATGGATGGCAAGGTGACGGACTTCGCCAGGCTCGCGGAGTTGGGAGCCGGAGGCGTCCTGGTGCTGATCTCCGACTGTACCAGGGTGGAGCAGCCGGGCTTCACCCCCTCGGAGCGACTGGTCACCGAGACCTTCGACCGGGTGTTCCAGAAGGCCCAGGGAAGGGTGCTGATTACCACCTTCGCCTCCAACATCTCCCGGGTCCAGCAGGCGATCCAGTCCGCGCACCGCTATGGTCGCAAGGCGGCGGTAGTGGGCCGGAGCATGGAGAGCAACATCGCGATCGCCCTGGAGTTGGACTACATCAGCATCCCGGACGGTGCGCTGATGCGGGTGGAGGAGGCGAACAAGCTGGATCCGGACAAGATCCTGTACGTGACCACCGGCTCCCAGGGCGAGCCTACCTCCGTGCTGAGCAGGATAGCCAACAAGGAGCACCGCCAGATCCAGCTGAGGCCCGGCGACACGGTAATCATCTCGGCCACCCCGGTTCCAGGCAACGAGGAGGCGGTGGCGCGGACCATCAACAACCTGTTCCGGCAGGGAGTCGACGTGATCTACGGCTCGGAGTCGGCCGTTCACGTTTCGGGACACGCCAGCCGTGAAGAGCTGCGGCTGATGATCAACCTGCTGCGACCTCAGTTCGTGGTGCCCGCTCATGGTGAGTATCGCCACATGGTGCTGTACAAGCGGCTGGCGGAGGAGTGCGGGATACCCTCCTCCAACATCCTGATGGCCGAGCTCGGCAGCGTGATGGAGTTCAAGCAGGGCAACTTCGGCAAGATCACGGGCAGAGTCTCGGCTGGGGACGTGCTGGTGGATGGCGTCACCGTCGGCGAAGTGGGCGAGGTGGTGCTGCGCGACCGGCAGCTGCTGGCCAAAGATGGGGTGCTGATCGTGGTGGTCACCGTGGATCGCCAGACCGGGCGGGTGGTGGCCGGACCCGACGTGGTATCCCGTGGCTTCGTCTACGCTCGCAACTCAGAGGAGCTTCTGGACGCGGCTAAGGAGCGCGCCCTCCAGGTGCTGGAGGTGGACGGGGTCGGCCAGGCCGAGCTCGGCTTCATCCAGTCCAAGATCAAGGAGGCGGTGGGCAGGTTCCTGTACGAGCAGACCCGCCGCCGGCCGATGATCCTGCCGGTTGTCCAGGAGATGTAACACACTGTCGTAGGGGCCGGCGGCTCTGCCGGCCCGCGCTTGCGGCGGGTCATGGGTCCCGGCCCTACGCCGAACCGGTAATCGTTTCACTCAGTCCCCGGTCCCTTTACCCTCAGTCCTTTCGTGGGAGTTCCGTATTGGCTTCAGGTTCTAGAAACAACAGGCGGAAGGGAACCCGCAAGCTGCGGCTGTCGTTGAGCCCCGAGATGCGGCGGAAGCTGACCGGCGTCGTGCTGGTGGTGGGGGGCGTTGGGACGGCTCTGAGCCTCCTCTTCGCGCAGGGTCCCGTGACCGGCGGCATCAGTTGGCTGTTCCTGCGGGTGGCGGGGTGGGGCGCGATGGCGGTCCCCGTGGTCATGATCTGGGGCGGAGGGGTCTTGCTGCGAGCGGAGTTCGACCCGGAATTCCAGCCGAGGCGCTGGCAGATCGCTGGCGTCGTGCTGTTGCTGGCGTCCTTCTCCGGGTTCATCCACCTGCTGCCGCTGGGTGCCCTGGACCTACAAGCTAGGGCCGATGCCGGGCAGGGTGGCGGCTACCTGGGGCTCCTGGTGAGCGCTCCGCTTCGAGGCAACTTTGGGGAGCTGGGAAGCTTTGTGGTGGTGCTGGTGGGGATGCTGGCCGGCGCGGCCCTGGGCTTCAGGATACACCCTCACCAGGTCGCGGGGTGGGTGCGGTCGGTCTGGGAGCGCTTCGCCCTGTGGCGTGCGGAGCGAGGGCACGAGGTGCGGCTGAACCCCAGCCTGGACGAGGCCCTGGCGGAGGGCAAGCAGGCGGCGAGGAGGGGCCAGAAGCCCTCTGCCGAGTCGCGGCTTCTGGAGGAGGGGTCCGACGGTGGCTCGAAGGGGCCTTCGACTCGACGGGGTGAATGGACCCTGCCGCCCATCACCCTCTTCGAGTCGATCCCCGAGTCGGAGCTGTCGCAGGTGGACGTCAGGCAGCGGATCAGGGTGATCGAGGACACTCTGCGCAGCTTTGGCGTCGAGGCCCGAGTGGTTGAGGTCAACCAGGGGCCGGCCGTCACCCAGTTCGGGGTGGAGCCGGGTGTAGGGGTGAAGGTGGCGCGCATCATGGGGCTGGCCAACGATCTGGCCCTGCGCTTGGCGGCGGCGCCCCTCAGGCTGGAGGCCCCGGTGCCCGGAAAGCAGGTAGTGGGTATCGAGGTCCCCAACGGCTCGGTCTCTGTGGTAGCCATACGAGATCTGCTGGAGAGTCCCAACTATCAGAAGGTGAAGGGGCGGCTGCGGCTGGCACTCGGCCGCGACGTGTCCGGTTCGCCCACCGTCGGTGACCTGGCTAAGATGCCCCACCTGCTGATCGCCGGATCGACCGGATCGGGCAAGAGCGTCTGCCTCAACAGCTTCATCGCGGCGCTGCTGTTCCAGTGCACCCCGGACGACCTGCGGCTGCTGATGATCGACCCCAAGATGGTGGAGTTGATGCCCTTCAACGGGGTGCCCCACCTGCTCACCTCGGTCGTGACGGACATGGAGAAGGTGGTCCCCTCGCTGAAGTGGATAGTGCGGGAGATGGAGCGGCGCTACCGGATGTTCGCCGCGCGAGGCGCCAGGAACATCGAGGGCTTCAACCGCATGGTGTCCGGAAAGGGATCGGACCTGCCGCTGCCCTTCATGGTGGTGATCATCGACGAGTTGGCAGACCTGATGATGGTGGCCCCAGACGAGGTGGAGAAGATCCTCTGCCGGCTGGCCCAGCTGGCCAGGGCTACGGGCATTCACCTGGTGGTCGCCACCCAGCGACCCTCCGTGGACGTGGTGACAGGTCTGATCAAGGCGAACTTCCCGACGCGCATCTCCTTTGCCGTGACTTCCCAGATCGACTCCCGGGTCATCCTGGACCAGACCGGTGCCGAGAAGCTGCTGGGGCGTGGAGATATGCTCTACCTGCCTCCCGACGCTGCCAAACCGGTGCGTCTCCAGGGCACCTACGTCTCGGATGGAGAGATCAGGGAGCTGGTGGACTACTGGAAGAGCGCGAAGCCGGCCGGATTCTCGGGGGACGCAGCGGACAGCGTCACCTTCGAGCCGGTGGAAGAGGAGGAAACCGACGACCTCTTCGACCAGGCGGTGGAGGTGGTCTCCCAGCACAGCCAGGTTTCTACCTCGCTGCTCCAGCGCAAGCTGCGGATAGGGTACAACCGAGCCGCCAGGTTGATGGAGGAGCTGGAGGAGCAGGGCGTCGTCGGCCCGTCGGAGGGCGGACGCTCGCGAGAGGTGCTGGTGCGGACTGAGGAGTCCGGCGAGGATGGAGATCCGAGCGAAGAAGAGAGCTGAGCTTTTTCCCTCTCCCTCTGGGAGAGGGTTAGGGTGAGGGCCGGTTGGACAGTAATGCTTCAGCCCTCACCCGTCCTTCGGGCGGCCTCTCCCAGGGGGAGAGGCAATGACAAGCCCAGGTGCCGCGGGAGTCAGGGGCGCCGTACGAAGTCAGCGCTCAGGGCTGGAGGGGTGGTTTGAGCAGGTACCACCTTCCGCCGATGAGGCCCACCGGTAGCCCCTCGGTGGTGCGCCAGGGTGGATTGCCCGTCTCCAGCTCCTGCACCTCCACGGTCACCACCACCTCAGCGTAGTCGATCGAGTGGCCGGTCAGACGGTCCAGCAGCGAGTTACCCCTCACCGCACTCTCCAGGATCGTGTATCGGTTCCCCAGCTGCATTTTCACGAAAGAGGCCGAGCGGTCTCGGATCTCCGGCGCCAGCTGATCCTGGGCTGCACCGAGATCCTTTTGCCCTATCGCCGCCACGTACGCCGTGACGGGAGCCTCGGGCCCTCGGGTGCGGGCGTCCCGGTCCGCCCAGGAGCCGGCGGCCACTGCGACGGCGGCAAGGGCGCCGAGCAGCAGCACCAGGTAGAGGGAAAAGGGCCTCGGCCACAGCCTCGATGCTGCCATGGAACGGTGCTCCCTACGGTGATTGGGTGCGCGGTGGGTCGAGTGTATGATGAAGCCCTGCCCCTCGTGGGGCAGGGCCAATTATCGTTCCGCGTGGGGTAAAGCTCTAGGCGGTCGTTCTCACCGCAGACTGCTGCTCGGTAGCGGGCTTGGCGCTCGGGGCAGGCTGCTGCTCGTGGGCGGACTTGCTACCGGCGGCGGGTGCCAGGATCATAGACATGGCCTTACCCTCCATCAGCGGCTGGCGCTCCAAACTGGCGACGCCCTTGAGCTTGTCCACCATGGTATCAAGCAATTCACGACCAAGCTGGGGATGAGCCAGCTCCCGTCCCCTGAAGACGATGGTTACCTTGACCTTGTCACCTTCCTCCAGGAACTTCTGCACGAGCCTGGTCTTGAAGTCAAGGTCACCCTCTGCGATCTTGGGGCGGAGACGCATCTCCTTAAGAAGCACGATCTTCTGGTTCTTCTTGGCCTCGCGCTCCTTCTTCGTCTGCTCGTACTTGTACTTGCCGTAATCCATCAGGCGGCAGACTGGAGGAGTTGCCGTGGGCGCAACCTCGACCAGGTCCAGGCCGCGCTCTCCCGCGATCCGCAATGCTTCGAGGGTCGCCACTATGCCCAGCTGCTCACCTTCGTCGCCGATGAGTCGAACCTCGCGGACGCGGATCTTGTCGTTTATGCGCAGATCCTTGGTTATTCTTCCACCTCTTTATTACTGATAGTATGAAGCCGACAGCCAGGCGCTTATGGCGTTGGTCGTCGGCCCGTAGGGAATCACTCCCCTATAAGGAAAGTATAGTCATCGCCAGACCTGTTGTCAATGGTTAAAGGAGCTAGAATCCCTACTCCTTGTTAGCAACCTGGGCTAAAAGCATCTCCTGGATCTCTTCCAGTGGCCTCGCCCCTAGATCGCCCTGGGAGCGCGAGCGGACGGCGGCCATCCCCGATTCCAGCTCCCGATCCCCGACCACCAGCATGTAGGGGATCTTCTGGAGTTGGGCCTCGCGGATCTTGAAGTTGACCTTCTCCCGGCGGCCGTCGACGTCGACCCGGAGCCCTGCCGCGCCCAATCGACGGGCGGACTGCTGGGCGTACTCCAGGTGCCGGTCCGCGATGGGGATGACGACTGCCTGGACCGGGGCCAGCCAGATCGGGAAGGCACCGGCGTAGTGCTCCACCAGGATGGCGAAGAAGCGCTCCAGAGAGCCCAGGAGGGCCCTGTGGACCATGTAGGGGCGGTGCTCCTTGCCGTCCTCGCCCACGAAGGAGAGGTCGAACCTCTCGGGCAGGTTGAAGTCGAACTGGATCGTGGTGCACTGCCACGATCGCCCCAGGGCATCCTTGATCTTGATGTCGATCTTGGGACCGTAGAAGGCCCCTCCGCCCTCGTCGATCTGGTAGGCCAGACCCCGTTTGGTCACGGCTTGCCGGAGCGCCTCCGTGGCCTTGTCCCAATCGGCCGGGTCCCCAACGTACTTGTCTTCTGGCCTAGTGGACAGGTAGACGTCGTACTCGTGGAACCCGAAGGAGCGGAAGAGGTAGAGGGTCAGGTCCAGGGCGCCAAGCACCTCGTCCTCGATCTGATCCGGCCGGCAGAAGATGTGAGCGTCGTCCTGGGTGAATCCCCGCACCCGCAGAAGTCCGTGGAGCACGCCGCTTCGCTCGAACCGATACACCGTGCCGAGCTCGGCCCAGCGCAGGGGTAGATCCCTGTAGCTGCGCAGCCTCGTCTTATACATCTCGATGTGGAAGGGGCAGTTCATCGGCTTGACGAAGTAGCGCTGACCCTCCAGCTCCATGGCGGGGTACATGTTATCCATGTAGTTGTCCAGATGCCCGCTGGTTTGCCACAGCTCGCCCCGCCCGACGTGAGGGGTGAAGACGACCTCATATCCGGCGCCGAAGTGAGCCTTGCGCCAGAACTCCTCGATGGCGATCCGGACCCGTCCGCCTTTGGGGTGCCACAGGATCAGGCCCGGCCCCACATCCTCGGAGACGCTGAAGAGATCCAACTCCGGCCCCAGGCGGCGATGGTCCCGCTTCTTGGCCTCTTCCTGCCGCCAGAGGTACTCGTCCAGCTCCTGCTGCGTGCGGAAGGTGGTTCCATAGATCCTCTGCAGCATCGGCCGGCTCTCGTCGCCGCGCCAGTAGGCTCCGGCCACGCTCAGCAGCTTGAAGGCGCCGATCTCGCCCGAGCCGGCCACGTGGGGGCCCCGGCAGAGGTCGATGAAGTCGCCCTGCTGGTAGATGGAGGGGCTTTCGTCCTCCAGCTGGTCGATGATCTCCACCTTATAGAGCTGTCCGCGCTTCGAGAAGAAGTCGCGGGCCTCCTGGCGGCTCATCTCCGATCGCTGAAAGGGCTGGTTCTCCTGCACGATCTTCCGCATCTCCGCCTCGATCGTCTCCAGATCCTCGGGCGTCAGGGGGCGCGGGAGGTCGATGTCGTAGTAGAAGCCGTTCTCGATGGCCGGCCCTATCCCGAACTTGGCCTCTGGGAACAGGTGCTGGACCGCCTCGGCCATAACGTGGGACGCGCTGTGTCGCATCGTCTCCAGGTCCGGCATGGTTACACCTCCTTGCTAAACGGAAAGAAAGAGCCCCTCGTCATGGGACGAGGGGCTCTCGTGGTTCCACCCACCTTCCGGCCGGCATTGCGCCGCGCCGCTCTTTCGGCCGGTAACGGGGCCGCCGTGGACCCTAGGGCTCGCGCCCTTCGAGGCCAGGCTCGTGGGGGGTTTTCGCCGATCCACGCTGCGAAGGCTTCCAGCCTCTGACCTTCGCTCTCTGCCAGCGGGGGGGCGGCTACTCGTCCCAGTCATCGCCAACTACAGTTTGTCGGGCCGGGCACTCCGGCCACGGCCCATTTGAGCTGAGTGTAGCACAGTCGACGTCAGCGCACAAGCAACGATCCGGAAGTCGGTGAGGGCGCTCCTACGTGGCACTCTCCCAGCGCACCCCGCCGACGGCCCGGCACAGGTGCAGCCGCGCCGGCCGGCCGGCCGGCGGCTGACGCCGCTGTCCACGACGACCAGGGCGACCCCCTGCTGCTGGAAGCCGAGGGGGATCGGTTCTGAACTCCGGCTCCGGCAGTCGATCAGGAGGGCGTGGTCCTCGACGCCGAGGGCCGACACGTACTGGTCCATGATCCCGCATGGGACCCCCACGAACTCCGTCTCGGCGCGGTGTGAGCCATCAGGGCGAGATCCAGTGGCGATGGCATGGCGTCGGCGGCAGCCGCGAGAGCGGCGGCTACCGACAGCTCCAGCGCCGCCGAGGAGCTGATCCCTGCCCCCATCGGTACGTCGCTCTCGACCGCTAGATCCAGGGGGCCGGTGCGGATCCCCGCCTCGCCGAGGGCCCAGGCCGCTCCCCGAACGTAGCCGCTCCAGGGCTGCTCCTGGCTGCGCGGCGCTCGGCGGCCGAAGCTGCTTTCCTGCCCGAGGTTGAGGGACCACACCCGGCTGAAAGGGGTAGAGGAGGGTGCTGCCGCCACCAGGGTCGACCGATCGATGGCGACGGGCAGGACGAAGCCGTCGTTGTAGTCGGTGTGCTCCCCGATGAGATTGACCCGGCCGGATGCCTCGGCCATCCAAAGGGGGTCTGCTCCGAAGTGGGCGAGGAAGGCTCCCCGGAGCGAGTCTCGACGATCCTTCACCATCGGTTGGCTGCCTGTGACGTGGATTGCCTTCGGAGGGGCTGAGATCGTCTCAGCCGCCTCGACGATCTCAATGATAGCAGCTTCGCCTCCGCTTCGTCGGCGGACAACCCGGGGGTGAGCCACGGTGGTCCCGACGGCTGGGAGCGCGGGTGGGATGCCCGCCCGAGGAGCCGGCCGCTCTGCCGGACCCCTTTGCCCTACGGGGCCGTGCTGGCTACCTTGAGGTCGTTGGCCACCAGTTCCGCCCCACTGGAGCGCCTTGCCACCTCGCTGGCGAGCGCCTTCTCCTCCGGGCTTTGCACCTGGCCCTCCAGGTGGAGGATGCCGCCGATGATGCGGACCCCCACGTCCCGACCCCGCAGCCTCGGCTCGCCGGCCAGAGCGGAGTTCACCTTCGAGACGATCATGGAAGACTCGAACTGAGTGGTTGCCGTGTCCATGGTCGGGCCGAGTTCTTGCAGGGCCGCCAGGTCCCTGCCGTAGCCGCCTCGAATCCTCGCCTGGAGGTCGTCCAGGCCGCGGTTGGCCGCCTCCAGCAACTGTTGAGCAGCAGAGGCTAGCTGGTACCGGCTGCGGGGGGACGCCAGGGCGAAGGCCGCCACGGCCAGTGCGACTGCCCCACCGATCCAGGCCAGTACGGTCGACATTCTGCTTCCCATCTCTCGCTCCCCTCTGGTGATGACCTCAGCCGTAACCCCACCCCGTCGAAACCTATTGCTCAGCACGGCTTGTGCCAGCGGCCGCACCGCGGGGCGGCGTGGCTCGACGCGGCAACGTCCCTCACGTGAGGGTGACCCAACGGCTCGCCCGAGGGCGATCGCGGCGTCCCGCTCGTAGATGGCCATCGAGAAAGATGAGAGATGTCGGCCGCCAGGCTTCACGGCTCGAGTCGATTCTGAAAAAAGGTGAAGGGCAAACCGCACAGGCGATGCTCGAACTGGATGGTGGCGTGGTCGATCCCATACTTCTGGGCGAGCATGTGGGACAGGTTCTCGAGGATCTGGGAGCTTTCGCTGAGCGCCTGGTCTTCGATGACCACGTGGCCGCTCATGGCGTGGATACCGGCCGCCAGGCTCCAGACGTGCAGGTCGTGGGCGTCCAGCACGCCGGGGGTGTCCTTGATGTCCTGGATCAGCTTGTTCAGGTTCACGCCCGCCGGGGTGCCTTCCATCAGTATGTTGATGGTCTCCAGGACGATGGACCAGGCGCCTCCCACGATGATCAGTGCAATCAACACGCTGAGCAGGGGGTCCACGAAGTAGAAGCCGGTGAAAGTGATTATGACGGCGCCGACGATCACGGCGGCCGAGGCCAGCACGTCGCCGATCACGTGGAGGAGGGCGCTCCTGACGTTCAGATTCTCCCCCGGCTCCTGGTGGAGCGACAGGGCGACGTAGAGGTTGGCCACCAGTCCCAGGGCGGCGATAGCCACCATCAGGATGCTGTTCACTGGCTCCGGCGACTGCAGCCGGCGGATGGCTTCGAAGGTGATGACCAGGGAGATGGCCAGCAGGGTGAGGGCGTTGGCCAGAGCCACCAGGATCCCCGTGCGGTGATAGCCGAAGGTCCGCCGTGGGGTGGCCGGCCGGGTCGCCTGAACCGCGGCGAACCACGCCAAGCCGATCGCCAGCACGTCGGTGAAGACGTGGCCGGCGTCGCTCAGAAGGGCCAGGCTGTTGGACAGGACGCCCCCCGCCAACTCGGCCGCCAGGACGCCGACAGTCAGGAAGAAGGCCAGTCGAAGTTTCTGGCCGGCCTCCGGCGCGCCGGGCTCGTGGACCTGTCCGTCGTCGTGATGGCGGGCCATGGCACCTCCAGTGCAGCCTTATGGGCGGTGCACAACCCATTCCAGCCGGCCGGGGGCATGCAACTTGCCCACCCGGCGGCGACTCTACCCTCGACGGGGACGACGATAGCGATGTCTAAGAACCTGGAAGACCAGTCGGTCGAGCGGATGCTGGAGCGGTTCCGGCAGGGGCTGCTGACCAAGCAGGAGTTGGACGACTTCCTGGAGCTGGAGCGCCGCCGGAACGAGGTCCGCGAGAAGGCGATCGAGGCCGGCCGGCTGCCGGGCAAAGCGCTCGAAGAGAAGTAGACCGAGGACCCCGAACCGGCGCCCGCTGGCACGGTCTTTGCGATTGCTTCTCTGGCGCCATGTTCTTGTTGTGGTTGTCCCCCAAGAGCGACAAGCAGCACGTCCGTGCGACCGACGGGGTTCACCCGACTTGATCCTCCAACAATCAGCAAGGATGTAGAAAAGGAGTAAGTGATGCAGGAGATCAACGCGAAGCCCTTGGCCCCGGCACTCTTCGAGATGGATGGTATCTCCAAACGCCAGATCGAGGAGCACTACACCCTCTATCAGGGGTACGTGAACAAGACCAACGAGGTCCGGTCGAAACTGGAGTCCGCGGATCGCTCCAAGGCGAACCAGA
>JAJZRD010000057.1 GCA_021845945.1 Chloroflexota bacterium
GTCGGCGATCCGGTCGGCAATTGTGGAGTACTGAGTCCATGGGTGCGTCTTTAGTTGGGGGTTGGGTGCATCTTTAGTTGGGCGGAGTGTTGGTTCAAGATCTTGACAGCGCGGCGCGGAATGGTACAATTGCAATTGCAAACTCCTTGCAACAAGGAGGCGGGATGACAACGGGGTCGATGGATCAGCTGGGCACCACGGCGCGCCGGGCTATCAACACCACCGGCCGGAGGATGACCGCTCAGCGGGCTGCCCTGCTGGAGATCATCCAGCAGTCCGAGGAGCATCTGGACGCCGAGGAGATCCACCGCCGGGCCCGGGATCGGGGGGAGAGGGTGAGCCTCTCCACGGTGTACCGAACCCTGGGGCTGCTGAAGCGGCTGAATCTGGTGGACGAGCTGCACCTGTGGGACGAGCATCACCACTACGAGTCCAGGAACGCTCTGGAGCACTGCCACCTGCTGTGTCGGGTCTGTGGCCAGGTGACGGAGGTCTCCGGACAATCGGTGCAGCGGATGAAGGCGCTGGCGGCGAAGCCCCACGACTTCATCATAGAGCGCGGGCAGATCGATTTTGTCGGCGTTTGCCGGCGCTGCCGGGAGGCCGTGAAGGAACAGGATGGACAGGATATACAGGATTAGATAAGAGACCCTGTCCTGCCCATCCTGCCGGCCCCGTTTCTTTGTCGGGTGATAGTTGCAAATGGGTCGCAATGGCAGTAGACTGCGGGGAGAGGATCCCTTCCCCAACCCTACCCCTGCAGAAGGAGGGACAGCGATGACCCTGGATATGGTTCGACGGGGAGACCGCGTTCGCATTCTCAAGATCGATGACCCCCAGGTGCGCTTCCAGGCTATCCGGTTCGGTATCGGCGAGGGCGCCGACGTGCGCTGCTCCGAGAAGTTGCCCGCAGGCCCCATCGTCATTCGCCGAGGCCGGCAGGAGATCGCTATCGGTCGGGGTATCGCCCGGAGCATCAGCGTAGAGGCCCTGTAATGCACGCCCACCACGGCCATCACCACGGCGGTGTGACCCTGGGCGAGGGCCACGGGCACGGACACCACGGGGGGCGTGGACCCGTTTTCTCGCCCGCCCGGAAGATCGTCCTGGTGGGCAACCCCAATACCGGTAAGTCCGTCTTCTTCAACGCCCTCACCGGGATCTACGTGGATGTCTCCAACTTCCCCGGCACCACGGTCGACGTCTCCCAGGGTCGCTGGGGGGATGACCTGATAGTCGACACCCCCGGCATCTACGGCGTCGCCTCCTTCAACGACGAGGAGCGGGTCGCCCGCGACATCATCGTCCAGGCCGACCTGGTGGTGGACATCGTCGACGCCGTCCACCTGGAGCGGGACCTATTCCTCACACAGCAGTTGATCGATATGGGGCTTCCCCTGGTGGTGGCCCTGAACATGATGGACGAGGCCGAGGCCCAGGGGTTGGAGATCGACGTCCGGCTGCTGGAGGAGCAACTGGGTGTGCCGGTGGTGCCCACCGTGGCTGTGGCGGGGCGGGGCATGGAGGATCTGAAGGCGACCATCTCCCAGGCCCGGCCCGGCAGGATCGATCCCACCCTGCAGGCCAAACTGAAAGGCTGGTACGGCGCGGCCACCCCCGCACCCCAGCTGTTGCTGGCCGCCGAGGGGGACGAGGAGGTGGCGGCCCGAGCCGGCCTGGAGCCCCTGAATGCCCGGGAGGAGCTGTACCTCCACCGGCGGCAGCGGGTGAACGATCTGATCTCTCGGGTCGTATCGGACACCCGGGAGGAGGGCGGCTTCGCCGAGCGGCTGGGGCGCTGGATGGTCCAGCCCCTCACGGGCATCCCCATCCTGGGCGGGGTGCTGGTGGCCCTCTACTTCCTGATCGGCTACCTGGTCGCCCAGCAGGTGGTGGGCTTCACCGAAAAGACGGCCATGCAGGGGGTCTACGAACCCTTCGTCCGCGGGTTGGTGGATCGCTTCCTGGCGCCCGATTCCCCCCTGGCCACT
Organism: Chloroflexota bacterium; assembly: GCA_021845945.1. The sequence goes on from JAJZRD010000057.1 coordinate 1,992, forward strand.
GCGCTGGTGGGAGAGTTCGGCCTCCTCACCATGACCGTCACCTACCTGTTTGGACTGCTGCTGCCGCTGGTTATCGGCTTCTACCTGGTCCTGGCGGTGATGGAGGACTCCGGCTACCTGCCACGGCTGGCCACCCTGGTGGATCGGGGCCTGACGGGGCTGGGGCTGAACGGTCGAGCCATCGTGCCGATGATCCTGGGGCTCGGCTGCGTCACCATGGCCACCATGACCACCCGCATCCTCGGCTCCCAGCGGGAGCGGCGGATCGCGGTGGCGCTGCTGGGGCTCACCATCCCCTGCTCCGCCCAGCTGGCAGTGATCACGGCTATGCTGGCTACCCTGGGCCCCGGCTTTGTCCTCCTCTACTCCGGCATCATTGTGGGGATCCTGGTGGCGGTGGGTACCCTGCTGAATCAGGTGATGCCGGGTAAGTCCACGGGACTGCTGATCGATCTGCCGCCCCTGAGGGTGCCCAGACTCGGAAACGTGCTGCGGAAGACCCTCAGCAAGGTGCAGATGTTCCTGTCCGACGCCGGCCCCCTATTCGCCATCGGGTCGGTGTTGCTCAGTACCCTCCAGATTACCGGCGGGTTGCAGGGGGTTCAGGACCTGCTGGCGCCGCTGACGGTGGGCTGGCTTCAGCTACCCAAGGAAGCCTCCACGGCGTTCGTGATGGGCTTCGTCCGGCGGGACTATGGGGCTGCGGGACTGCTGGGCATGCATCTGACCTCCATGCAGACCCTGGTGGCCCTGGTCACCGTTACGCTCTTCGTCCCCTGCATCGCCTCGGTGATGATGCTGTTCAAGGAGCGCGGCTGGGGGGAGGCGGTGGTGGTGTGGGTCGGCTGTCTAGTGGCCGCCTTCGCGGTGGGCGGTGTGATATCGCAACTGCTGATCTAGCGGAGTGCTGAGTGCTGAGTGCTGGGTGCTGAGCAGGTGTTGTCAGCATTCAGAACCCAGAACCCAGAACTGGATGTAAGACTGATGGCAAAGATCGAAGAAGAATTCAAGAAGGCGAACGAAGCAGCGGGCCACGCCTGCGGGATACGCCGGTGCGAGCAGTGCGGCTACGTCGTCGCCGATCCTATGGTGACCCGTTGTCCCCGCTGCTGGGGAGCGGTGCCGGCCATGGGCTGCGAAGGCTGCAGCGGCTGCTCCCTGCACCCGACTCGGTAGGGACCTTCATCCTGCTGTCTCGGGTTCGTCAGCCTCGTTCGGCCATCGAGAGGTCGTACTTGCTCCCGTAGCCGCGGGGGGTCACCATCGACCCCTCGAAGGTGAAGGTAGAGGAGTTGCCGACCAGGACGATGCTCAGCATGTCGACCTCCTGCTCCGGCAGATGTTGCAGGTCGGTGACGGCAACCCTTTGCTCCTGCCGATAGGCTCCGTGGACGACACCCACGGGTGTCTCGGGGGCCAGGTGCCGGAGGAGGATTTCGCGGGCCTCGACCAGCTGACTGGTCCTCCGGGTGCTCTTCGGGTTGTAGAGACCGATCACGAAGCCGGCCTGGGCTGCCAGTTCGATCCGTCGGGCGATGACCTGCCAGGGAGTCAGCAGATCGCTCAGGCTGATCGCAGCGAAGTCGTGCATCAGGGGCGCCCCGAGCAGCGCGGCCGCGGCGTTCAAGGCGGCAACCCCCGGAACCACCTCCACCTCGAGACCGACGTCACGCTGCCAACCCTGCTCGCGCAGCAGCTCGTAGACGAGGCCGGCCATCCCGTAAATGCCCGGGTCCCCGCTGGAAACGAGTGCGACCGTCTTGCCGGTGGCTGCCCTTTCCACCGCTGCTTTGGCTCGGGCTACCTCCTGCATCATTCCGCTGGCGAGCACCTCTTTGCCTTCAAGGAGCGGCCGGATCAGATCCAGATAGGTGCGGTAGCCCGCTACCACCTGACTATCGATCAGAGCTGCCCGCGCCTGAGGGGTGAGCTGGGCGGCGGAGCCTGGACCGAGGCCGACCACGTACAGCTTGCCGCGCTTTTCCTCCACTTATCGATCCTCCTTCGCCGCCGTGAAACCCCTGCGGGCCACGGCTACCGTCACGTTCTTCGTCTTCAGCTTCGGGATCAAGAGGGCAGCGGCGCCGCTGGCCAGCAATGCCGCCGGCTCACAGACTCCCCTGCTGCCTATCCATTCCTCTACGACCGCCGAAGGGTTGAGCAATCCCTCGACGCTGTTCAGCTCCTGGGGCGAAAAGAGCTGGAGTTCGACCCCCAGCCCTTCAGCGTACTGCCGCAGCCCCGGCTCATCCTGCTTGAGGTCGACCGTGCCCAAACTCGCCAGGCTGGCGAGGGCTAGCCCGTGCCCCGTGAAAGCTGCCCTTATTGCCTCCTCGATCTCTGCCCTGGCCGTCCCGCGGTTACAGCCGATACCGGCGACGAGACTCCGTGGCCGGAGCAGTACGAAAGGAGGGAGAAGCTCTTCCCAGGGTGAGAGCACCCGGTCGGTGATGATTATGGCTGCCTGGCAGCCGGCCGCGACCAGCTCTTCCAGCCCTTCGAAGCGGACCAGGTTTGGCGGCAAGGGTCTTTCGCAGGGCCACCACTCCCGCTCTCCCGTCTCCTGGAGCAATCCCACCCTTTCGCCGTTGACCACGGCGGCGCTTACCCGGGTCACCCGTGCGGCGTTCTCCAGCCGCCAGCCGAACTCCCGACCGAGGAGATCCACCGCCAGCGTGCCCAGGGCATCCGAAGCCGTGGTGATCACCGGCTGGGCCCCGAGGATCTCGCCGGCCAGCGCCGCGAGCGCGTTCGCGCCCCCCAGGTGCCCCGACAGGAGGCTCACGGCGAACCGCCCCGCGTCGTCGATCGCGACCACCGCCGGATCGGTGTGTTTGTCTCTCACCAGCGGGGCGATCAGCCTCACGGCCATGCCGACCGAGCCAAAGATCACTATGGACCGATACTCGGGGAAGAGCCGCTCGACCAGCTCCGCGGTGCGGCCGTGCCATACTTGCGCCCTGGACCCCTCCGTGAGCTGGAACCGTTTCGGCAGGAATAGCTCGGCCTGCGGCAGGCCCTGCTGGAGCCGGAGGGCCTGCCGGCTGCCCTGGTGGCTTATCGCCACCAGGGCCATCCTATCGGGGCTCGTCATTGGAGGCATCCCTGTAGCCGTGGCGGAAATCAGGGGAGTAGAGCTGGGACGCGGCGAAGGCGTCCCCTTCGCCATGGAGCCGCAACGCCTCGCCCACCAGGATCAGGGCTTGCCGCTGGATTCCGGCTGCTCGAACCGCTCCCGCGATGCCGGAAAGGGTCCCTCGGATGATCTGTTGGTCCGGCCAGGTTGCCCGATATACCACTGCAGCGGGCGTCTCCGCGGGGTATCCCCCCTCCCGAAGCTCCTCGACCACCTGCTCGATCATCCCGATGCTGAGGTAGATCGCCAGCGTTGCGCGATGGCCGGCGAGGTTTCGAAGCCGCTCCCGCTCGGGCACGGGGGTTCGCCCTTCCGCTCGGCTGATGATGATCGTCTGGCTTACCTCCGGGACGGTCAGCTCGACCCCCAGGGCCGCTGCGGCCCCGAACAGGGAGGTGACCCCCGGCACCACGGCATAACGGACTCGGGCAGCCGAGAGGGCAACCATCTGCTCGCGGATCGCCCCGTAGACGCTTGGATCCCCGCTGTGGACTCGGGCGACGAGCCGGCCCGCTCTCGACGCCTCGATCATTCGCCCCGACATCTCGCCCAGGGTCAGCCCCGCGCTTCCCACCACCTCAGCACCCGGCCTGGCGAGGGTGGCTATCTCGGGGTTCACCAGGGAGTCGGCGTACAGGATGAGATCGGCCTCCTGGAGGATCCGTCGAGCCCGCACCGTCAGGAGGTCCAGGGCCCCCGGCCCGGCTCCCACGAAGTACACCGACACATCAGGCATCTCACGCTCCATGGCTTCCTCTCGTTACTACTCCGCTACTTTTTGATTATCAAGAGCGATAAGTAGTCCAGCTCCTTCCCGCGAAGGCTCCGGATGTCCCGCACCACCTCTTGCTCGGCCGTCCCGCACCGCCGGACGTAGACCGCCCGGCCGGCAAGGTCCAACGCCTCCAACACGGCTAGAACCCTATCGAACACCCGATTGACCTTCAGAAGCACGACGGTGTCGAACTGCTGTACGATGCCGGCCAGGTGGTCCCCCTCGTAGGTGGCAGGCAGGATCGCAAGCCGCTCCGCTCCGTCGACCAGGGGCAGCCCTGCGGCGGCTGCCGAGGCGTTTATCGAGGACACGCCGGGGATTACCTCTACCGGCAGATCCGGATGGCGCTCTCGGACCAGGCAGTACAGGTGCATGAAGGTGCTGTAGATGAAGGGATCGCCCTCGGTCACGAAGGCGACGTCCCGGCCCTGCCTCAGCGGGACCAGCAACCGTTCCAGGGCGGCCTCCCAGTGCTGCTCCAGCACCGCGCGATCCTTCGTCATGGGGAAAACCAGTTCCAGCAGTTGCTGTCGCTTCGTGTCGACGAGATGGGAGACGAAGCCGCGGACGTAGCTTTCCCCCTCCTCGCGACTCTTGGGGACACAGAGCACCGCTGCCCGCTGCAGGAGGCGCTGCGCCTTCACCGTGATCAGTTCGGGGTCACCCGGTCCGACTCCCACGCCATAGAGGGTGCCCGGCCTCGCTGCTCGGCTGCTATCCAACTTCGATCCTCCTCATGCGCCGGCGTCCCACCCCGGCGAGGCTTCTACCCTTCATATTGCTGCGCCACGAAGATTTCGAGATGTAGGGCAGGGCGCCCTGCCCTGCCGCCCGGTGGTACCTGAGCCTCTGGCCTCGAATAGCGTTCACTTCGACCTCGCTCCGTCATGCCGGACTTGATCCGGCATCCAGGCCCTCGGCGAGGCTGTCATGGATTCCCGCTTGCGCGGGAATGACGTGTCGGAATACCACCTGATCTCGGGCCAAGTGCTTAGTGCATCGTTCCTTAGGTCGCCTCCGTAGGGCGGGGGCTTATCCCCCGCCGCTGGCCGCACGACTGGCATCGGGCGGCAGGGTACAAGACCCCGCCCTACAGCATCGGATTTGAGGAACGGCGCACTTAGTGTCCCGCGGGCGGAGGGGCACAGGGCCCCTCCCTACGTATCGGGATTCAGGGTCGGAGTTGGCCCCTGCGGTCGCCGTCGACCTGAGACGACGAAAACCGGGTTGAGCGCCTCGAAATGGGTAAGGCCGCCCAGTTCCTTGCTGCGGGACAGCTGCATCAGGGTCGCCTCAGCGGTGAAGTCCCTTTCCCGCAGTCCGGCCATGGCCGTCCCGGCGGTCTCCAGTGTAGCGGCGTTGATGACTACGCGGCCCCCCTCCCGGAGCTTCTGGTTGACTGTATCCAGGATGGAGGCTAGCCGGCCGCCGCTTCCCCCGATGAAGACGGCATCCGGACTGGGAAGGTCCTCCAGGACGTCGGGCGCGGCTCCGTGGATCACGGACAGGTTGCTCGCGCCGAACCTCTCCCTGTTCTGCCGGATCAACTCCACGCTCTCGCCATCGCGCTCCACGGCGTAGACCTGCCCCCATCGAGCGAGCATGGCGGCTTCGATGGCCACCGACCCCGAGCCCGCGCCGACGTCCCAGACGACGCTGGTCTCTTTCAGATCCAGCTTCGCCAGGGAGGTCATGCGGACCTCCAGCCTGGTGATAAGCCCCTGGCGGGGCCGGCGCTGGTGAAACTCCTCGTCTGGTATCCCGTGGCGCCAGTGCCCGGGGGCTTCGTATCTCCCTGCCTCTTCCCCATCCACCATACCTGGCTTTCTCAGCAGGATGAGGAGGTTGAGGGATCGGCTTTCCGTCTCCGCGAGCTGTTCCAGATTGAGCTCTCGTATCCGTTCGTCCCGTCCGCCCAGATCCTCGCACAGGTAGGCCCGGTAACCATCGACCCCTTCGGCTAGCAGCGATCGGGCGATCTTCGCCGGTGTGTTCGACCCGTCGGTCAGAAGGGCGGCCTTTGCGCTTCGGCGTACTATGGAGGCGATCCCGTCCAGGGACCGCCCGTGGACACTGAGGAAGGTGGCGTCCTCCCAGCTCTCCTTGATGCGGGCGAAGGCCAGCTGGACGGAGCTGACGTGGGGGACGATCTCGACCCGATCCTTCCCGAGCCGCCTCACCAGCACCTTGGCGATCCCGAAGAACCCGGGATCGCCCGAAGCCAGGACGGCGATGCGGCTCTCGCCCAGCCTCGTTTCGATCCGGTCGAGGACTTCGGAAGTGCCGGGATTGGCGACGAGGCGATCGGCTTTACCCTCCGGGATTGCTGCCTGTAGCCGCTCCACACCGATAAGCAGGTCGGCGTCTCGAAGGATCTCCCGGGCTCGAGCTGTCAGCCCCGACATCCCTTCGGCACCTACCCCGACGACGTAAACCTTATTCCACAACACCGCTCCTCCCGAGCACTCTACCGTCGAAGTCGGTCAGGAGACATTCGACGGTCAGCTTGCCACCCACGTGGCTGCGGCAGTTTTCGGCCCCCATTCGGCAGAGACGGTCGAACACCGTCACCGGTCCCCGCTCCAGGAGGATGTCGGCGAACTGGCGAGAGGTGTTTGTCCCTGAGATCATCTCGACGGTGGTTGGGTCTGCCCCCTCCTCCGCGGCGATCCTGGCCAGAAAATCCGCGTCCACGCTGGAGTTGCTGACGTGGGTTTGCAGGTGACCGGCCGCGATCTTGGATAGCTTGCCCACCAGCAGGCACAGGGTGGCCCGCCGAACCCCCAGCCTCCTGCATTCCTCCAGGGCGAAGCCGATGTGGTCTCCGGCCTGGATGAAGGCTTCCTCGGGGAGCTTCAGGAGTTGCTGGGCGAAGCGCTCGGAGCGGCGTCCCGTGGTGAGGACGACCTCCCTGCATCCGGTGGCCACGGCAACCCTCAGGGCCTGGGAGATGCTGGCCGTGAAGGCGGCTGCCGAGAAGGGGACCACGATGCCGGTAGTCCCCAGGATGGAGATGCCCCCCACGATGCCCAGGCGGGAGTTCAACGTCTTTTTGGCGATCGCCTCGCCGGCCGGCACGGTGACGACCACTCGCACCCCTCGGTCGTCCAGGGCCGGACCCAGCCCTTCGGCCACCGCCGTGGAGATCATCTGCCGGGGTACCGGATTGATGGCCGGCTCGCCGATGGGTAGCTCCAGGCCGGGTTTTGTGATGACTCCGACCCCTTCACCCCCTTCCAGAAGGATCCCCGGGCCGTCGTTCCATTCCACCGACACGCAGATCTCCACCCCGTCGGTGACGTCGGGGTCGTCGCCGGCCCTCTTGACGACGGAGCAGCGGGCTCGATCGGGCGCGATCTCGCATCGCCCCACGGGGAAGGTTACCCTTTGCCCGCCGGGAAAGGGTATTTCGGTCTCGATCACCCGCTTCTGCGACATCAGGACTTGCGCGGCGGCTTTCGCCGCGGCCGCGGCGCAGGCCCCGGTAGTATGGCCGGAACGAAGGGCGCGGGTGGGGTGGAGGAGTCCCTCCTCTTCCCTGTCGTCCGTTTCTCCTGCCCCGGAGGGGTCGTCGAGGCCACGGGTTCGGCATTCCTCGATCCGATCCACGACGATGTCGACCAGCCCCGGATGGTGGGCGAAAGGCTTGCCGAAGGCGAAGCGAACGTCGGGATGCAGCTCCTTCAGGATCGCTACGGTTTCCGGCAGATCCTGCTGGAGGTGGAGTCCCACGTGAAGGAAATAGGGGATCAAGAGGATGGTATCGGCGCCTTGAAGGATGCAGGCGCTGGCGGCCTCCTCGATGGTAGGAAAGTTCCGCTGCATGAAGCCCGTTTCGACTATGCGGTACTTTCCGGTCTCTCGCAGGGCGCGAGCCACCTCCAGCATCCCATCGTTGGCGCTATCACCCCGGCTGCCGTGTCCGAGCAGCACGATCCCAATCTGCTGTGCCATGTCGAGAGTGTCCTCCTGCCCCTCAAGTTCAGCCATCACCATGGATCGGGCGGATTGATGAGTTCCACCAGGGCGTGATCGGCAAAGACCGCGGCGGGGCGATCCGCAGCTACCACCCGCCCTGCCTCCATCACCACCACCAGATCGGCCCAGCGGCGGGCGACGTCCACATCGTGTGTGGACATCACCACCGTTTTACCGTCGGCTACCAGTTGCTGGAAGATGAGCAGGAGCTGCCGGCGCATCCAGGGATCCAGGCTGCCGGTGACCTCGTCGACCAGCAGGAGCTGTGGATCCATGGCGAGGACTCCGGCCAGGGCCACCCGGGTTTTCTGACCCCCACTGAGGGCGTGAGTGGGCCGGTCCAGCAGGTCCGAGATGGCGCACTTCTCGGCCGCGGCTAGCACTCGGCTTCGAGCCTCCTGCTCGCTCAGCCCCAGGTTCAGGGGCCCGAAGCTGATGTCCTGGGCGACGCTGGCGCTGAAGAGCTGGTCGTCCGAGTTCTGAAAGACGATGCCCACCCGGCGCCGCCAATCGAGCATCGAACCGCGATCGTAGGCAACCGCGCGACCCGCGAGGCGGATCACTCCCCGGTCGGGTCGCAGAATGCCGTTGCAGTGCAGGAAGAGGGTGGACTTGCCGGAACCGTTTCGGCCCACAACGGCCAGTTTGCTCCCTGCCGGCACCGTCAGTGAGGCCCCATCCAGGGCCGGGGTCGAACGCCCCGGGTACTGGTAGTGCAGGCCGTCCAGCTCCAGGATCGCCGTCATACCAGCACCCTGGCTGCTAACAGGGTGGCTGCGACCAGGGCGGTCAGCCAGACGAGTCCGCGGTCGGTTCGATAGCCCGCGGGCAGCACCCTCAGGCTGCCCGAGTACCCCCTGCTGTCCAGGGCGATCTGCAGGCGGCGGCTGCGGTCGTAAGAGTTCACGAGGAGTTGGGAGGTCAGAATGGCGGCGCTCGCCATCCCCCGCCGCCAGCTAACGTAGCCCAGCCTGCTCTCCTGGGCTATGCGCATCTGCGTCAGCCTGTCCAGGAGGGTGAAGACGAAGCGGTAGACCAGGTTCATCAGCTCTATCAGCAGAACGGGAACCCGCCAGCGCCGCAGGGCGTCCAGGAGGTCCACCAGAGGGGTAGTCAGGGCCAGGAGGTTTGTTGCCGCCATTGCCCCCATTGCCCTGGTTACCGCTCGAGCGGCGGTTTCCAGGGATGTCCGGGTGAAACCCGCGTAGAAGGGGCCAAAGTCCCACAGCCGGCCGTCGCCCCGCGAGGCAGTTGTGCCGACGGTGAGGGCTATGCCGAGGCCCGCGAGCAGGAGGAAGAACGCCTCGGCCAGCAGCAGGGCACCGAACAACCCGGCGGGGAGCCCCGCCCTCCGGGTGGCCAGCCACCACATCCAACCGACGGCCAGCAGACCCACGGCAGGGCGATCCAGGGTCAGGCAGAGCGCTACTACCGAGAGCGCTAACCCGATCTTCTGGGCGGGGTCCACGGTGCGAAGCCGGTTGGAATAGGCGTATCGATCAATCGAAGACATGAGCTACCTCTTCCCCCGTTTCAACCCGAAGTAGTATCCGATCACCGCACTGCCGGTGGCGGCTTCCAGGGCAAAGAGCAGGCTCTCGATCTCGGGGCCCGGCGGCGACCAGATCGGCTCGAACCAGGGCTTGGTGTTGGGACTGATCTCGGCGATGATGTTCTCGGCAGCGGTGTCACTGCCCTGGAACTGGGAGCCTCCGGCGGAAGCCAGCGGAATTGCGGCCAGGAGCACCACGGCGACGACCAGCAAACCGGTGATCACACGGCCGGAGAAGAAGCTGCGAGACAGAGATGTTCCGGACATTTCAAAGACCTCGCACGTTCAGAGCCTTCAAGTCCTCAGGGGCATAGCCGCGCAGGGCGTTCATCACTAGCACGGTAAGGATCCCTTCGCTGATGGACAGGGGTACCTGCGTGACCGCGAATACCGCCGCGAACTTCAGGAAGGAGGCCAGAAAACCCCCGACCGGATCGGGGTAGGCCAGGGCCAGCTCCAGGGAGGTGACGACGTAGGTCAACAGGTCTGCCACCGCGGCGGCCAGGAAGACCGCTACCCCGTTGGAGGTGATCCCCACGAGCGCCCGCCAGATCCCCCAGCCCGCCAGGGGACCCACGATCGCCATGGATACCGCGTTGGCGCCAAGGGTGGTGATCCCGCCGTGAGCCAGCAGGAGGGCCTGGAAGAGCAGCACGATGCCCCCGAGCACACTCATGACCGGCGGCCCGAAGAGGATGGCGCCGAGACCGGTGCCCGTGGGATGGCTGCTGGATCCGGTGACGCTGGGGATCTTCAGAGCGCTGAGGACGAAGCTGAAAGCGCCGGCCAGACCCAGCAGCAGGCGGGTCTCCGGCTTCTGCACCATTAGCTTGCTGATCCTACGAAAACCGACGATCCAGAAAGGGATGGCGACCAGGTACCAGAAAGCTGCCCACTGCCATGGCAGGAAGCCCTCCATGATGTGCATCTGCTGGGGTCTCGCCAGGACCTGTTGGGTACTCAGGAGTAAGAGGGCAAGGGCAGGCCCAATGGCCCTCTTGAGCATCTTCGCCGGCATCCTCGATCCTTTCACAGCACTATCCTCTTTCTCTTGACCAGGGATTGGGCCCGGCCTCTGCGCCGGCCAGCTGCAGCAGGGCGTTGACCGCGGCGACGGCGATCGTGCTGCCGCCGCGGGTGCCTTCCAGGGTGACGAAGGGGGTGGAGGGCTCGGTGTGGCTGACCAGGGCGGTCTTGGATTCGGCCGCCCCGACGAAGCCGACCGGGGTCCCCACGACCAGGGCTGGAGGCGAGGATCCGGTTTCCAGCAGTCTCAACAGCGCGAAGAGAGCTGTCGGGGCGTTACCGATGGCTACGATGGCTCCTGCCATTCTGGAGGAGAGGTGAAGGATCGCGGCGGCGCTCCGTGTCATCCTATGCCGGCTGGCCATTTCCGCTACCATCGGCTCGTCGATAGCACAGAGGACCTCGCAGCCCAGCCCATCGGCCAGCCCGCGGCTGATCCCGGCCGAGACCATCTTGACGTCGGTGATGATCGGCCGCCCTGCCATCAGGGCCTTCACCCCCGATTCGACGGCCATCGGGTGGATCCTCAGGAGTTGGGTGATCGAAGGATCCCCCGTGGTGTGCACGATCCGTCGAACGATCGGCCATTCGGGGGCCAATTGGTCGAAATCTGGCAGCAGTTCGGAGATGATCTCGAAACTGCGGGCCTGGATCTCATCCGGCTTGAGGTCGTGATGCTTTTCCAAGTCCTGGCTCCATCTGTCTGGTTTGAGGCCGCCGGCCCGATCCCAGGGGCTGCTTCGGACAACAAGAATCCCCTGCCCGAGAGTGCGGACAGGGGACCGATCCTTCCCGATTCCGGCTGTCGTCCTCATCCTCGAAGGCTGTGAACAGCTGGCAAAGGCAGGCGACCTGACTCGTCGGCCGTGGTATCACGACCGCATCACAGTTGCGGGACAGTGTCGGCTTCTCACCGACTTCGCTCTTAGCCCCTTTCGGGGGACCTCTGCCATGGACTATTCGATTGTTCCTGAAGGTTAGCAAAGACAAGTATTTTCGTCAAGCCCTCCGCCCGGGCGCAGCCCCTTTTATGCCAGAGTGGCCCCGGGATGGTAGAATCTCTGGTGACCCGTATCGTGGTGAGTCACCAGCGCGCTCACCACTCGTCACTCATCGCCCCGGAGGAGACCCATCGCCATCCGCATGGTCGTGACGGCCGACAATCATCTGGGCCGCCACTACGACAGGATGTTTCCGCAGAGGCTGGAAGAAAGGCGGGCCTGGCTACGCCGGGGCTTCGCCGCCGCGGTGGACTATGCCCTGGAGCGGCGGGCCCACCTCTTCCTCCAGGTGGGGGACCTCTTCGATTCCCCCGAGCCTCGCAACGCCGAGCGACAGTTCGTGGCCGGGGAACTGGCCCGGCTAAGGGAGGCCGGTGTGCGCTGCCTGGGGATCGGGGGCAACCACGATACCCCCCGAGCGCGCAACGGACAGGTTCCAGCCACAGCTCAGGGCAGCTTTGCCCGCCTGGGGGGGCTGCGCCTCCTGGGCGACCCCTCGACGAGGGCCGAGGACTGGGGGCTGAGGACTGAGCGATCCAATCTCAGTCCCCAGTCCTCAGTCCTCAGTCCTGGCGATGTAGACACAGAGCTGTTCGATATCGAAGGGATCCGGGTCGCGGTGGGCGGGATTACGCCCGATCCCACGGCCCCGGCCGGATCGGATCCCCTGGAGGGGTTGGAGTGGCGGCCGGAGGCCGACATCGCCCTTCTGCTGCTCCACGGGAGCCTGGAGGGGCACGTCTACCCTGGGGCCCCGGAGCCGATCGTGCGGCGGCAGACGGTGGAGGGGCTGAAGGGGATCGACTACCTGCTGGTGGGCCACGTTCACCGCTTTGCCGCCTTCCAGTGGGGCGGCAAGACGGTGCTGGTGCCCGGAGCGACGGAGCGGATGACCTTCGCCGAGATGGAGACCCTGCCCGGCTTCGTCTATATGGAGGCGGAACCTGGCCGGATGGTGACACTTCAGCATCTGCCGGTGAAGTTCCAGCCCCGGGAGCAGTTGGTGGTCTCTACCTCGGAGTTGGAGGCAGGGGACCCCGCCGAGGTGGTCAAAGCCCGCATGGAAACCGTCTGCCGGCGGGAGGCGATGGTGCGGGTGTCCCTGGAGGGTCCCATCACCCGGCAGCGCTACCACGACCTTCGGCTGAGGGAGGTCGCGGAGTATGGCGCGGCTCGCAGCTTCTTCCTGGATCTGGATACCACTGGACTGTTCGTGGAGGACGAGCGGCAGCCCTCGGGCGCCCGAGGGGGGCGGCTATCCCAGCGGGAGGAGTTGATCCGCTTCGCCCGAGAGCGGTGGGAGGCGGCCAGCAGCCGGGAAGATCGGGACCTGATCGATGAGGCTACCCGTGCGATCCTGGAGGAGTACCGATGATCCTCCTCAAGAGGCTGCGGGTCGAGAACTTCAAGCTGCTGCGGCAGCTGGATCTGGTCTTCCCCCGCCAGGGCAGCGTCCTGGTGGAGGGCCTCAACGAATCGGGCAAATCCACCCTCTTCGAGAGCGTCTTCTACGCTCTCTACGGTGTCCCCCTGGTCACCGAGGGCAAGGGCAGGGGGGTTCTGGAGAGCGCGATCCGCTATGGTGCGGATTCGACTATGGTCGAGTTGCTGCTGGAGGTGGGCGATACGGAGATGGAGATCCGCCGTTTGCTTGCCCGAGGGAAGCCCAGCCAGGCGAGCCTGGTGGTGCGCCCCGCGGGGGCGCCGGAGGAGCGGGTCGCCGGCGTTCTGGCCGTGAGCGCTCGGGTGGTGGAGGAGTTGGGAGGGCTGGACGGCGAGGCGCTGCTGAACTCCTGTTTCGTGGAGCAGAAGAAGCTCTCCAAACTGGAGGATCTGGCGGGCGGGCAGCGGAGGGACTCGCTGCGGAAGCTGCTGAACCTGGAGCGGCTGACTGAGCTGGCCGGCCAGTTCAAGGTCACCCTTCAGGACGAGCGAACCCTGGCCGAGGCCCGGAACCGGCTGGAGATGGCCGAGGTGGCGGCGCAGCTTCCCCAGGTGGCCTCGGAGAGGGCGGAGTTGGAGGCTGCTCTGCAGGGGGAGGCGTTTACTCGTGGAATCGAGGCTTTAGCCGGTGGGCCAGGATCCGATCCGGCTGAAGCCTCGATTCCTCGATTTGACGCTGATGATAGGGCCTGGGCGAGAGCGGCCGCCGGCCTTGCGAAGGTCCGCGATTCCCGGCTTTCGGCACGCCGACGGGGGATCGGCTCCCTGGCAGCGGGGGTGCTGGTGCTGATCCTCGCGGCGGGGCTGTTCGCCTCGGGTCTCCAGGCTGCCCTGGCGGCGCTGCCGCTGGTGGCGATGCTGATGCTGGTGGCGGCGGCCTCCTACCGTTCGGCGCGCCAACTTGCCAGTAGAGCGGTCCAACTGGAGTCCAAGCTGGCCCTTCAGCGGGACGCTCTGGTGGCGAAGATGGGCGAGTTGAAGGGCCGGCGCAAACGGCTGGAGGAGCAGCTGGGGGATTCGAGCCTCCCGGAGGAAGAGGAGTGCCGGCTTCAGGTGGATAGGCTGGCGCGGCAGTTGGAGGTGAAGCGGCGGGCCGCCGACCTGGTGGAGGGCGCCATGGAGCGGATCGTTCGGATGGTGCTCCCCAACACCGAGCGCAATCTAGGACAGATACTGCCCCTCCTGACGGCCGGTCGATACCACGAGGCGCGCATCGGCGAGGACTACCAGGTCCAGGTGTGGGACGACGCCGCAGGTCGCTATGTTTCCAAGAGCGTCTTCTCGGGAGGGGCCAGGGACCAGTTCTCCCTGGCGCTGCGGCTCTCCTTTGCCCTGGCCACCTTGCCCCAGGAGTTGGGGGCTACGCCGGGTTTCCTCTTCCTGGACGAACCCCTCAGCTCCTTCGACGGGCCTCGAACGGAGGCCCTGGTCCAACTCCTCACCTCAGGCCAGGTGGCGGAGAGCTTCAACCAGATCTTCGTCATCTCCCACAATCGGTCCTTCGACCTGGGTGCCTTCCAGTACCGTCTTGTGATGCGGGAAGGCAGGGTGGTGGAGAGCAACCTGCCCTAGCTCTATGCCGCCCTCTGGCCTCGATCTTCAGGGGGCTGCCCGTGTTCACTGTCTCGCGGCGCCTGCATCGAAGCCGGCTCACCGTGGCGTGGGTCGATTGCCCGGTCTCGGCACCCCCACGCCAGGGTTGATTAGGAATGCAGGATGGGGACCACT
>JAJZRD010000058.1 GCA_021845945.1 Chloroflexota bacterium
ATCCCGACCCGCACGCCCATCTCGACGGAGATGTAGAAGGTGGGGGCCAGCAGGACGCCGGCAAGCCCTCCCAGGGCCGAGGCCAGGGCGAAGGTTAGCGCCGTCATCAGGCCGATGTTGACCCCCAGCAGTCGGGCCGTCTGCTTGTCCTGGGCCGTCGCCCGCATCAGCTTCCCGATCCGGGTCTTGTGGAAGAACCAGTGCTGCAGCAGCACCAGCAGCGCGGCGACGACCAGGATCAGCAGGTGCTGGGGGACCAGGCGGATGGCGCCCAGGTCGATCATCTGGCGGCCAAAGGGCTGGCCGAAGTACTGGGGGACGCTCCCCCAGCTGCGCAGGGCCACGTTTTGCAGGAAGACCGAGATGCCCAGGGTGCTGATGATGATGGTGACGGCGTTGGTGTTGCGGAGGGGGCGGTAGGCTACCCTCTCCATCACCAGACCGAAGAGGGCCATGACCGCGACCACCAGCAGCACCGCCACCAGGAAGGGCAGGCCCCACAGCTCCGCGAAGGTGTACACGAGGAAGGCGCCCAGCATGACGAACTCGCCCTGAGCGAAGTTGATGATGTCGGCGGCGTTCACCAGCAGCACGAAGCCGAGAGCCACGAGACCGTAGATGCTGCCCATGGCCAGGCCGCTGACCAGGATCTGCAACAGCATTTCCAAGGATGTGCTCCGTTAGCCAGTGCTGAGTGCTGAGTCCTGGGTGCTCTAGAAGCTCAGCTCGGCTCAGGACTCAGCACTCAGGACTCAGCACTCGTAGTCGCCTACTCGCCGGCAGGAGCCGGCTCCTACTGACCTTTCACCGTCTTGACCAGGACCGGTTTGCCGTCCTTGATCTGGGCGATGTAGGCCTGGCGCAGGCCGTCGCCGTTGGCGTCGAAGGAGTACTCGCCGGTGATCCCCTTGTAGCCCTTCACTGCCTTGATTCCGTCGCGGAGGGCCGTGGGGTCGGTCCCGGCCTTCTCGATGGACTGAGCCAGGATGTTCAACCCGTCGTAGTAGACCGAGTGGATGAAGTTGGCGGGCAGTTTGGCCCGGGCCTCGATCTGCTTCACCCAGTTCTGGGTGGTGGGGTCGTCGCCCGGCACCCAATCGGTGATCACGGTGTGGCCGTTGGCGGCATCCTTGGCCAGCTTCAGGGCGTCGGAGATGCCGTAGGCCGGAGAGCCGAGCAGCTTCATCTTGACGCCCAGCTGCAGCATGTTGGTCATGACCATCGCGGAGTCCGGGGGATACCCCCAGCCGATCACCAGCTCGGCCCCCGCCTTCTGAAGGTTCAGCAGCTGCGCGGTGACGTCCTTGTCGTCCTGGTTGTAGGACTCCACGGCCACCGGGGAGACACCGAGGGCGTCCAGGTTGTCCTTGACTACCTTGGAGGCGCCCGCCCCCATCTCGCCGGTCACGTAGAGGATGCCGATCTTCTTGGCGCCCATCTCCTTGGCGGCGTACTCGGCGGCCAGCTTGCCCATGACGGTGTCGTTGGTGCGGACCCGGAAGATCCAGGGGTTGCCGGCGGCCGTCACGCCGGGGCCGCTGGCGCCGGTTATCACGGGAATAGCTGCCTTCTTGATGGCCGGCTCGATAGCCATGTCGAAGTTGGCGAAGTTAGGGATGAAGACGGCCACGGGCTTCTGCTCGAGGATCTTGTTGAAGGCGTTGACGGTGCCGGGAGGCGTGGAGGTGTCGTCTTCGATGACCAACTTGATGGGGCGGCCCTTGATCCCGCCCTTCTGGTTCCACTCTTCCACGGCCATCTTGAGGCCGTTGGTCTGGTTGTCGCCGGTGCTGGTCTGGGCGCCGGTCACCTCGGTGACCAAACCGATGACGATGGGCTCTCCCGAAGCAGCCCCCGACTGCTTCGGCGCGGCTGCCGTGGGCGCGGCAGCGGGCGCGGAGGAGCAGCCCAGGAGGTTCGTCGAGACCAGCGCGCCTCCGAGCGCGAGTGCCACGAGGATCCTGGGTACCTTCTTCATTTCTTCCCCCCTTATTGGTGATGCCGTTGGCGGGACGGACCGCGGAAGAGCGCAACCAAGAAAAACACCCCTCCATCCACTCAAGGACGGAGGGGTGCTCCGCGGTACCACCCTGATTTGGCCCGTCCCGGCCGGTGCCGGAACAAACCACGCTCTCAGCGCCCGAGCTACCCCAAGGTCGGGCGCCTGCTCCGGCTAACGGTGGAGCCACCGACAGCGACTACTCCGGGTGAACCCGCGCGACGGCGCGACTGTGTCCGGTTTCGAGCGTGGGAATCACCTGTTTGGCGCTGCGTCTCCCAGGTCCATTCGGTCTCCGCGCCACCGTTGGCTCCCACCATTCCCAACTCGCTGGGGCTCGCTGGAGACTTACTAGTCCTGTTCATCGACTGTGGAAGGATGTGGCGCGAAGTATGGCACGAGGTTAAGGAACTGTCAACAATAGAGGAGCTACCGCGGGCCCACGGTGGAGGCCATCAGCCCTCATCCCCGAGCTAGGAGATGGCCTGGACGAGCCCCTCGTAGGCCTCCCGCAGCCGGAGGGTGATGGGCCCGGGGGCCCCGGAACCGATGGCTTTGCCCTCCACGGCCACCAACGGCATCACGCCCAGGGCGGTGTTGGTGATGAAGGCCTCCTGCGCGGCGAGCAACTGCTCGGGCGCGATCGGTCGCTCGAAGCCGTCGATGCCCATCCCCGCGGCCAGCTCGATGACCGTCCCGCGAGTTATCCCGCCCAGTACCCCGCACTCCAGAGAGGGCGTGACTACGCTGTCCCCGGACACAAGGAAGATGTTGCTGGAGCTCCCGCACGCCAGATGGCCCGCACAGTTCAGCATCAGGGCCTCGTCGCCGCGGCGGCGGCCGGCCTCCATGCGGGCCAGCACGGAGTCGAGGTAGTTGCAGCTCTTGACGTAACTCAGCGGCGAGGTCTCGTTCCGGCGGATGGTCGAGAGGATCGCTGCATATCCCCGACGGTATCTCTCCTCCGGGTACCCGTGGAAAGGGATGGCGTGGATCACCAGGGTAGGCACTGGGGAGGAAGGTGGCACGAGGCCTCGTTCCGCTGGAACGCCCCGGCTGACCGTGATGCGGATCAGGGCGTTCGCAAGTCCGTTCGCCTCCAACACCGTCGAGATGGCCCCGGCCAGCTGGGAGGAGTCCATGGGCAGCGGCAGATCCAGGGTCTCTGCCGAGTGCCGAAGGCGATCCAGGTGGTCGCTCAGCCGAAACAGCCTGCCGCGTACCGCCCTCAGGGTGTCGAAGACCCCGTCGCCCAGGGTGAAGCCCCGATCCAACGCGGACAGGTGGGGCCCCTGCTGCGGCACAATCTCGCCGTTCAGGAAGATCAGACCGCCTTCCACTCTCCACTTCCTTTCAGCGCCAGGACTATCGCCCTGGCTTTGTCCAGGGTCTCCTGATACTCGGACTCGGGGTCCGAGTCTGCGACGATGGCGCCGCCCACCTGGAAGTAGGCGGTGCCCCCCTTCACCACCACCGTGCGGATCACGATGCTGGTGTCCATGTTGCCGTTGAACCCCACAAACCCTATGGAGCCGCAGTAGGCCCCTCGCTGGGTCGGCTCCAACTCGTCGATGATCTCCATTGCCCGGATCTTGGGGCATCCGGTGACGGAGCCCCCGGGAAAGCAGCTCTTCAGCAGCGACAGCGCATCATACCTGTCTTCCAGCACTCCTTCCACCGAGGATACCAGGTGGTGCACTGTGGAGTAGCTTTCCACCGTGAACAGCTCCGGCCACCGGACGGTGCCGGCCCGGCACACCCTGCCCAGGTCGTTCCGCAGCAGATCGACGATCATGACGTTCTCGGCCCGGTCTTTCTCGCTGGAGCGCAGCTCCTCGGCGAGCAGGTGATCCTCTTCCGGCGTTCTCCCGCGGGGTCTGGTGCCCTTGATGGGTCGGGTCTCGACCCTCTGCCCCTCCTTCCGCAGAAACAGCTCGGGCGAGGCGCTGGCCACGGCGAGGTCACCCAGCTCCAGGTAGGCCGAGTAGGGCACGGGGCTGACGTCCCGCAGGCGGGAGTACAGCCGCCATGGGGAGAGAGACAGCGGGACCTCGAACCGCTGGGACAGGCAGACCTGGTAGATGTCGCCGGCGGCGATGTACTCTTTCGCCCTTCTGATAGCGTCGATGTAGCCCTCCCTGGTGAAGCTCGACGGGCGCGGTGGAGGGAGTTGGCGATCCGACTCGGGGAGGGGTGTGCCGCCTCCCTCCAGGAGCCTTCGCTCCACCTCGTCCATCCGCCGCTGTGCCCGCCGATAATCGCCGTCCGGAAGGGGGCGGGCGATCAGCCAGCTGCGGCCCGCGGCGTGGTCCTGGGCGATGACCCAGTCGTAGAGCCCCACCGCCATGTCCGGGATCTCCAGGTCGTCCGTGGTCGTGCGGGGCAACCGCTCCACGTGGTGGGCGAGATCGTAGGCAAAGTATCCGACGGCTCCCCCCTGGAAGGGAGGGAGGCCCGGCATGCTGCGGGCGGGGAACCGGGACAGGAGACGGCCGAGTTGCTCGAAAGGGTCGCCCTCCAGCCGGTAGTCCTCACCTGGCCCCGTCACCCTGATCCGGCCGTTCTTGGAACGAACGACCAGGAAGGGGTCGGCCACCAGGTAGGAGTAGCGCCCCAGTCGAGGGTGGGGCAGGCTGCTATCCAGAAACATGGGATAGGGATCGTTCAGGAAAGCGGCGAACAGCCGGTGCAGGGGTGCGGAAAGCCTGATTTCGCGGCACAGCGGCAGCATGGTCGGCCCTCGCTCGGACGGCCACTGCTGGGTGCCCCGACGGCGGTGTGGGGCTGGACATGCGGTGGCGGAAGGATTCAGCTCCGGGATTGTAGCACGAGGAGAAGCCGTGCGCACTCGTGGTTCCAGTCAGAAGGAGGGGCATGGTTCACTAGGGCGCGAGATCGGGTGACAGTTGCGGGAGGGCGAGCCTCCCGGCGAGCCGGCTCAGCAGGAGCTTCGCCCTCCCGCACTGTGACCGCGTTCGCGAACCATCCCGAAGGAGGTCGGCTGTGGCACCGTTATTGCTGAAGGCTTCAAGAGCGTTCCCCAGCCTGCCAGGAAGCGATCTCTACGGCCATTCCCACGAAAGTCGACCCTTACCGGCAGCAATCCCTTCGGGTTGGAGGAGTATGGACGGCAACACAGGAAAGAGTGGCTGGGCCGAGTTCTCCGACCTGAACCTCGCCTACCTGGCCGAACTGTACGACCGCTACCTGGCCGACCCCGCCTCGGTGGACCCCGCGACCCGCACCTTCTTCGAGCGGTGGGGTCCCCCACCGACGGTGACTCCCACCGCCGCCGAAGGGCGAGCCGCCGCAGTGCCGGCCGCGGACGCCGAACGGCTGTGCGGGACCAGGGCTTTGGCCACGGCCATCCGGATGTACGGCCACCACGCGGCGCGGCTCGACCCGCTGGGCAGCGAGCCCCCGGGCGACGCGGCGCTGCTGCTCGAGAGCCACCGCCTTCGCGAAGAGGAGCTGGCGACCCTGCCGGCCTCCGTGGTGGAGGGTCCGGTGTCCGAGAGGGCTGCCAACGCCCTGGAGGCTATCCAGGCCCTCCGGAGGATCTACGAGGGCAGCATGGGGCTGGAGTTCGAGCACATCTCCAGCGCCGAGGAGCGGGACTGGTGGACGAGGGCGGTGGAGTCGGGCCGCTACGCCCCGCCCCAGGACCCCGTCGACGGGCGGCGGTTGCTGGAGAGGCTGACCCAGGTGGAGGCCTTCGAGCGCTTCCTCCAGACCACTTTCCCCACCCAAACCCGCTTCTCCCTGGAAGGGCTCGACCTGCTGGTGCCGATGCTGGACGAGCTGATCGGGGCCGCGGCTGTGGCCGGGACCCGGTCGGTGATGCTGGGGATGGCCCATCGAGGACGGCTGAACGTCCTGGCCCACGTGCTGGGCAAGCCCTACGAGCAGATCCTGGCGGAGTTCCGAGGAGCCTACCAGCGGCCCAACGTCTCCGCCAGCGAGAGCGCGGACCTGGGTTGGACCGGGGACGTGAAGTACCACCTGGGGGCGGGGAAGACCGTGCGAGGGAGCCAGGTGGGGGAGATGCAAATCTCCATGGCGCCCAACCCCAGCCATCTGGAGTTCATCGATCCCGTGGTGGAGGGGATGACCAGGGCTGCCAGCGAGCGCCGGGACCAGCCGGGGCCGGCCCGGCTGGACGAGACGACGTCCCTGGTCGTCTTGATCCATGGCGAGGCGGCCTTCGTTGGCGAGGGGATCGTCGCCGAGACCCTGAATCTGTCCAGGCTCCCCGGCTACCGCTCCGGCGGGACCCTCCACATCCTGGAGAACAACCAGTTGGGCTTCACCACCCCGCCGGAGCTGGGGCGCTCGACCCTCTTCGCCAGCGACCTGGCGAAGGGCTTCGAGATGCCGGTGGTCCACGTGAACGCCGACGATCCCGAGTCCTGCGTGGTGGCCGTGCGGCTGGCCCACGCCTACCTGGAGCGGTTCCACAAGGACGCCGTGGTCGACCTGATCGGCTACCGCCGGCTGGGGCACAACGAGGGGGACGAGCCCTCCTTCACCCAGCCGGTCATGTACAGGACCATCGGCCGGCACCCGACCGTGCGAGAGCTGTGGGCTCGAGAGCTGGATCGGCGCGGCCTGGTGCCGGCGGAGGAATCCCAGGCGATGCTGCGGGAGGCCACCGAACGGCTGCAGGAGGTCCGTCGCTCTCTGCCCAAGGAGGTGCCGCCCGACGGCGAGGAGCGGAACCCGGCGGGGCTGGAGGCGGGAGGCACCAGGGGAGGGCTGGGCCACGCCGGGGCGGCGGTGGAGATGGAGACGGCCGTGCCGGTGGCCAGGCTGAGAGAGCTGAACGATCAGCTGCTGGCCTTGCCGCCCGGCTTCCACCTGCACCCCAAGCTGGAGCCCTTCTACGCGCGCCGCCGGTCGGCGCTGTCTGCC
Source organism: Chloroflexota bacterium (assembly GCA_021845945.1). The sequence goes on from JAJZRD010000058.1 coordinate 6,911, forward strand.
GAGGGAGAGGGAGGCCGGAACCGGGTCGACTGGGGCCACGCCGAGGCTCTGGCCTTTGCCTCTCTCCTGGCCGATGGGGCTCCCATCCGGCTGACGGGGCAGGACAGCTCCCGGGGCACCTTCAGCCACCGGCACATGCTGCTACACGACGTGGAGAGCGGCGAAGTCTACTGCCCGCTCCAGCGGCTGCCGGCGAGCCGGGCCGCCTTCGACGTGTGGGATAGCCCCCTTTCGGAGAACGCCACCCTGGGCTTCGAGTTCGGGTACGGCGTCCAGGCCCCCGAGGCGCTCGTGCTGTGGGAGGCTCAGTACGGGGACTTCGTCAACGCGGCTCAGGTGATCGTCGACTCCTTCATCAGCTCGGCCCGGTCCAAGTGGGGTCTGCCGGACTCCCTGGTGCTGCTGCTCCCCCACGGCTACGAGGGGCAGGGGCCCGATCACTCCAGCGCCCGTCTGGAGCGGTTCCTCCAGCTGGCGGCGGAGGACAACCTGAGGATCGCCAACTGCACCACCGCCGCCCAGTACTTCCATCTACTTTGGCGACAGGCGAAGCTGCTGAAGCTGGATCCCCGACCGCTGGTGCTGCTGACCCCCAAGAGCCTGCTGCGCCACCCCCTGGCCGCCTCGTCGCCGGAGGATCTGGCCGAGGGGCGGTTCCACCCGGTGATCGACGATTCGCAGACTCGAGGGGAACCGAAATCGGTGCGGCGGCTGATCCTGTGCAGCGGGAAGGTGTACGTGGATCTGGTGGCTGCCCGCTCCGCCCCCGAGGCGGCGCGGGGACCCGGCCAGGCGGCCATCGTGCGGGTGGAGGAGCTTTACCCCTTCCCGGCCGAGGAGATCGGGAAGGTGGTGGAGGGCTACCCGAGGCTGCAGGAGGTGGTGTGGGTGCAGGAGGAGCCGCGCAACATGGGGGCTTGGACCTACGTGGCCCCGCGGCTCCGGGACCTGCTGAGGGAGCGGCTGCCGCTGCTGTACGTCGGCAGAACCCGGCGGGCCAGTCCGGCCGAGGGCTCCTACGAGTGGCACCTCAGGGAGCAACGGCGGGTGGTGGAGGACGCTTTCCTGGGCCAGGTGCCGACCAGAAGTTGAGGTGTTAGCCATGCCGACCGAGATCGTGGTGCCCGCCCTGGGGGAATCGGTGCTGGAGGCCACCGTGGGCCGCTGGCTGAAGGGCGAGGGGGACCCGGTGGCAGCGGGGGAGCTGGTGGTGGAGCTGGAAACCGAGAAGGTGAACGTCCAGGTGGCCGCCGAGGAAGCCGGCGTCCTGTCGCGGACAGTGCACAAGGAGGGTGACACGGTGCATCCCGGGGACGTGCTGGCGGAGGTCGAGGCCGGCGCGAAGGCAGCCCGCCCCGCGGCCGCGGCGAAGCCGCCCGAGGCAGCGGCCGCTCCGGCACCAAAGCCACCCGAGGCGGCTCCGGCTCCGGCGGCGGCGGTCTGGGAGGCGGTCGTCCCCCGTGTCAAGGCCGGCCCCGAGGCCGAGAAAGCCCACGTCTCCCCCATGGCGCAGCGGTTGGCGGCCGAGCTGAAGGTCGATCTCGCCAAGGTTCAGGGCACGGGGCCGGGCGGACGGATCATGAAGGAGGACGTGGAGGCGTACGCCCGGCAGGCGGCGCAGGCCGCTCCGCCCGCGGCGCCCGCAGCCGCCCCCGCGCCGACGCCGGCCCCTCCGCCCCCGGCCGCCGCTCCCCGAATCCCCTACCAGCCCGAGGGGCGGCCCGAGGTCCGGCAGCGGCTGTCCCGCCGCCGGGCGACCATCGCTCGCCGGCTGGTAGAAGCTCAGCAGACGACGGCCATGCTGACCACCTTCAACGAGATCGACATGGGCGCCGTCGTCGATCTGCGGCGCCGACGGCGGGAGGCCTTCCGTGAGGCCACGGGGGTGGACCTGGGCTTCATGTCCTTCTTCGTCAAGGCCTCCGTGGGGGCCCTGAAGAGCTTTCCCCAGGTGAACTCCGAGCTTCAGGGCGACGAGCTGTTGCTGAAGCAGTACTACGACATCGGCATCGCCCTAGCGGACCCGGAGGGGCTCGTGGTGCCGGTGGTGAGGAATGCCGACGGGCTCACGTTCGCCCAGATCGAGGCCGCCATCAACGGCTTCGTGCAGAAGGCTCGGGATCGCACCCTCACCCTGGATGATCTGCGGGGAGGCACCTTCACCATCACCAACGGTGGGGTCTTCGGGTCGCTGATGTCGACTCCCATCCTCAACCCGCCGCAGGTGGGGATCCTCGGTATGCACAAGATCAGCGATCGCCCTGTAGCGGTGAAGGGCGAGGTGGTGGTGCGGCCGATGATGTACGTGGCCCTGACCTACGACCACCGGGTGGTGGACGGCCGGGAGGCGGTGCTGTTCCTGGTGAGGATCAAGGAGCTGATCGAGGACCCGGAGCGGCTGCTGCTGGAGGGGTAGAGTTCGGTTCTCCCTCTCCCTCTGGGAGAGGGGAGTTGGCCTACCGGTTGGCCGTTATCACCCTGCCCCACAGGCTGGCCGTCCCCCAGATGCCGGAGCGCAGGCACTCCAACTGGACGATCTGGCTGTGGTCCACGAAGAGGTTCACCGTCGGCCCGTAGTTCTTGACGTACCAGGCGAAGACGGCCGGGTCGGCTGCCTCGAACATCACCTTCTCCAGCCCCAGGGCATCGACGATCTTGGCGGGCACGTCGGTTCGCCAGACGTTGACGCTCTCGGTGATCCCCTCCTCGCCCCCTCCGATGATGTTGTAGGCCACGTCGAAGGTCTCGACCTCCACCCGATCCAGCTGGCTGGCCGAGAAGCCTTCCTCCTCCCGAAGCTTCAGGACCCCCTCCAGAGTCGACTGGGCGTGGATCTCCGCGTTGTATCGCTTGAGGATGGTGCGGGTCACCCGCAGGGCGTTGAAGGCCGTCCCGCAGATGGCGATGGCGTTGGTGGTCTGCTCCTGGCCCAGCCCCAGCGCCCTGGAGCTGCCGGCGGCCAGGGCATAGGCACCCTGGACGGTGTGGTCGAACCCCTTGGCCCGGACGGGCGCGACATCGCTGAGGCGGCACCGGACCTGGTAGGCCACCGCCAGCGCCGCGATCAGATCCTTGCCGCTGCAGTTGGCATACTCGGACGCGGCCAGCACCGCGCCCAGGTTGTCGCTGGGGTGGCAGGTCTCCCCCTTGGCCAGGTAGGAGTCGTTGAAGTCCAGGTAGCGCACCAGGGCGCTGTTGTAGAGGGCGGCGCGGTCCGGCGACGTCTTCTTCGCGCCGATCAGGCTGCATCGGGGGGTGCCGCCGAAATCGTCGATCTGTGCCCTTATGGCCCGCATCGGGTCACCCTCCACCGCGCCGATGGCGCAACCCAGGGCGTCCAGGATCCGGATCTTGATCCGCCGGCGGGCCGCCTCGGAGAGATCTTCGTAGCGTGCTCGCAGGACGAAGGCCGCCAGCTGTTCTGCCTGGGTCATGGGTGCCTCCATAGGCGGCTTTCGTCCGTCGCTCCTCGATGGGTATGTAGTGGACGTTCTTCGGGCCCACGTATCGGGCGCGAGGCCGGATCAGCCGGTTGTCGGAGTACTGCTCCAGGATGTGGGCCGTCCAACCGGCGCAGCGACTCATGGCGAAGAGGGGAGTCATCAGGTCGGCCGGGATGCCGAGCCCGTGGTACACCTGGGCCGAGACGTAGTCCAGGTTGGCGTTGAGCCCCCTCTCCCGCATCACCACCTCCTCGATCTTCCTGGCCGTGTCGAACAGGCGGGTCTGGCCGGTTTCCTTCGCCAGCTCAGCGGCGAAGGGGCGGAGGATGGTGGCCCTGGGGTCGGCGGTCTTGTACACTCGATGGCCGAAGCCCGGCACCTTCTTCCCCTGGGCCAGCAGATCCAGGACGTACCTCTCCGCTTGATCCGGAGTGCCGATCTCCTCCAGCATCGCCAGCACCTGCTCGTTGGCGCCCCCGTGCAGCGGCCCGTCCAGGGTGGCGATGCCGGCGCAAACGGCGGCGTAGATGTCGGCGAGGGTGGAGGCCGCGACCCTGGCCGCGAAGGTGGAGGCGTTCAGCTCGTGGTCGGCGTGAACGATCAGGCAGACGTCCAGGATCCGGGCCTTCTGTTCCGAGGGGCGCTCGCCCGAGAGCATGTACAGGAAGTTGGCCGCCGTGGCCAGACCGCGGCTGGGCGGGACAGGTGGCAGCTTCTGGCGGGCTCGATGGTAGGAAGCGATGATGGTGGGCATCCGCGCCGTCAGCGAGATCGCCCTCTTCTGATCTTCCTCCCTGATGTGGTTCAGCCCCCCGGGATCGTACCCGGAGATGGCGGATACGGCCGTGCGCAGACCCTCCATGGAGTCCCAGGAGGGCATGAACTCCACGATCATGTGGAGCACCGCGGGAGGGAGCTCCCTCTCGGAGTAGAACTGCGCCATCAGGTCGTCCAGTTGGTCGCTGGTTGGCAATCGACCGAACCAGAGGAGGTAGGCCGTCTCCGGATAGGTGGAGTGGGCGGCCAGCTCGTTGATCTCCATGCCTCGATAGAACAGCCTGCCCTGGAGGCCATCTACCGCGCAGATGGAGGAGTCCAGAGCTACGACGTCCTCGAGGCCACCCTTCTTTTTCGCCATCTTTGATACCCCCTAGCGGTGCCGCCGGCAGTGCAGGGCGTGGCAGCCGGTGATGAAGCTCAGGAAGAATAAGCAACTTGAGTGCCTGAGAATGGCTTAGTGCGCCGTTCCGCCGCACCAGGTAGGAGTAGGCTATGATCCAGAGGATGCCCGCTACTGCTATGTTCCATGTTTGGCGGGTTGAGTAGTACAATAGTAGCCGAGTGTGCCCCTTTCCCCGACTGACTGCTCCAGCGCGGCGATGCAAGCGCTAGGTGCCCGGTTCCCAAAGGCCGAACGCGCCCCAGCGGGATGCTCGATCGCTGCGGCCTGGACAAATTCTCTCGCCATTTCTGAATCTTGGATTGTGCCGTACGGGTGTGCCTGGGTGGGCCCGACGGCCCTGGGTGCGAGGGGCGCAAACCGGCTGTGGGACCGCCACCGCACCAGCCTTAAGGAGGTAGCCGACAACGATGACGGCAGATAACGTCCACATCTACGCCGGGCACGCGCTGGTGGGGCACAAGCTGGCCCTGCTTCGCGACCGGCGCACGCCGCCGGCCCGGTTCAGCCAGCTGCTCAAGGAGGTCTCCCTGATGCTCCTCTCCCACGCCACGGCGGACCTGCCCACCCGCGAGGTGCCGGTGATTACCCCGGTCGGGGTGACCACCCAGCGGGTGCTGGCGAAGCGGGTGGGCTTCGCACCCATCCTGCGAGCGGGGGCTGGGATGATCCCAGCGGCGCAGGAGCTGCTGCCGGGCGCGCCGGTCTGGTACCTCGGCCTCTATCGAGACGAGGAGACGCTGCGGCCCGTCCGCTACTACGACAAGCTGCAGGGCTACCCGCCCGTGGATATCGCGCTCATTCTCGACCCGATGCTCGCCACCGGTGGCTCGGCGGTTCTCGCCGCCACTCGCTTGAAGCAGAAGGGCGTCCAGAAGGTGAGCTTCATCGGGCTGATCGCCGCCCCGGAGGGCGTGGAGGCCCTGCACCGCGAACACCCGGACGTCGAGGTCCACGTGGCCGCCATCGACGAGCGACTCAACGAGCACGGCTACATCCTGCCCGGCCTCGGGGATGCGGGCGACCGGCAGAACGCGACCGGTGCCGACGACCCGACGGACGATCCCTTCGTGCCGGAGGAGGTCCCTGCCGAGGCCCGCGGCCAGGGTAGGCTGCTCTGACAGCCGGCTCGGGACAGAACGCAGCTGAGCCCCTTCGCCGACCGCTCGGTTAGTCTGTCCTCTACCTGCGCTCCCAGGTAATCCGTGTCACGTGAGGGTCGTTGATCAACTTCTGGATCTGGCCCTCGCACGCCTCGACCACCCAGCGGTGCAGGGGCTGATCCCCGTCCGACTGATCCCCCGTCTCCTCCTCGGACACCACCTGGGTTACGTAACCGGCTACCGGGCAGCCAGCCCGGCCCGTGATGATCCAGTAAGACATGGCAGTTCACTTCCAGAGGGGAAGGGTATCCGCGGGGTGAGGCTCCCCGACATCCCTCGCCGTCCCAGTCTAGCAGCTTGCAGGCCGATACGCCATGGAGGAAGGCTGCCCGGCGGATCCTCCCTGCTTGTCCCAGGGGGTCATCGGCTCATCAACTGTTTGACTGCCTTGTCGACCTCAACTGTGGCCACCACCGAGGCCGCGATCCCCACGATCACCAGCCAGCTCTGCGGGGCCAGGGGTTCCAGTCCGAGGATGAACTGCAGTGGACCCCAGTACAGGGCGAGGACCTGCAGCCCGAGGGCCGCCACGATCGACGCGAACAGAAACCGGTTGGACAGCGGATTCATCCGAAAGGCCGACCGGGTGAAGGAGCGGCTGTTGAAAATGTGGAAGTTCTGGAAGAGAACCATGGTGGTCACGGCTACCGTTCGGGCATACTCGACGGGAGCGCCGGAGAGGAGTTGCCAGACGAAGGCACCCAGAGTGCCCGCCAGCAGGACGAGGCCGACGAGGATCGTGCGCTCGACCATCGGTCGGGTAAGCAACCCTTCCCTCGGGTTCCTCGGAGGCCGGCGTCCGACGTTCTCCTCGGCGGGCTCGAAGGCCATGGCCACATCCTGCAGCCCATTGGTGACCAGGTTGATCCAGATTGCCTGAGCGGGCAGAAAGGGCAGGGGCAGCCGGAGGGCGATGCTGGTGATGACGGTCAGCACCAGGCCCAGCCCCGTGGGGATCAGGAACATGACCACCTTCCGGATGTTGTCGAAGACGACGCGCCCCTCTTCCACGGCGGCGTAGATGGTAGCGAAATTGTCGTCGGCTAGCACCATGTCCGACGCTTCCTTGGCCACGTCGGTGCCGGTGATCCCCATCGCGACCCCGATGTCCGCCTGCTTCAGGGCGGGGGCGTCGTTCACGCCGTCCCCGGTGACGGCAACCACCTCTCCGTGCCCGCGAAGCTGCCGGACGATCCGCAGCTTGTGATGCGGGGCCGCCCGCGCGTATACGGAGACCTCCTCCACTCGAGCGAGCAGCTGGTCGTCGTCCATCGCCTCCAACTCCCGGCCATCTATGGCCCGGGCAGCCCGGCCCCCGACGATGCCCATCCGGCGGGCTATCGCCTCCGTCGTCACCTTGTGGTCGCCGGTGATCATAACCACCCGGATGCCGGCATCCCTGCAGCGCGCCACCGCATCGATCGCCTCCGGCCGGGGTGGATCGATCATCCCCTGAAGACCCGCGAAGGTGAGCCCGCTTTCCACGTCCCTATGATCCACCTCCTCGGCGCCGGGAGCGGCGGTCTTGCAGGCCATGGCCAGCACCCTCAACCCCTGGGAGGCCAGCCGGTGACTCTCCTGTAACACCGAGGCTCGATCCAGGGGAACCGTGACCATCGCCTCTCCCGCCAGCATGGCATCGCACATCTCCAGAACTCGCTCTGGAGCCCCTTTGACAAAGACCAGCCGGCGTCCCTTGTGGTCGTGGAGGGTGGCCATGTACTGCCGGTCGGACTCGAAGGGGATCTCGTCCAGCAGCGGGTAGGCATCCCTCTCCAGCTCGTCGTGAAGGCCACCCTTCATGGCGGCCACCAGCAGCGCCATCTCCGTCGGGTCCCCATCGGGGCGGTACCGGCCGTCCTCCTGGTAGACCGAGGACTCGTTGGCCAGCATGCCTATGCGCAGAGTGAGTTCCAGCTCGGGATGCTCTGGCAGTTCGACCCTCTGCCCATCCGTCAGGATCTCGCCCATCGGGGCGTAGCCGGAACCGGTCACCCTGTAGGTCCGTCCGCCGGCGTAGATGCTGGTCACCGTCATCTCGTTCTTGGTGAGGGTGCCGGTCTTATCCGAGCAGATGACGGTGCAGCTTCCGAGGGTCTCCACGGCCGGCAGCTTGCGGACGATAGCGTTGCGCTGGGCCATGCGCCAGACGCCTACCGCGAGCGCGACGGTTATGGTGACCGGCAGCCCCTCGGGGACTGTCGCCACCGCCGTGGCGACCGCGGTGAGGAGAATGTCCGACAGATTCTCGCCCAGGCCGAGTCCGAGGCCGAAGACCACGGCCGTAACCGCGAGCACCAGCCCCGCGATCAGCCGGGCAAAGCGATCCAGACGCAGCTGGAGGGGCGACTCGACCTCCCCCACCCCGCGCACCTGCGCCGAGATCTGCCCGAAGACGGTCTGCATCCCCGTGGCCACCGCCACGCCTGCGCCTCGCCCCCGGGCGATGCCCGTCCCCGTGAAGGCCATGTTGGCCCGGTCTCCCAGGGGGGCGCCCGGGTCGTGGATGACTTCGAGGCGCTTCGCCACGGGAACGGACTCGCCGGTGAGTATCGACTCGTCGACCTGGAGGTCGAAGGCGCGGAGGAGGCGCAGGTCCGCGGACACCTTGACCCCCGACTCGAGGAGGATGACGTCGCCGGGCACCACCATTCGGGCGTCGATCTCCCGCTCCGCGCCGGCGCGGAGCACCCTGGCCCTGGGCGCCAGCGCCTCTGCCAGGGCTCGCATGGCCTGCTCGGCCTTGTACTCCTGGACGAACCCCACCACGGAGTTGAGGACGACCACCACCAGGATTACGCCGGCGTCGACGTACTTCCCCAGGGCCAGGGCGGCGGCAGCCGCGGCGAGAAGGATGTAGATGAGGGGGCTCTTCACCTGGCGGAGGAGGATGGCGATGGGCCGAGCCCTCTCCTCCGCTGGCACCTCGTTGGGACCATACCGCGCGATCCGGCGCGCCGCCTCGTCTTCGGGAAGTCCTTCCCACCCCGTCTGAAGCTTCGACAGGACCCGGTCGGTATCGAGTGTATGCCAGCGCTCTTCTGCCCCGTCGCGCATGGGTTATCTTGCCTTCAGGAGAGAGCGAATCACGTAGACTGGCGCAAGGGCTGTGCCTCTTGGACCCATAGGGCCCTGCGGTACGGAGACTGCTGTGCTCGCTGCCGCGAGCAATGCCGACTGCGGATGCGCGAGGAAAGGAACAAAGGGTTGGCAAGAAGGCGCAAGAGGAAGGCGCTTATCGGAAGGATACTCGTGCCGACAGATGGTTCGAAAGGGGCTTTGGGGGCCGCGAGGTACGCCGCTGAACTCGCTAAATGCTTTGGAGCCGACGTAACGCTGCTCCACGTGGTGGAGACAGTTCGAATACCGTCGTTGTACTTGACCGGCATCGATCGGGAGCAGATCCGGAAGGGATGCTTCGAGGGGGGGAGGGCTATCCTGAGCCTGACGCAGAAAGCGCTATCGGAGGCGGGTGTCCCTGCCGACACGGAGCTGCGAGAAGGGCGACCGGGAGAAGTGATCGTCGAGGTGGCCGCCCAGGGCAAGTACGACGTGATCGTCATCGGCCACCGCGGAGCCAGCCTGGCCGAAAGCCTCGTGCTGGGCAGCGTGAGCGATCATGTAGCTCACAATGCCACCTGCCCGGTTCTGATCGTCAGGGGTGAGTGGCCTGACCTATCTGCTTGAGCCGGAGGGCTCGGCGGGACGGTCGGCGGCCTGCGCCAAGGCCCTCCACTCGGGCTCGGATCTGCTCCGAAGTCTCCCCCTGGCCGTCGCCCGCCAGCTTCTCGTAGGCGATGCGGGGGACGTCCACGTGGATGTCGATCCGGTCCCGCATGGGGCCACTGATCCGCTTCTGGTACTTGCTTAC
>JAJZRD010000059.1 GCA_021845945.1 Chloroflexota bacterium
ACACTTATCGCCGCACGGGCACCGCGCCCGCAGTGGATGGTATTGCATCCTGGGAGGGGTTCTGTGGAGCAACGGCGGGTCTTGATCGTGGAGGATGAGCCTGACAACCAGGAGATCGTGCGTGCTGTGGTGGAGGACATGGTCGGCTGTCGCGCAGTGTTGGCCGGCGATGGCGTGGAAGCCCTGGCCAGGGTCTCGGAGGAGTTGCCGAGCCTGGTGCTTCTCGACCTGATGCTCCCCAAGATGGACGGTTACGAGGTTGCCAGGCGGCTCAAGAATGATCCCCGCAGTCGCCACGTGCCGATCATAGCCATCACCGCCCTGGCTCGCCCGGCCGACCGGACTCGGGCTTTGGAGTGTGGGTGCGACGACTACGTGGATAAGCCCTTCGACCTGGACGCCCTCGAAACCAAGGTCCGCGCCAGGGTATTCTCGGATCCAAGGAGTTCCCGGTGACCGAGCAAGAGATCCTGCTGGTCGCCGGGCTGGCCGGCCTCGCCGTGGCCATCACCCTGGGGGACCTGACCCTATCGGCGGTTCGCCATTGGCGGAGGGCCGCTCTGGCCCGAGGGCTTCGGTGGGAGAAGGGTGACCTCCCGAAGGAAAACGGTGCGGAGGCAGGGGAGGAATCGATCGGCCGCCGCCTGCTGGCCATCGAGGCCGCCGGTAGCGATCGATAGCTACCTCGAGGCACGGCACGGCTTGGCCATCGGCTTTCGTGAGATGGGTGGTACGGGGTCGGGGTGAGGGCGAGGTGATCCGTTGATCGTCAAGCAGGCGGGCGGTGTCGTGCTGATGGGGCACCAGGTGGTGCTGCGCCGCACCGCCAGGGGTGAATACCTCTTCCCCAAGGGTCACATCGATCCGGGCGAGACGGAGGAGGAGACGGCCCGCCGCGAGGTGGCCGAGGAGACCGGTGTGGAGGCCGAGATCGTCGCTCCCCTGGGGGAGATCGGCTTCAGCTACCAGGGCGACGATTACCGGGTTGCCATGTTCCTGATGCGGGTGACCCGCTGGCTTCCCGATTGGCCGGAGCACCTGGCGCGAGACACGGTGGTGGTGCCTCGGGAGCAGGTGGCCGGCCTGCTCAGCTTCGAGAGCTACCGGCAGCTGTGGGCAGAGGCCGAGAAGTTGCTGTAGGGGCGCATGCCGTACGCCCCCGTCCTACGCCCTTTTCACGAGAGCTCGGTGGCCGCCTCCGCCCTCCAGGTCCGGCATCCCCCCTGGGCCCGAATGGGCCCTGTTCTTGCTCTGCCCCCGGCGATAATCTATGATTCGACCAGTCTCTCGGGGGAGTCACTCATGCGTCCGCGCCTCGCAGCGGCCGTCGCCGCCGGCCAACTGGCTACCTTTCTCAGCCGCCGCCTCGGCGTAGGGGGCGGCACCACAGCGCCCGGACATCTGGTTAGGGCGCTGGATCCGGGCGCCATCGCCAGCATCGCCACGCGGATACCGCGGGGCACCATCGTGGTCACCGGCACCAACGGCAAGACCACCACCTCCCGGATGATCTCCACTCTCCTCCGCAAGGCCGGCCTGCGGGTGATGCACAATCGATCCGGCGCCAACCTGATCGTGGGCATCGCCTCCACCCTGGTCAACGGCTCCACCCTGGCGGGCAACCCAAGGGCGGATGTGGGGCTCTTCGAGGTGGACGAGGCCGCCTTTCCCGTGGCCGTTCAGGAGCTGCACCCCCGGTTGTGCGTGTTGACCAATCTCTTTCGAGATCAGCTGGATCGCTACGGCGAGGTGGACTATCTCTCGCGGCTCTGGCGGGAGACCCTGAGCGGCCTGCCGGCCTCCTCGACGGTGCTGCTGAACGCCGACGATCCCCGCATCGCCAGCCTGGGCGAGAAGCTCTCCTGCCGGGTGCTCTACTACGGCATCGAGGATCCATCCCTGGGCGGCGCTACCCTGGCCCACGCCGCGGATTCCCGCTTCTGCTTTCACTGTGGCACGCCCTACGACTACCCCGTGGTCTTCTACAGCCATTTGGGGCACTACCGCTGCCCCTCCTGCGGCACGGCACGGCCTGCCCCGGAGTTGCGAGCCACCGGCTGTGAGCTGGTGGGCATCGAGGGGAGTCGACTCCAGTTGGAGACCCCCCGGGGCAACGTGGAGCTGGAGGTCCGGGTGCCGGGGGTCTACAACGTCTACAACGCCCTGGCGGCCGCCGGGGTGGGGGTGGCCATGGGGATAGAGCTGGAGGCCGTCCGGGCCGGTCTGGCCGGCTTCTCGGCGGCCTTCGGCCGAGTGGAGCGGGTCCAGATGGAGGGGCGGCAGCTCTTCCTGGCACTGGTGAAGAACCCGGTGGGATTCAATGAGGTGCTGTCCACCCTCCTGAGGGAGCCCGGCCAGAAGCCGCTCATGATCGTCATCAACGATCTCTTCGCCGACGGCACCGACGTCTCCTGGCTGTGGGACGTGGATTTCGAGATGCTGGCCGGCCGGGTGCGCTTCGCCGTCGCCTCGGGGCTGAGGGCCACCGACATGGCGGTGCGGCTGAAGTACGCGGGGGTGGACCCGGCGCTGATCTCGGTGGAGCCCGACAGCTCCAGGGCGCTGCAGCAGGCCCTGCGGGACACCCCGGAGGGCGAGACCCTCTACCTGCTGCCCACCTACACGGCCATGCTCGAGGTGAGGGGCAAGCTGGCGGAGGCCGGCCACCTGCCCCCCTTCTGGGAGGACTGAGACGAAACTTGCCCTCTGCCACCTATACCCCGATCTAATGAACATCTACGGGGACCGGGGGAACATCATCTCCCTGGTCCAGCGCTCCCGCTGGCGTGGCATCGAGGTGGAGGTGGTCCCCGTCGGTCCGGGGAACCAGCTGGATCCCGATCGGTGCGATCTCCTCTTCTTCGGGGGTGGCCAGGACAAAGAGCAGATCCTGGTGGCCGACGACTTCCGCACCGTTCAGGCTGCGGCCGTCCATCGGTTCGTCGAGGAGGGCGGTGTGTTGCTCGGCATCTGTGGCGGGTATCAGCTACTGGGCAAGTACTTCCGCACCCACACGGGCGAGATCCTGGAGGGGATCGGCCTCTTCGACGCCTGGACCGTGGCGGGCAACAAGCGCTGCATAGGCAACGTCCTGATCCAATGCGACTTCGACGGCAGCAACCGCAGCCTGGTCGGCTTCGAGAACCACAGTGGCAAGACCTACCTGGGGACCGGCTGCCGCCCCCTGGGACGCGTCCTCTCCGGCTTCGGCAACAACGGCGAGGATGGCACCGAGGGGGCCGTCTACCGCAACGCCTTCGGATGCTACCTCCACGGCTCGCTGCTGCCCAAGAACCCCTGGTTCACCGATCATCTGATCCTCGCGGCGCTGCGCCGTCGCTATGGGGAGCAACAGCAGTTGGCGCCCCTGGACGACGGTCTGGAGAACCGGGCCCACGAAGCAGTGGTCGAGCGGGTCCGCAAGCTGGGCAAGGTCGACAGCGGCGTAGTGTGATCCTTTCCTCCCTCTCCCTTTGGGAGAGGGTCGGGGTGAGGGCTGTCCCATTCTACCCTCTCCCTCTGGGAGAGGGTCGGGGTGAGGGCTCCCGCACGGCCCCGGGACCGGCAGCTCACGCTCCGTCTCCTCGTGCATTGTGGTATCCTTTCCGTGCCCACCTTCCGGCATTTGGAGTGCTGCGGCTTCCCGCGGCTCTCGCTCCGATCGAGGGCGGAGGCAAGCCGCACGGCCCGGACGGTGGACTGCCGCCTCCAGAAACGCTGCTTCAGGTCGAGTCGAAAGCGGTGGCAAGCCACTGCACTCCAAATTGGCGGCCACCCTCTCTCCTCAGGAGGTGTCTCGACGTGACATCAGCCACCATGCCCGAACCCAGCGGTGCCCCTGCTGCCCTCGAGCGTTCTCCTGTGCCCGGCATCAGCCGGAACGTCTTCGTCCTGGGGTTGGTCAGCCTCTGCACCGACGTCAGCAGCGAGATGGTCTACCCCCTGATCCCCATCTTTCTCACCTCGGTGCTGGCGGCCCCCGCCTCGGTGGTGGGGCTGGTGGAGGGGGTGGCCGAGGCCACCGCCAGTTTGCTGCGGGTGTTCTTCGGCCTCTTCTCCGATCGCCTGGGCCGGCGGAAGCCCTTCGTCTACGCCGGCTACGGTCTCTCTGCCTGCTCCAAGCCGCTCATCGCCCTGGCCTCTGTGTGGCCCCTGGTGCTGTTCGCTCGCTTCGCCGATCGCTTCGGCAAGGGGGTTCGCACCCCGGCCAGGGATGCGCTCATCGCCGAGTCCAGCCGGCCGGAGACCCGGGGCAGGGCCTTCGGCTTTCACCGCTCCCTGGATACCCTGGGGGCCGTTTTCGGCCCGCTTCTTGCCTTCGCCGCCCTGGGTGCCCTGGGGGGCGACCTGAGAATAGTGTTCGTCCTGGCCTTCATCCCCGGCATAGCATCCCTCTTTCTGGTTAGGCTGGCCAGGGAGACGGGGCAGGGGAGCGCGGCAAAGAGCGCCGCGAGCCGCCCCCACTTTACGCCCAGCAGAGGCTTTCTGATCTTCGTGGGGGTGAGCATGCTGTTCGCCCTGGGCAACTCCAGCGACGCCTTCCTGGTGCTGCGCGCCGGCACCCTGGGGTTGGGCACCCAGCAGGTGGTGCTGGCCTACATGCTGTTCAACGCCACCTACGCCCTCCTTTCCACCCCGGCCGGCATCATCTCGGACCGGTTGGGTCGCAGGGACGTGATCGCCGTGGGGATGCTGATCTTCGCCGTCGTGTACAGTGGCTTCGGGTTGGCTTCCAGCTCCCTGTACGTTTGGGGGCTGTTCGCCGTCTACGGCGCCTACATGGCGATGACGGAGGGGGTCGGCAAGGCCCTCATCTCCGACTTCGCCCCCGCCGAGACCCGGGCTACCGCCCTGGGCTTCTACTACACCGCCATGGGCGGCATGGCCCTCCTGTCCAGCCTCCTTGCGGGCCAGCTGTGGGATAGGGTTGGTCCCTCCGCGCCCTTCCTGCTGGGCGGCGTCACCGCCACCCTCGCGGCTATCCTGCTGCTACTCCTCCTGCCCCGGATGAACCATGTCCAACGCTGAGGCTGCTCGCCGGAGTCGCAGCCTGGCTATGGGGGCGGCCATCCTGATGGCCGGGTTCGTCGGGAGCCGGCTCCTGGGGCTGGTGCGCACCATGGTCATCGGCAGCCAGTTCGCTGCCAGCCGCGACTACGAGGCCTACCTGGCGGCCATCCGCATCTCCGATACCCTCTTTCAGGTGCTGGCCGGCGGGGCCGTGGCCTCCGCCTTCATCCCGGTCTTCGCCGCCTACCTGGCCCGAGGGGATCGCGAGAGAGCCTGGAGGCTGGCCAGCTCTCTCATCACCATCGCGGCCGTCATCATGACCCCCATCTCGGTGCTGTTGATGGTGTTTGCACCCCAGGTGATCGCCCTGGTCACCCCGGGCTGGCAGGGAGACGAGGCGGCCCAGCAACTGGCCGCCAATCTGGCCCGCATCCTCCTCTTCTCGCCTGTGCTCTTCGCCGTCAGCACCTTCTTCGCCAGCATCCTGAACTCTTTCAACCGATTCCTGTTGGCCTCCCTGGCGCCCATGATGTACAACCTCGCCATCATCCTCGGTGCCCTCCTGCTGGGTGGGCGCATCGGTGTGTACGGCCTGGCCATCGGAGCCGCGGTTGGCGCCCTGATGCACCTGCTGGTGCAGATACCCGGGCTGGTGCGGGAGCGGATGGAGTTTCGCCCAGTCCTCGACGTGGCCCTCGATGGGGTGCGGGAGGTGGGCCGGCTGATGGTCCCCCGAACCCTGGGGCTGGGGGTGGTGCAGATCAACTACCTGGTGAACGTGGTGCTGGCGTCCCAGCTGCAGGAAGGCAGCCTCGCCTACCTGGACTACGCCTGGACCTTTACCATGCTGCCCCTGGGCGTCTTCGCCATGGCCATCTCCACGGCGGTCTTCCCTACCCTGGCGGAGCAGAGCGCCTTGGAGGAGTTGGAGGCCCTGAAACGAACCGTTCTCTCCGCCCTGAGGCTGATCCTCTACCTCACCATCCCCGCCAGTGTGGGACTGATAGTGCTGGGCGAGCCCATCGTGGCGCTGTTGCTGCAGCACGGCGACTTCACCCCTGCCGCCACCAGGGCCACGGCCTACGCCCTCTCCTACTATGCCCTGGGCCTCGCGGGCTGGGCCACGGCCGAGATCGTGGACAGGGCCTTCTACGCCCTCCACGACACGCGGACACCGGTCGCCGTCGCCTCCGGCGCCTTCCTGGTGAACGTGGGCCTCAGCCTCCTGCTGATGCGCTTCCTCTCCTTCGGCGGCCTGGCCCTAGCCAGCGCCGTCGCTGCCCTGATCGAGGGCGGGCTCCTCGTGCTGCTGCTGGGGCGCCGGCTGGAGGGGATCAACCTCGCCCCCCTGGCCTTCCCGGTGGCCGTCTTCGTCTTTTGGTCGGCGGCCCAGGGGCTGGTCGCGGCCGCCGTGGCCGATTACCTGCGGGCCTCCCTGGACGTAACCAGGCTTTCGGGGCGCCTCCTCCAGGTGCTGCTATCGGTGGGTGCGGGCACCCTGGTCTACGGGGGCCTCTCCTACGCCATGAGGTCTCAGGAGCTGATGACTGTGCTGGGGACCCTGCGGCGGAGGATGGGGAGACCGCAGGCAGGCGATAGGTAGGAGAGGGTTTCAGACCGATCCCCGATGGTGCGTTTCCTTGTAGGGGCGGTTCGCGAACCGCCCCTACAGGCCGAGGGCGGGCACAGAGGCCGCTCCTAGGCGCGGTGGTGGAAGGGGAACCACCCGGCCAGGTGGTGGATGTAGAGGATGATGGCGAGAGGTAGCATGATCATCGACAGATAGCTCAATGGGTTTCCGCCCTCCTGAAGGGCCAGGGCCAGCGCCACCAGGTTCATCAAACCCACGATCCAACAGGTCCCATAGAGCATGGCCCCGAAGAAGACCCCTACCTTTTTCACCTCATTGCCGCCTCTATCCCCTCCACGCCCTCGGGAAAGGGGTTAGTATGGGGGCGGCCGCCTGGCCGCCCCCTGCTCCTTAGAATTTCATCCCGAACAGCTGGTACAGCACCAGCATCACCACGAAGAACAGGAAGAACAGGGCGCATAGCACCAGCGAGATCTCGCGCCACAGGGAGGGCCTCAGCTCCGGCGGCAGGAACTTCCGGTTCACCACGATGGTGTGGATGCTCAGGAACACGAAGGCGAGGCCTGCCATGTTGGCCCCGATCTGGATCAGCAGGAAGGGCTGGGCCAGGTTCAGGGCAACGCAGCCCCAGATGGCGAAGGCCAGCAGGATGGTGTAGTACACCCTCCGGACGTCGCCCTTGGCCCAACGCCGGATGGTGGCGCTGCCCGTCCATCCGATGTCGGTAATCATCCGGACGTAGCCCTCGGAGTTGCCCAGCTGGGTGCTGAACAGGATCCAGAAGCCGTTCAGCAGCGTCAGAGGCCAGAAGATCTGGCCGGCCACCTTCGCCATGGCGTCGGCCTGGAAGGCAGCGATGGCCATGCCGGAGACCGGGGTGCCCTTGGGCACGAAGTGAACGGTGAGGGTCACGGTGAGCAGCATACCGATGAGGGCGCCGCCCGCCCACAGCCAGTACTGGTCGGCGTCTATGTACCGGTACCACGCCTTCCAGTTGGCCAGGTTCTTCTCTGTGGGCTTGAAGACGCTGCCCGTCGGCTTCAGCTCCGTCTTCTCGCCGCCGATGGCGCCGGGGATGTAGCCCACCGTGGAACCCATCCCGAAGCCCTTATCCCGGAACCAGTTGGTGACGAAGCCGTTGATCACCCCTCCGGCCCCGGAGTAGGCGGCGAAGGCCCCCAGCAATACCCAGTCGGCCCCCGAGGGGACGGAACCGAACTGGAAGAGCCCGCCTATGGTCTTCCCCCAGGTGTCGGCCGATACGAGGAAGATGTCCACGAACAGCAGGTAGATGAAGATCCAGGCCACCATGAACCACTGGGCCAGCTCCAGGGTCCGCTCCACCTTCCGGCCGAGGAAGAGCAGGACGATCACAAGCAGGAAGGTGACGTAGCCCCACATCAAGACCGTGCCGGCATCGCCGGCACCCGGCAGCCTCCCCAGGGCGAAGGCGGCGATCCCGGTGGCAGCACTTGCGGCCCATCCGGGCCAGCCGATTTGGAGCCAGCCCAGGAGGGAGTAGAACCATCCCCAGAAGGTGGGACCGGGACTGGTCCGCATGAAGCCGGTGTAGATTGGCTCGCCGGTGTACATGGTGTACCGGATCATCTCCATGTTGAGCAGCACCTGGAGGATGACCGACACGGTGGTGATCCAGAGGATCGCGGGGCCGTAGTTGGTGGCCGCGGCGGGGCCCAGCAGCCACTCGCCGCTCCCGATGGAGACGCCCAGCAGGATGGCGCCGGGGCCGATGATCGCCATGACGTTTCTAAAAGTGTATGGAGGGGGCGCAGGCAGGTCCATGACCCGCCAGGCGGGGAGTGCGCCGGCCTTGACCTCGCCGGCGGGGACTGCGCCTTCGTAGGTCGCCATGGTGCACCTCCTTACAAGGGCAAGATAACTCTCCTCAGAGGAAACACAGGCCACGACACGACCGATGTCTGGACAGAATGGACCAAAGATGCCGTAGACAGCCAGACTGCTCTTGAGGTCCTTTACGACCACCTCCCCCTATGCTCCAGGGAGTGCCGTGCTCCAAGACCCAACGAAGGTCTCGCCCGAACCTGGCACCCTAGGAGGAGGGCTCCTTTGCCCTCCCTATGCTGGATGCTTTGGCCCGGCCGGCACGGCAGCTTCGCCCGGGCGAACCCAGGCCTGTCCGCCGGATTTCGTCCTTGAAAGAGAACGGTCCAGGTGACGGCGCACCGATGTTCAGTTGGAAAGGTGAGAGTGGGTTTCGAATGGTCGGGAAACCGAGAGCCTCGGCCTCGCCCTCCCCCAAGACCGGAACCCGAGGGAAGGCTCCGTGGCCTGGTCGGTTGCCCGGCCCTTGTGGGTCCAAGCCTACAACCAAGAGGAACTATCTCTAATTCTAATGTAGCTGTCAATACCGGGGGCGAGACGCCACTGGACATAGGTCCAGGCCAGCTGCACGGCGACGATCCATTTGTCCGCCGCCTCGTAGGCTTGCAACCGGAAGTCGCCCAAGCCCACCCGCAGCTTCAGGTAGAGGTTGTCCACTTCGCAGGACCACCGCTGGCCGTATCCTTGCGGTGCGGCTTGCGCACTCAAGGCGAGATCCGTACTGATGAAGTACGCCGGGCGCTTGTCCCGGTGATGCCGTCTCGAAACGTAGGCGCGGACTTCGCCGGGCACCTTCTCCAGCTTCCCCTGAAGGGTGCGAACCAGATAGGTGGTGGCTTTTCCGTCCGCAGCGGTCACCGTGACTCGGGTGTACCGCTGGTGCCGAAGGGCAGCAGCTTGGCGGTCGATGCGTGTCCCATCCAGCTTGCGGTTGGACTTGATGGCGCTCACGACATGCCAGCCTTGACGGCGGCAGGACTTGATGAGCGGGGCCGAAGCATGCCAGGCGTCGAAATGGACGTACACCCGCCAGCCCTTGGGCAACAGCGGCACCAGGGTGCGCAGGATCTGTTGGGCCAGATGGGTCTTGCTCAGGAAGTGGACCCGCTGATCCTTGGGTCGCTGTCGATTGAGGCGGCGCACGGTGCGCTTCCGCAGGTAGGGTCGCAGGTCGTAGGTGAACTCCACCGAGCCGATCCTGACCGTGCAGCCCAGGTAGCTCAGCCCGTTCTTGTAGCGGGGTCGCCCCTTCTGGCTCTCCACATGGTCGTAGTGCCAGTCCACCGGTTCCAGGTGGCGCGTGACCTTGTCCTTCTCGGCGATGGAATCGTCGAGACTGATCCGGATCACCGGGCTCGGCTGGTCCGGTGGCGCCTGATCGATGGCCCACCGGACCAGGAAGGCTTGCAGCCGCTCCCGCACCGCGTCGGCCTGCCAGGGGCTGATGCGGAAGAAATCGGCCATGTTCGAAGGATCGACGGTCTCGATGAACTGACGGTGCAGGGCGGCGAGGGTTCGCTCCGTATCGCACACCAGGAGGGCATCGGCCACGTTGGTCAGGTGCCGACGTTGCGGCTCCGAGAGCGGCAGCTTCAACTGCTCCATGAAGCAGCATAGCGGCGGGGATGGGTGTACAATCGACGGTAGCATGGAACGGGTAGGGTCCAGTAATAATGTTCACCGACTGTCTGGCGACTTCGATGGGGTAGGGCGGGGGTTTATCCCCCGCCGCCCGGCGCGCCCGATGGACCGAGCGGCGGGGAACAAGACCCCGCCCTACGTGTGCAAACCGGATTGGTGCGGTACTAGAACAGCCCCATCGTCCTGCCCTGCTCGTCGATGTCCACGTGCTCGCCGGCCGGCCTGGAGGGGAGACCCGGCATGGTGCGCATATCGCCCAGGAGCGGATAAAGGAAGCCGGCGCCCACCGAGGCCCGGATGTCCCGGATCGGGATGCGGTAGTTGCGCGGGCGACCCTTCCAGCTGGGCTCGTGGGAGAGGGAGAGGTGGGTCTTCGCCATGCAGATGGGCAGCTTGTCGAAGCCCAGCTCCGTGTACCGCTTGATCTTCTGCTCGGCGGCGGGCAGGTAGTCGACGCCATCGGCACCGTAGATCTTGGTGGCGATGGTCTCGATCTTCTCCTTGATGGGCATCTCCAGCGGGTAGAGGAAGTGGAAGCCGTTCGGCTTGTCGGCGGCCTTCACCACCGCCTCGGCCAGTTCAGCCCCGCCGGCGCCACCCTTGGCCCACACCTCGCTGACGTAGGCGCCCTCGGCACCCGCGGCCAGCGCCTTCTCTCTCACCACTTCGATCTCGCGATCGGTGTCGGTGGTGAAGCGGTTGATGGCCACCACCACCGGCACGCCGAACAGCCGCATGTTCTCGATCTGCTTCTCGAGGTTCGAGCAGCCCTGGGCCACCGCCTCCAGGTTCTCCTGGGTGAGACCCGGATCCAACGGCTTGCCGGCAACCACCTTGAACTTGCCGCTGTGCATCTTCAGGGCGCGGATGGAGCACACCATCACCACGGCGCTGGGCGCCGCACCGCTGTAGCGGCACTTGATGTCCATGAACTTCTCGGCCCCCATGTCGGCGCCGAAGCCGCTCTCGGTCACCACGTAGTCGGCCAGCTTCAGGGCGATCTGGTCGGCCAGGATGGAGCTGTTGCCGTGGGCGATGTTGGCGAAGGGGCCGGCGTGAACGAAGACCGGCGTGTGCTCCAGGGTCTGGAGCAGGTTAGGCTTGATTGCGTCCTTCAGCAGCACGGCCATGGCGCCGGCGCACTTCAGGTCCTCGGCCGTGACCGCCTTGCCCTCCTTGGTGAGGCCGATGACGATCTTTCCCAGCCGCTCCCGGAGGTCCCTCAGGCTGGTGGTCAGGGCGACGATCGCCATCACCTCCGAGGCCACGGTGATGTCGAACCCGGTCTGCCTGGGATACCCGTTGTCCTTGCCGCCCAGCCCCACGATGATCTGGCGAACGGCTCGGTCGCTGATGTCCATGACCCGCGGCCAGGTGATGCTGAAGGGATCGATCCCCAGCGCGTTGCCGTGGTGGATGTGGTTGTCGATGAAGGCTGCCAGCAGGTTGTGGGCTGCGCCAATGGCGTGAACGTCGCCGGTGAGGTGGAGGTTGAAGTCCTCCATCGGCACTACCTGGGAGTAGCCGCCGCCCGCGGCACCGCCCTTGATGCCGAAGACGGGACCCAAAGAAGGCTGGCGGATGCAGGTGAACACCTTCTTCCCGATGTAGCCGAGGGATTGAGAGAGGCCGATGGTGGTGACCGTCTTGCCCTCACCCAGAGGGGTGGGGGTGATGGCGGTAACGTCGATCAGTTTGCCGTTCGGTCTGCCCTTGAGGCGATCGAGCACCTCCAGGTTGACCTTTGCCTTGTACTTGCCATACGGCTCTATCTCATCCTCGAGCAGGCCGAGGCCCTGGGCGATCTCCGTGATCGGCTTCATCTTTGCAGCTTGGGCGATATCCAGGTCGCTTAGCACGTACGACAACCTCCCAAAGTTTGGTGAACGAAACCGGGGGCGGTCCTTGACCGGCTGATGCTGCGCAGGGCTGAGGAACGCCCCAGAGTCTACATAAACGCCCCAGACCCGTCAACTGAGACGCGGAGATTCCCTCTCCCTCTGGGAGAGGGTCAGGGTGAGGGCTGTTTGGTTGGCAACGTCTCAGCCCTCACCCGCCCTCGCTACGCTGCGGGCGGCCTCTCCCAGAGGGAGAGGCGGTGCTATCTCCCCGTCACCGCGCCCACTTCGCGGCGTACGCCCTGTCCAGCAGCTGCACGGTGTGGATGACCTGCATCGGCATCCCGTCTTTCCGAACCCCCGCCGACAGCTGCATCATGCAGGCGGGGCACCCGGTGGCCAGGAAACCGGCGTTCGTTCGCGAGGCGTTGCCCATCTTCCGGCTCAGCACCTTCTGTGACAGATCGTAGTGGGTCAGGGAGAAGGAGCCGGCGCCGCCGCAGCACATGTCGGCCTCGGCCATCTCCTTGAACTCCAAACCGGGTATGCCCTTCAGCAGCTTGCGCGGCTGAGCGGAGACCTTTTGGAACCGCACCAGGTGGCAGGGGTCGTGGTAGGTGATCTTGGTCTTGACGTCCCCCATCTGGTCGTTCAGCTCGATGCCGACCAGGAACTCGCTGACGTCCTTCATCTTTCCGGCCACCGCCTTGGCCTTCTCCGCGTACTGCGAGTCTTCGGCCATCAGCTTGCCGTACTCCTTGATGAAGGAGCCGCAGGTGGCGCAATCGGTGACGATGGCGTCCACGTCCAACCCGTAGAGGGCGTCGATGTTCTTCCTGGCCAGGCTGCGGGCGGCATCGAAGTCACCGTACGCCGTGGGTGGCTTGCCACAGTCCACCACGTCGGGAACCAGCACCTCGGTGTTGTTGGCGTAGAGCACCCGGACCATGGCGGCGGCCACTTCGGGGTAGATCAGATCGGTTCCACACCCGATGAAGTAGGCCACCCGGTGCTTTCGCTGGGGCACCGGCCGCATCATGGTGGGCAACAGCTGCCTGGCGGTCCTGGATGGCAGCCTGGGGAGTCCGTCCTGCGCCCTGTGGGCGTCTTTCCCCAGGATCTTGGTGATGCCCAGCCCTTTGGCCGCCTTCTGGGCGCCCGTCACCTGTCCCAGCCAGATGGCCTTGCCCGCCGTGCCCAGCATCCCCTTGTTGGGGAGAAGATTGCGGAAGATCACCCTCTGGACCCAGGGCTGCCCCTTGAGCCGCACCAGCTCCTCTAAGGCCTTGTCCACTATCTCGGGGGTCTGGACCTGAGGCGGGCAATGGGTGGTGCACCCCCCACAGCGGAGGCAGCTTCCGAGGGCCTCGCGGATCTCGTCCTCCAGCAGATCTATCCGGCCGTCCAGGATGTCTCTCACCAGCGCCACCCGACCCCGGGAGACCTGCCACTCCAACCCTGTGGCCTTGTAAGTGGGGCACCCCGCCTGGCAGAAGCCGCAGCGGTTGCACTTTTCCACCAGCTCGGCCAGGGCGGACATCGTCTTTCCGTCTCCACCTGATGCCGTAGCCATTTACGCCCTCCCTCCAGGGACCCGCGCCGGGTTCCACAGCTTCTTGGGGTCCAGCTGTGCCTTGATCTCCCTCATCAGGCCGTAGTCGGTCCTGGGCGGCCACAGCTGCACCTTCTCCGCCACCTGGCTGGGTGCCTTCTGCACCAGCGCGAACCCGCCGCAGTCGGCGGCCAGCTGCTGCAGCCGGCCCGCGGCGGAGACCAGCTTCTCTTCCTGGCCGGGCTCCGCGGTTGCCAGACCGTAGACGATGCCGTTCCCGGCGTGGGAGGCGAAGGTGACCTGCAGACCCGGCAGGTTGACCAGGCCGGTGGTGAACTCGAAGACCTTTTTCAGCAGCACCGATCCCTTCACCAGCATGGCTGGCCCATCGGACGGCAGATCCGCGAACACTTCCTTGCGGTACTGCCAGAGCTCGCGCTCCTCGGAGCCCTCCAGGGTGAAGAGCTCCCTGGCCCCGTTCTTGCCGGCCATCTCCGCCAGCTCCCTCTTCTGCCTCTCCACTGCCTCCACGGCACCCTCCACCTGGACCAGCAGGAGGTGCTCGCCGGGCTTCAGCTCGAAGGCCCGCTCCACCGCCAGCGGCGCCGCACCGTAGCTGAGCTGGTCGGCCGAGGAGGGTCGCATGAAGGAGGCTAGCAGGGCGGACACCATAGAACAACCGTTGTGAAGCTGGGGGAACGCTATCGCCACCGTCGCGCTGGCTTCGGGGAGGGGCAACAGCCGGAAGGTGGCCGCCGTGATGGCCCCCAGGGTACCCCACGACCCGATGTACAGCTTCTTCATGTCGTAGCCGGCCACGTCCTTGACGGTCTTCCCACCGACCCGCACCAGGGTGCCCTGGGGTGTGGCCACCCGCAGCCCCAGCACCATGTCCCGAGCGGTTCGGTACAGCAGCCGGTTCGGCCCGCTGCTGTTGGTGGCCAGGGTACCGCCAACTGTTGCCCGAGCCGAGTCCACGGGGTCCAGCGGCAGGAACAGCTTGACCCCCGCCAACTCCTGCTGCAGGTCGTCCATCACCTTGCCGGCCCCGACGGTCACCGTCAGGTTGGCCGCGTCCAGCTCGATGGTGCCGTTCATCCGGCCTGTGCCGAGAACGATCCCGTCACGGGGCTGCACCGGCTGAATGGATTGCTTGGTGCCGCTTCCCCATACGATGACCGGGATCCCCTCGGCATCGGCCAGCGCGGCCACCTCCGCCGCCTGGCTCTCGTCGGCGGGGAGGACCGCTGCTACCGGCTGCTCGCCATAGGCCGAGTGGGCGGCCAGCCGATCTTCGGCCAGCGCGTTCTCCGGCCCGACGATCTCCGCCAGTCGCTTCCGCGTTGCCTCCAGGCTCTGCGCTGTCACCGTCATCGCTACACCCCCATTCCTTCGGCCGCCTTCTTGAGGGGCAGGATCTTGTCCGGATTGAGCCTGTTGTCGGGGTCGAAGGCTCTCTTGACTCGCAACATCACGTCGACCTCGGCGTCGTTGAACACCAGCGGCATGGAGTCCTGCTTCTCGATGCCGATGCCGTGCTCGCCGGTCAGGGTGCCGCCCATCTCGACGCACAGCTTCAGGATCTCCTTGCCGGCCCTGTGCACCCGCTCCACCTCCGCCGTGTCCTTGGGGTCGAACATGATCAGGGGGTGCAGGTTGCCGTCACCGGCGTGGGCCACGTTGCCGACCTTGACGTTGTGCTTCTCGGCGATGGCGACCACCTTCTTGAGGGTCTCGGCCAGCTTGGTGCGGGGCACGGTGCCGTCCTGTACCGAGTAGCTGGGGCTCACCCGGGCGATGGCGCCGAAAGCTCCCTTCCGGCCCGCCCAAAGGCCATTTCGCTCCGCGTCGTTCTGGGCGATCTTGATATCCCGGACGTGGTTCCTCCTGCAGATCTCCACGATCCGCTCGGCCAGCCGATCCTGGCCGTCCTTCAGGCCGTCCAGCTCGATGATCAGGATTCCCTCGGCATCCAGCGGGTATCCCGAGTGGTAGCTTTCCTCCACGGCCCAGGTCACTATCTTGTCCATGATCTCCAGCGTTGCTGGGACGATGCCCTCGGAGATGATTTCCGAGACGGCGCTACCGGAGTCCTCCAGGGTGTCGAAGATGGCCAGCATCGTCTTGATGGCCTCCGGCGCCCGCATCAGCCGCAGGGTCATGGAGGTCACGAAGCCGAAGGTCCCTTCGGAGCCCACCATCGTTCCCGTCAGGTCGTAGCCGGGGTTATCCTCGCAGGGGCCGCCCGTGTTGATGACCTCTCCGTCGGGCAGCACCGCCTCCAGGCCGTAGACGTGGTTGGTGGTGACGCCGTACTTGAGGCAGTGGGGACCGCCGGAGTTCTCCCCGATGTTTCCCCCCAGGGTGGACACCTTCTGGCTAGCCGGGTCGGGGGCGTAGAGATAGCCCATCGGTGCCAGCAGGTTCTGCAGCTCCAGGTTGACGACGCCAGGCTCCACCACCACTCGCTCGTTGGTGGTGTCCACCTCCAGCACTCGGGTCATTCGGCTGCAGCCGATCACGAGCCCACCTTTGAGGGCGAGGGTGCCGCCGGACAGGTTGGTGCCCGCTCCCCTGGGTACCATGGTGAGCCCTTCCCTCTTGGCCAGCTCCAATACGGCTGAGGCCTCGGCGGAGTTGGCTGGGAAGACGACCACCTCAGGCTGGAAAAGGTCCGGCGTGGAATCGTACTCGTATACCAGCAAGTCTCGGCGGGACGATAGGACGTCGTCCTTGCCTACGATCTTGGCCAGCTCTTCGATCAGTTGCTCTCGTATCACCGTCTGGCCCCCCTTCTGAGAGCTATCGGCTATCAGCTATCAGCCTTCAGCCTTCAGCCTTTGGATGAGCGCTGCAAGCATACGTCGAGTCTCGCTCAGTTCACTTGAGAGCAGTTCGTAGTCTTCGCTCTTCAACAGATTGAGATCACGAGCGAGCAGAAGATGATAATCTAGTTCGTTCGCTGAATCCATCGCCATTCCGCAGAACCGCGCGAACTCGGCATCAGATCGGA
>JAJZRD010000330.1 GCA_021845945.1 Chloroflexota bacterium
GATCTGCGACACCAACATGGGCGGCCACCTGGCGGCGGAGATCCGGTACGCCGGCTACGATGCCCTCATCCTGGAGGGGGCAGCGCCCAAGCCCTCCTACCTGTACGTAAAGAACGAGACCGTCGAGATCCGGGACGCGGGCTTCCTGTGGGGCAAGGGAGCCATCGAGGCCGAGCGAGCCCTGAAGGACGAGCTGGGGGAGGAGTTCCAGATCGCCACCATCGGCCAGGCCGGGGAGAACCGGGTGGTCTTCGCATGCGTGAGCCACGACTTCGGCCGTCAGGCGGGCCGCACCGGCGTGGGAGCGGTGCTGGGCTCCAAGAATCTCAAGGCCATCGCCCTTCGGGGGACCAAGCCGATCCCGGTGGCCGACCTGGACAGGATGATGGAGATCGGCAAGGCGATGTTCCAGGACGCCTTCGCCGCCCCCAACCTCGTGGAGTGGCAGCGATACGGCACCGGCCAGGTGCCGACCTGGGCCAACTCCATCGGCGCCTTCCCCACCCGGAACTTCCAGTCCGGCTACCTGGAGGGGAACGAGAGCCTCTCCGGCGAGGTGATGCGGCGGGATATCGTCGTCAACGACAAGGCCTGCTTCTCCTGCCCCATGGCCTGCGGCAAGTACTCCAGGACCAAGACGGACAGGTACGACGCCTACGTGGAGGGGCCGGAGTACGAGACCACGGCCCTGATCGGCGGCAACTGCGCCCTCACCGACATGAGAGACGTGGCCTACGCCAACGCCCTCTGCGACCAGTACGGGCTGGACACCATCTCCACCGGCGCCGTCATCGGCTTCGCCATGGAGTGCTTCGAGCGGGGGATCATCACCGAGAGGGACACCGAGGGGATCCAAGCTCGCTTCGGCAGCGTCGAGGCCTTCGCCGCTCTGGCCAGGAAGATCGCCTTCCGGGAGGGGATCGGGGCCATCCTGGCCGACGGCGTCCGGAAGGCCTCCCAGCAGTTCGGCGGTGGCTCGGAGCGTTTCGCCATCCAGGTGAAGGGTCTGGAGTGGAGCGGCTACGAGTCCCGGGGCGCCCCGGCCAACATGCTGGCCTACATCACCGCCGACATCGGCTCCCACCACAACCGGGCCTGGGCCATCACCACCGACATCGCCCTGGGACGGGACGTGATCGAGGGGAAGGCCCAGAAGGTGATCGAGCTGCAGCACATCCGGCCGGCCTTCGACGTCCTTGGGGTGTGCCGGCTGCTGTGGGTGGAGATCGACTTCGACAAGGAGTGGTATCCCAAGGTGCTGGAGTCCGTCACCGGCCTCCAGTACGGCTGGGACGACCTCAATCGGGTCTCGGAGCGAGTATGGAACCTGACTCGGCTCTTCTGGATGAAGCATCAGCCGGGCTTCGGCCGCAAGGACGACCTGCCGCCCGCCCGCTTCTACCAGGAGCCGGTGCCGGACGGGCCGACCCAGGGCAGACTGGTCACCCGGGAGCAGATCGACCGGCTGCTGGACGAGTACTACAGCCTGCGGGGGTGGGACGCCGAGGGCCACCCGACCGCGCGGAAGCTGGCGGAGCTGGGACTGAAATGATGTAGGGCATGGAACTCTGCCCTGCCGGCGCCTGGACGGCACGAGTGTGGCGCCTGGGACCCTCGGCCTCCTGCCCGACGCCACGTGGCCCGGGCATCGTCGGCGCAGGGCACGCCCTACAGGCGGCAGAAGGCGCACAAGGGAGGAGTCCTCGATGTGGAGATCGGTTTTCCTATCCCTATCTAACAACAGCGGCGTGAGGCATCTGGCCACCAGAAGCAGGCTGGCGAAAGGGGTCTCCTCACGGTTCGTGGCGGGGGACACCCTGGACGAGGCGGTGGCCGCCACCAGGGAGCTCAATCGTCGGGGCATGGCGGTGGAGATGGACTACCTGGGGGAGAGCGTGGCCGACCGGCAGCAGGCCGAGGCGGCGGCCAACGCCTACCTGGAGATGCTGGATGGCATCGCAGCCTCCGGCGTCGACTCTCAGCTGTCGCTGAAACCGACCCAGATGGGGCTGGCCATCGACGACGACCTATGCCGTGAGAATATCGATAGGATCGTGGAGCGAGCGGCCCAGCACGGGAACTTCGTCTGGGTGGACATCGAGGACTCGCCCACCATCGACCGCACGATCCAGATCTTCAGGAAGCTGCGGATCCAGCACCCCAACGTGGGCATCGCCCTCCAGTCCTATCTCCACCGGACTCGGAAGGACGTGGAGGAGGTTCTCTCGGTGGGGGGAACGATCCGGCTGGTCAAGGGGGCCTACAGGGAGCCGCCCGAGGTGGCGTTCTCGGACAAGAAGGACGTGGATCGGGCCTTCCGTTTCCTGACGGGGGTGCTGCTCTCCAGCGGGACCGTCCATGCCATCGCCACCCACGACGAGAAGATGATCCAGCACGCCATCCAGTACGCGACGGCCCACGGGATCTCCAAGGAGGGCTTCGAGTTCCAGATGCTGTACGGGGTCCGGCGGGACCTCCAGGAGCAGCTGATCCGGGACGGCTACCGGCTGCGGCTGTACGTGCCCTACGGGGAGCAGTGGTACCCCTACTTCATGCGGCGGCTGGCGGAGCGCCCGGCGAACCTGGTCTTCCTGCTGGGCAACATGGCCCGAGAGCTGCTGCCCGTTCACTGATCCGCAGCCTCAGAAAGGGGCGAGGTTGGTGACCTCGCCCCGTGGAGCTACCTACTCGCCAAGACCAGCGCCTGCACGGTTACCAGGGCCTCTCTCGAGGCCCCCGGCTCGCTTCGTTACGCCTTCGCCGGCACGCGAAGCTCGACAGGGGACAGGATCTTGGTGGACAGGTTGGTGACCAGGTGCTCGAAATCCTCCAGAAGACCCTTGGCCTCGTCGGAGTCCAGCGACTTCATCAGGTTCTCTGGGGAGTCGAAGCCGATCTCCAGCACCCAGTCGGGTCCGCTGCCGACCAACGTGGAGTAGCTCTTGATCTCCTTGAATCCAGACTGCT
>JAJZRD010000060.1 GCA_021845945.1 Chloroflexota bacterium
CTGTGGATCACTCAAAGCATCTACGCTGGGGCAGTTAAGGGCTGAGATGAGAGGAGTAACGCAGTAATGCGAGATGTAAATGGTCTGACCCAGGTGGAATTCGGCAAACTGGACAAGGAACTCCTCCCGGACAAGATCGCCAGCAGGATCCTTTCGCTGATCAAGGATAGGCGCCTGGTGCCTGGCGACCGATTGCCCTCCGAGAGGAAGTTGGCTGCGATGATGGCCGTTAGCCGGCCTCCACTTCGGGAGGCACTTCAGGCGCTCTCCATCATGAATGTGGTCGAAAACCGTCATGGGGCGGGATGGTTTGTTACCTCGCTCGAGCCCGAGCTGCTGGTTGAGCATCTGGATTTGGTGTTCACACTGCACGACAGCACCTTCCTAGATCTTTTACAGACCCGTAAGATCCTAGAACCCGCATTAGCGCAACTGGCGGCTCCGAACATCACGGACGTGGGTGTGCAGAAGTTGGAGGAATGCCTAGCGCGGTCCATCCAGAGCATTGATGATCACGAGGCCTTCATGCAGGCCGATCTGGAACTCCACGGCATCGTGGCCGAAGCGGCTGGGAACACACTTGTGAAACGGCTGATGGCGGCAATCGCCCGGCCCAGCCGTTACAGCCGGCGCCGAACCGTCGAGATCTCCGAGGTCCGCATGCAGACCGTCGAGGCCCATCGGGCTATTGTCACCGCGCTTAAGCGGCGAGACCCAGAGGCTGCCCGCCAGGCCATGTACGATCACTTGAGCCACGTAGAGGAGAGGCTGAAACAATCGGCACTGGCGACACAAAACCAATAGGAGAGGTCTTCCAATGACCGATGAGCGTTTCTTCGTAACGGGCGCCTCCGGCTGCATTGGCGCGTGGGTCGTCCGGAATCTCGTGAAGGAGGGGGTTCCCACCACCGTTCTGGACCGCGGATCCAGCAGGCATCGATTGGAACTGATCCTGACCGATCAGGAGATCGCGCGGGTTCGCTTCATCAGCGGTGACGTCAGCGATCTCTCCTCGGTCGAACGCGCGGTGCGGGAATCCGGAGCGACCCGAATCATCCACCTGGCAGCCATGCAGGTGCCCTTCTGCAAGGTGGACCCAGCGCTGGGTGCGCGAGTGAACGTTGCAGGCACCGTTCACATCTTTGAAGCTGCGAAACGGGCGCGCATCCGGCAGGTGGTTTACGCCAGCAGCGCGGCGGTCTATGGCGCCAAAGAGGACTATCCCGAAGGCATACTCCGGCACGATGCGCCTCTCAAGCCCCGAACCCATTACGGGGTGTACAAGCAGGCCAACGAGGGAACGGCCCGCGTCTATTGGATGGACGATCGCATCGCCAGCATCGGCCTGCGGCCCTACGTGGTCTACGGGCCGGGCCGGGACCGGGGCATGACCTCCACCCCGACCATGGCCATGCTGGCGGCCGCGGCGGGCCGGTCGTACAGGATCTCGTTCGGAGGGCGCTTCGATTTCCAGTACGTCGATGACGTAGCGAAGATCTTCATCCTGGCCGCCCGCACTCCCTTCGAAGGCGCCGATGCCTTCAACCTGGCGCAAGCCTCCGTCGACGTTCCGGCGATCATCGCCGCCATCGAGGCCGCCGAGCCCTCGCGCCGGGGCACGATCATCTTCGACGACGTTCCCCTGCCCTTTCCGGAGGGGTTCGACAACAGTGTTCTGGGTTCTGTTCTCGGCAAACTTCCGGAAACCCCGCTGATTCAAGGGGTGAGAGAGACGTTGTCGGTATTCAAGCAGACCCTGTCGGAGGGCCGTATCCCGGCCGAGACGCTAAAGGAGCTGTGATTTCCTAGGACCGAGCCCCTTTCGCGGAGCGTGCCGTGAAGGGCGGCGAGCGTCAACACTTGCAAAGGAGCGAACTGTGAAGCCTCTCATCATCATCGCTACTCCCAATATCTGCTGGCTCCACCCCGATGAGGTGGAGTACCCCAGGACGCCTGCGGAAATCGCGGAAGAGGCTTCCCTGTGCCGAGAGGCGGGAGCCACGGTCTTGCACACCCATGCCGAAGGGCAGTGGGTGGAGGTCATCAACGCCGTGCGGAAGAGGAGTGACATCCTGGTCCAGTGCGGCATGTCCAGCCTGAAGATCCCGGAGCGGATGGATGTCTACTACCAGAAGGCCGACATGATCTCCGTGATACTCAACCATCACGATGAAGCCTTTGCCAAGGTTGACTGCAACGAGCTTCACCCTAAGGATGAGTTGGAGGAGTATGCCCGGCTGGCGGCCCAGTTCGGGGTCAAGCCGGAGTTCGAGGTCTGGCACACCGGCTCCATCTGGAACCTCAACCACCTGATCAAGAAGAAGCTGCTGATCCCTCCCTACATAACCACGCTGTTCTTCGGCTGGCCGGGCGGAACCTGGTCCCCTCCCACCATCGAGGAGTACCTCTACCGTCGCAAGCACATGCCCGAGGGCTGCGCCGTCGCCGTCAGCATCATGGGCCAGGAGCAAATGGATATCCTGGCGACCGCCATTCTGCTGGGGGATCACGTTCGGGTTGGAACCGAGGATTGGCCCTTTGCCCGGGACGGGAAACTGGCCACCACCCACGAGCTGGTGGCGGAGATCGCTCAGGTAGCCAGGTCCGTGGGAAGGCCGATTGCGACGGTGGAAGGGGCGCGACAAACGCTCGGGATCGAAGGGAAGGGGCAATGAACGCGGAGAAGCCTGTCGTCGTGATTACAGGAGGTGCTCGGGGGATCGGCGAGGCCACCTGCAGGGTCTTCGCCAGGAACGGATATCGGGTAAACGTCTTTGACGTCCTGGAGGCGGAGGGGCAGAAGCTGTGCGACGATCTGCGCGCTGAGGGTGGGGATTGCCAATTCTATAGATGCAACGTGTCCAGCGAGCCGGAGATCGTGGCCCGAGTGGCCGCCGTTCTGCAGCAGGATGGACACATCGACGTGCTGGTGAACAACGCCGGCACCGTCTTGGTGAAACCGCTCGAGGAGATCACGTGGGAAGAGTACCAGCGAGTCGTCAACACCAATGTCGGTGGCACCTTTATCCTGTGTAAGCACGTGCTGCCGATCATGAAGAAGCAGAAGAAGGGTGCCATTGTGAACATGGCCTCGGTTTCCGGCCACGTGGGCCAGATCGACCACGTCATCTACGGTGCGACAAAGGGAGCGATCCTCGCCCTGACTCGCGCCCTGGCGTGGGAGGTGGCACCGCACAACATTCGCGTCAACTCCATCAGCCCTGGTTCCGTGGACACCCCGATGCTTCGCGGCGACATCGGCCTGGAATCCAAGAGGACGGGGCTACCTTTCGACCAAGTCAAAGCCGAGCGAGAAGCGGAGCAGGCATTCAAGAGGTGGGCCGATCCCTCGGAGATCGCCGAGGCAGTGTACTTCCTGGCCGGTAGCGGCGCTTCCTTCATCACGGGGACCGACCTGCTGGTGGACTGCGGCTGGGTGGCGAAATAAGGGGGAGAACGATGCTATACGGCATTGAGAGCAAGCCGCTGGGCTTTCAGAGATCGAAGCTGCTTCAGTTCATGCGAGAGAAGGATCTGGGAGGGGTCCTGCTGACCTCGCCCGAGAACATCTACTATACCACCGGTTTCCCTGCGCTGCCCACCAGCGGAAACCCAATCCTGTATACCCTGCGGAATCGGCTGCCCTTCTTCTCTTACATGGACGACCAAGGGCGGATCGCGCTGCTGTGCTGGTGGTTTGCCGCAGAGGGGATGACCTTCGGCGCCGACGAGGTTCGGGGCTTCGACGGCATGGATACCGCCTCGGCCGCGCTGCTGGGGCTCTTGAAGGGGAGGCTCGATCCCCAAGCGACTCTTGGGATCGAGTCTTCCTGCCCGTACTACGTTCTGGAGTTGGCCAGGCAGGTTGTTCAGCCTACGGCGTTCTCGGTGGTGGACGGCCTACTGGAGACGTTGCGCCTCACAAAGTCCGAGGAGGAGATCGCGAGGCTCAAGAGGAGCCTCGCGATCATCGAGAAGACGGTCTCGGAGCTGTTCGAAGTCGTCCACGTCGGTATGTCGAGGCTGGATCTCATCCAAGAGGCCAAGCACAGGCTATACCGGAACGGTGGCACCGGCATAAGCCACGCGACCTTCGCCTTCGGGCTGGCGAACCCGGAGATCGCCATCGGTGAGATGCTGGAGGATGGCAAGCTGATCACCCTGGACCTGGGCGGGATCTACGAGGGTTATGCCTCGGACACTCGGCGGTATCTGTACGCCGGATCCCTCCCCGACAGCTTGGACGAGCGCTACCAGACGATGGTAAAGATCGTCGACGAAGTGGGCGCAGCGCTGGTCCCTGGGACGAGGTTCTCCGATCTCTATCAGCTCTCTCTCAGCCTCTATGCCAAGCACCACCTCACCCCCCGGTTCAGCCGCGCGGGCCATAGCATCGGGCTCGAAACGGAGGAGGTGTGGATTTCCAAGAGCGAGCACAGAACCGTCCAACCGGGGATGGTGATCAACATCGAGCTGTACTCGGACGCCGAAACCGGCGAGCACGTGGGGAACGAGGAGACCTTTGTCATCGGGGAGAAGGGCCCAACGAGGATCTCCACGCTCCCGAGAGAGATCAAGATCGTGAGGTGAGTTGGCAGGCGGTCGGCATTCGTGACTGCCCGCCAATCTGGCCCGGCACGTTTCGGCGGTACACCCCGAAGGCTCGGCGCCGCCACATACATATGTAGGACGTAGGTCTCATGAGAAGCGACAGAATAGGGCTCGGGATCATTGGGCTCGGGAGCATCTCCCCTGCCCACGAGGCAGGATATCAGCAGGTCGCCGACAAGGCGGAGATCGTCGCCGTCTGCGACCTCAACGAGGCCGCGGCGAGGCAGATGGCCGAACCTCACCAGGCGAAAGTGTACACTGATTATGGAGAGCTGCTGCAGGATCCGCGGGTTGACGTGGTGGACATCATCCTCCCGCACCATCTCCACTATCCCGTTGCCCTGGAGGCGATAGCCCACAAGAAGCACGTCAGCGTGGAGAAGCCGCTGGCCATGACCGCGGAGCAAGCGCTGGCGGTCTGCGAGAAGGCCAGGGCCGAGGGGGTCAAGCTCACGGTAGCGGAGAACACGCGGTTCGTCACTGCCTACATCGAGGCGGCAAAGCTGATCGAGGAGGGAGCCCTGGGCGGGCTAAGGCTGCTCAGGACCTTCATCTCTGGGAGCGAGGTGGACAGGCTAACGGACCCGACCAACTGGAAGGGGAACGTGGGCGGGGGGGCGATCCTCGATGCGGGTCCCCACTCTTTCTACCTGATCAAATGGCTGGCCGGCGAGATCGAAGACATGCAGACCTTCGCTGCGCGTCTGGTGAAGGAAGCTGCGGTGGAGGACAATGCGATCGTCACCGGACGTCTGAAGAGCGGAGGGCTGTTCACCACCGAGTACAGCTTCACGGTCGAAGCTCCCTGGAGTGAGCGGCTGGAGATCTACGGCAGCCAGGGGTCTCTCATCATCGATCAGTTGTGCGACCCGCCGGCCAGGTACTTTCGAGGCAAGCAGGACTTTGATCCGCAGCCGTTGACTCGGGTGCCTCACGATCCGATAGAGTGGAAAAGGCGTTCCATCGCCGCGGGGGCAGCGGACTTCGTAGGCGCGATCTGGGAAGGCCGAGCCCCGACCGTGGATCCGATGGATGGGTACTATGCCTTGAAGGTGATCGAGAAAGCCTACGAGTCCCTCACCTCGGGCAAACCGACGCGGGTGTGAGTGGATCTCCCTTGCGCGCCGGCCTTCCGGCGCCCGGCTCATATCGCGCCGGTTAGGCAGGGACGTTCCTGCCCTGGCTAATTCATTTATCTCGCGAGGTGGCGACGGTGCCTTATCTGTTCGAGCCTCTGACCTTGAAAGGTTTCACTCTGAAGAACCGGATAGTGATGGCCCCCATGTGCCAGTACTCTGCTGGCGACGACGGGGTGCCCAACGACTGGCACTACGTCCACTACACTACCCGGGCGGTGGGGGGCGTGGGGCTGATCATGACGGAGGCCACGGCCGTCGAGAGCCGTGGTCGCATCACCGAACGCGACCTGGGGATCTATGACGACCACCAGGGTGAGGGCCTCTCGCGGCTGGTGGGTATGGTCCACCAGCCGGGGGCCAAGGTAGGGATTCAGCTCGCCCACGCCGGCCGAAAGGCCTGGAGCGAGAACCAAGGCTTTGGCCCGGGGCAGCCGGTGGCTCCCAGCCCCCTCCCCTTCGATGAAGTCTGGAATACCCCCCACGCCCTCTCCATAGCCGAGATCGACCAGATCGTGATCGCCTTTCAAAAGGCAGCTCGCCACGCTCTGGCGGCGGGCTTTGACGTGGCGGAGATCCACGCCGCCCACGGCTTCCTGATCAACCAGTTTCTCTCCCCCCTCTCCCCGTCTCGCCGTCACCCCGTCCCCCCGTCCCCCCGTCCGAAGCCATCAACCGCCGGCCGCCGCCACCGGTAGGGCGAAGCTGAAGCTGCTGCCCCTGCCCGCCTCGCTCTCGACCCAGATCCGCCCCATGCGCCGAACACAGGGCACAGCTAATGCCATCACGCCGCCGGGGGCACTATGCAACTCACCGAGCTGTGCGAAGCCTTCGCCAGGATCGAAGCCACCACCAGCCACCACCTCCAGGCGGCGCTCCTCGGAGAGCTGTTCCGCCGGGGCCCGGAGGACGCCCGCACCCTGCCCTACCTCCTCCAGGGCCGCCTCGGCCCCCCCTACGCCGCCCCCGACCTCGGCGTGGACGAGCGCCGCCTGGCAGAGGCCATCGGCCACGCCACCGGCACCCCCGTCGAGGAGGTGTGGAGGCTCTACCGCCAGCAGGGCGACCTCGGATTGGTGGCCGAACGGCTGCTGCCACCGGAAGGCCAACCGGCCTCAGTGCAACAGACATTCCGGCAGCTCGTCCGCGTCGCGGAGGTGGCGGGGACGGGCGCCTACGCGGAGAAGGTGAGGCTGTTCGCCGCACTCCTGCCCGGACTGGGGGGGGGAGGCCCGCTACCTGGTGCGCATCGCCCAGGGGAGGCTCCGCCTGGGGGTCGGCGACGCCACCATCATGGACGCCCTTTCCATGGCCTGCACCGGCGATCGCTCCCTGCGCCCCCGCATCGAGCGGGCCTACAGCTTCTGCTCGGACCTCGGGCTCGTCGCCGCGATGCTCCTGTCCCGCGGACCCGACGCCCTGGACCGCATCCGCCCAACCCCGGGCCGCCCGGTCCTGTCGGCCCTCGCCGAGCGGCTCCCGACGGCCGGGGCCATCGTGAAGAAGCTCGGTCGGGTCATCGCCGAGCCCAAGTACGACGGCCTTCGCCTCCAGGCTCACAAGGACGGCGACCGCGTCTGGCTCTTCACCCGCCGCCTGGAGGACGTGACGGCCGCCCTCCCCGACGTCGCGGGGGCGGTGGGCCGCCAGCTCCGCCCTCGCCGGGCCATCCTGGACGGCGAGGCGGTGGGCTACGATCCCGCGACCGGGAAGTTCTTCCCCTTCCAGGAGACCGTCCGGCGCCGGCGCAAGCACGGGGTGGAGAAGATGGAGATCCTCTACCCCCTGCGCTACTACGTCTTCGACCTGCTTCTCCAGGACGGTGAGAACCTCACCCCCCTGCCCCTCAGGGAGCGCTCCGCGCGGTTGCGGGAGACGGTGCGCGAGCGCCCGGAGGGATGCATCTTCGTCACACCTCAGCTCGAGACCGACGATCCTGAGCTGCTGGGCCGCTTCTTCGAGGAGATGGAGCGCCGGGGCCTGGAAGGGGCGCTGGTCAAGCGGCCGGAGGCGCCCTACCATGCCGGGGCGCGCCGCTTCGACTGGGTCAAGCTGAAGAGAGGCTACACGGCCGAGCTGGCGGACACCTTCGACGTGGTGGTGGTGGGCTACTACCGGGGCCGTGGCAAGCGGGCCAAGCTGGGGATCGGCTCCCTCCTGACCGCGGTGTACGATCCGAAGAACGACCGCTTCCGCACGGTGAGCAGGGTGGGCTCCGGCCTCACGGAGGAGGAGTGGGTCCGCTTTCGGGAGATGCTGGACGCCACCCAGGTGCCCGAGAGGCCCGCCCAGGTGGACTCCGAGCTGACGCCCGACGTGTGGGTGGCGCCCACCTACCTGATCGAGGTCATCGCCGGCGCCGTCACCCGGAGCCCGCGCCACACCTGCGGCAAGGTGGGCCGGCGGGATCGCGGCTACTCCCTCCGCTTCCCGAGGATGTACCGCTTCCGGTTCGATCGGCGGCCCGAGGACGCCACCACCGAGTTCGAGGTAATACAGCTCTACCGCTCGCAGACCCAGCGGCTGGCTCGAGCCGCGTGAGGACCTTCTCGGGCGGGCAACACCGCCTAGCCTGGTCGTTGCGCACGGGTCCAAGAAACCGGGCTGCTATAGCCGCTGCGGAATCCCGTAGGTTGCGGGGACGACCGCCATCACATGCTACTGCTCTGCCGCTCGTCGTTCCATTCCTTCAGCCGCATGGCCTGTTCGCGGGTCCAGTAGCGGGTGCCGGTGATCGGATCGGTTTCCGGCTCGCACCCCTTGGGCAGCCGGCCCCGTTTCTCCAATGCCCTGATGTTCTCCGGCGTCAGGCCCAACAGCTCGGCGAGCCGGCCGAGGGTGTACAGCTCCGCTTCCTTCGTCTCTCTGTCTGGGTTCATCGCCAAGCCCTCCTGCCACATTCAACCGGAGACAGTAGCACAGCCGGAGGCGGATGGGAAAGGGGCAACCCACAGAGGCGGGGCCAAGGTCGCCGGGTCGAGCAGGGGCTCCCAAGCCTAAGGCTTCTCTCCCCTGTTTACGCCGCGCCAGTACGCGATATAGGTCGTATACTGTAGTGCACTACTGGTACGAAGCTTGCCACGTGGCTCATCGAGGCTCACTACAGCAGGGTCGCTTTTCAACGGTGCGGCGGCAACCTCGCGCTGCTTGCTGTGCCATGCGCCATTCCCTGAGCCCTTCGCCGGACCCTGGCGGGCAACCCTTGTCCGGACCTACCGTGCGCCTGCGTCCGGCCCTGTCCAGGGTAGAGGAGCGCCCGCCGGCGGGTCTCAGCGGACCGCCCCGACAGCGGGGTCTCCGCCGTGAAGACAGACTGAGTTTGGATCGCAGATGAAGAACATACCGCTGTTTCCGAAGAGATCGTCCGTCAGAACCACGGATGTCGACCCCTCAGCTGCAGAGGACGCCGCCCCACCGGTTCGGGCCGCCGGCAGGAGGCTGCCCAGGGCCCGCTGGATCGCCCTCGTGGCCTTTGCCCTTGCCAGTACCGCGGCCGCTGCGCCGCTCGCCCTCGCCCTGTTCCTCCCGGCCCGGATCAGCCTGGATGGGGTCTCGGCGGAACTGCCGCCCAACACGCCCATCGGCCTCTCCCTGCCCCACCTCGGCGCGACAGTCGAGGAGCTTGCGGTGACCGAGGCGAGTCGCGACGCCGACGGCGTCCTCAGCCCGGAGAAACCGGTCGCCGTGAAGCTGGTTCCGGCAGCGAAGGGCATGGCGGTCGGGCTGTGGTCCGAACTGCAGCTGGCGCGGCAGGACGGCTCGAGGCTGCTGGAGTACGATCGAGTCTACCGGCTGCGACTTTCGCTCCGGACCAAGGCGCTTGCCCTCCCGACGCCCAAGGACGTTCTGGTCACCCGCGACTACCAGTTCAGCACCATCACCACCCCCCAGGTGCGGTTGCCGCAGGGCATAGTGGAGATGGCCTACCAGAAGCCCCTGGAGCTTCAGTGGAACTCCCCCATCCAGGACTTCTCGGTGGAAACCCAGCCGAAGGTCCAGACCCGAACGTGGGTCGACTCCTCGCGCCCCGGCGTTGGTTACGTCGAGCTGCAAGGGGCGGAGGCCGGTGCGCGCTACGAGATACGAGTCACCGAGGCCCTGGGCATCAACGGCGCATCGATCCTGGCCCCCGCAACCCTAACGGTGGAGACCGCGGCCTCGCCCAAGCCGATCACAGGCTCGGTCCGACTGGAGGACGGGGATCGAGTCGTGCTCCGGTGGGACCGCCCCGTCCAGCGACTGGAGTACCAGATCACCCCGGCGGTGCAGAGCTCCGTCCGGGTGGATCCCGGCGATCGGAGGGTGACCTACCTCTCGCTCCAGGCCCCGAAGCAGCAACAGGAGTACAAGATCAAGGTCACCGGTGGGGCGGGCACCTCCGGCGCTCCCATCGCGGCGGGACCGGAGCTCTCCATCGCCACCCCACCGCCCATGGAGGTAGCGAAGCTCTCTCCGAGGGGAGACGCCTACGGGATTCCCCTGGACTCCGCCATCAACATCACCTTCGGCGAGGCGGTCAAGAACAGGGCCGGGGCTCAGGCGGCCATATCCTTCGAGCCCGTCCTCCAGGGCCGCTTCGAGTGGCCCGACTCCGACCAGATGCGCTTCGTCCCGGCCTCCCTGCCTGACAACACCGACATCACGGTACGCATCGCGGCTGGGGCCAAAGGGGTGAGGGGCACCTCCGGGAGCCACCTGGAGGAGGATTACGAGTACTCCTTCCGCACCCAGCCCAACAAGCTTATCGAGGTGGATCTCACCCGCCAGACCCTCACCCTCTGGGAAGGCGACAAGGATGTGTACACCGGGTTGGTGGCCGCGGGGGTGCCGGGTGCCCCGACCCCAACCGGACTCTTCATGGTGGACTACAAGATGCAATCAACCCGCATGAAGGGTGTGAACCCCGACGGCTCCCATTACGACATCCCCAACGTACCCTGGGTAATGTCCTTCGAGGGGGACTACACCCTCCACGGGGCGCCGTGGAGGACGCGCTTCGGCTATCCCGGCAGCAACGGCTGCGTCAGCATGGAGCCCGGCCAGGCCAAGATGCTGTACGACTGGTCTCCCATCGGCACGCCGGTGAGGGTCCACTGGTAAGAGAGTGCGCTGCGGTAGGGCGGGTCGACTCCGACTCGCCTCACCCGCTCTCCGGCAACCCGTGGATGCGTCGCCGCACCCCCGACCGAGGTCTGGCCATGGCTGGTGCAGATCGGCTACCGTGGGAGGGCGCTCCTACCGCCGGGCGAACTTCTGGAACATGTGGGTGTCCGGCGGCACCAACCCCTTGCTGCCCCAGTCGGTCCAGGTGACCTCGCCTACGTAGAGGTCGCCCCGCGAGTCCACGCAGATGCAGTGAGGGGCGCAGAACTGGCCCGGCGCGGTGCGATCCAGGGTTCCCCAGCGGTGCAGCAGCTTGCCCTCCGAGTCCAGCACACTCACCCGACCCGGCTGATCCTCCTGGCAGACCCCGTGCAGGTAGGTGGGCATCCCCCGACGGCGGCTCAGCTCGGAGATGAAGAGGTATCCGTCCCCGTCCTGGTAGATGCCGGTGGGCCGCTGCAGGTGGGTCCACTGATCCACGTACCGGCCCTCCAGGGTGAAAATCTGGATGCGATCGTTCTCCCGGTCGGCCACCAGTACCCACCCATCGGGCGTTACCCACACGTCGTGGGGGAGATGGAACTCGCCCGGACCGGTGCCCGGCTCGCCCCAGGACTGGATCCATTGCCCGCCGGCGGTGAACCGATGAACCCGGGCGTTGGCGTAGCCGTCAGAGACGTACAGATCGCCGTTCGGGGCGATGGCCACGTTGGTGGGGCGGTTGAAGGGCGCCCCGCCGTGGGTGATGGTGCCTAGCCGGGTCCAGAGGTCGGCATCGGTCCGGCTGGCGTCGTATCCGGTGTCGGAGGCCACCCCCGGGGTTCCGATGGTCATTATCAGCTCGCCCGTGGGGGAGAACTTCCGCACCGTGTGGTCGCGGTCGTCGACGCAGAACACCGAGTCGTCGGGACCGATCCGGATGCCGTGGGTTCGTCCGGTGAAGGTCCCCTCGGCAAAGGACGTCACGAAGCGCCCGTCGGGCTCGTACACGATGACCCTGGGATCGC
Organism: Chloroflexota bacterium; assembly: GCA_021845945.1. The sequence goes on from JAJZRD010000060.1 coordinate 11,858, forward strand.
CGCGAGTCAGAAGGTACACCCTGTCCCCGGAATCTACCCCAACGCCGACCACATCCTTGTGGGCGAACCCTTCCGGCAGCTGCTCCCAGCCCTCGACCACCTGGTAGGCGAACTCTCTCATCCCTGCCATGGCTACAGCCTCCCTACGTCGTTCCGTCTTTGGGATCCGCCCGTAGTCTACACCCAGCGGGCACCGCCGAGCACGCCGAGAACGCGAACACCGCGACTGTCTCCGCGGCCTCCGCGCCCTCGGCAGCGACTCCCAACCGTATGGGGCTAGGCGTAGACGGGCGTCCCGGCCGGGTTCCCGTTGGTGGAGCACACCATCGGCATCCCCTTGCCGATGGAGGCGAAGCAGCTGCGGCACTCCCGGCACTGGACGATCTCGGCCCCCCGGCCCGAGAGGATCTTCTCGGCGGCCAGGGGATCCGCGATCATCTGCCGCCCGATGGCGACCAGGTCGACCAGCCCCTCGTCGACGGCCCTGGCGGCCTCGGCGGGATCGCCCAGCTTCCCTACAGCCATGACCGGGATGTTCACCGCTCGCTTGATCTGAGCGGCGTAGGGCACCGCTGCCCCGTGAGGGCTCTCCTTGGCCAGGGCCGAGCTGGACTGCAGGACGCGAAGGCCGTCCGCCTCCTTCCAACTGCCCTGAGCGACCAGGGACGAGTGAATGGCGTCCACGCCGGCAGCCTCCAGCAGCCTCGCCACGACCATCGAGTCCTCCACCGACTGGCCCCCCTCGATCAGTTCAACGCTGTTCATGCGGAAGAGGATGGGGTAGCCCCTGCCGAGCCGGCCACGGATGGCCCGAACCACCTCCAGGGCGAAGGTGGCGCGACCCGGGGCGTCGCCGCCGTAGCGGTCCTGCCGCCGGTTGGTCATGGGGGAGAGGAACTGGCTGATCAGGTAGAGGTGAGCACCGTGGAGCTCGATCCCGTCGAAGCCGGCCTCGGCGGCCCGAGCCGCCCCGCCGGCAAAGGCGGCCACGATCTCCGCGATCTGCGCCTCGCTCAGGACGGACGGCTCCGGTCCGGGGCGGGTCGCCACACCCGAGGGGGAGGCTCGCCGAATCCCCTCGTCCACCAGCACCGCGGAGGCCCCTGCGTGCCCTATCTGCAGCACCGCCGCGGCCCCCTCGGCCTTGATGGCCCGGGCCAGTCGCCGGATGCCCGGGACCCGGCTATCGTCCCACACCCCGATGCTGCGGGGGGTTATTCGGCCATCGGGCCGGACGGCCGCGGCCTCCACCACCAAGAGCCCCACGTGGCGGGCCCTCTGGCGGTTGAAGCCGATCACCTCGTCGGTCACCTCGCCCTCAGCGGTGCCGTAGCAGGTGGTTATGGGAGGAAGGGCCAGCCGGTTCCGCAGCCGCATCCCGTTGATGGTCAGGGGTTCGTTCAATCTCGGCATCGAGCCAACTCCTATCAGCGGGGGTGCTTGGTGCACCCAAGTACCCGCCACTTTAGCAACTCCCGCCCAGGAGTCAAGCCCCGCACTCACCTCCGACCCCGTAGTGGCGGCTTCAGTCGTTCCTGGGCCGGATGGGCCGACGACCGAAGCCGCCACTACCAGTGGCCTTGCCCCATCCTCACGCGGCCCTATCGACGTTCCTCACCCGGCGGCCCTTCTCGTCCTTGTGGTACTCCCGCTCCACAGCACCCCAGGCCACCCGGTGGGCCCGGCCCTCACGCGACGTTGTTGCCCGCCGCCTTGAGGTGATCCATCACCTCCTCCCGCGAGCCGTACTCTCCCGGTGGCAGCCCGCGCAGGGCCTGGATCAGCTCCGCCGGAACCCGATTGACCTCGGCCAGGTGCACCAGCTCGTCCCTGCTGATGGGGTATCTCGGCCCGCGCAGGAAGGAATTGACGGCACCGTGGTCGAGCCTCGTAGCCATAACGCCTCACCCCCTTTTCGATGGCCCTGCCTGGAGCAGGAGCCATGCCGCCCCCAGTCGAAGATGGGGGCACGTGCGTAGGGGGTGCATTAGGCGGCCAAGGGGGACAATCCGCCGGCCGCGCCCTTGGCAAGAAAGTTGCACTAGTTACCTATGAAATCGCAACAATAGGAGGAGTCCAATGGAGTGGGTTATTCCGCTGGCCATCGTCGCCGCCGCAGCCTGGGCCGTCCGGTGGCAGTTCCGGGACGTAGAACGCCCCCGGCAGCCGACGCTGCGGGTCGTCGGCATTGAAGAACGCCGAACCGGGGAGCGGCAGCGCGAGGAGCCGGTCGACCGGCCCCGGGAAGCGGCCTGAGCCCCCTGCCTCGAACGCCTCGAAGCCCGGTAAACCCGGATTGCCCCGGTCTGGAGAGAACAAGAAAAAGAGGGCCAGCAATCGCTGACCCTTCTTCCTTCAAGGGCGTCCCGGCATCGACCTATCTTCCCGTAAGATCGCTCTCACAGTATCGTCGGCGCTGAGACGTTTCGCGGCGCTACGATCGTTGGGTGACCAGCAGGCTCCCGAGGATTATCAGGCCACCGACGACGGTCTGGGCGGCAACCGCTTCGTTCAGCATGGCAGCGCCCAGCAGGACGGCCACGACCGGCTCCAGGTAGACCCAGGCGGAGACTTTGGTTGCCTCGATCTGGGAGAGGGCGTAGTTGTAGAAGAGGTAGGCCAGCACCGAGCAGACCACCGCAAGGTACACGATGGAGATCCACTGGCCGGTGGACAGCCGCGTCACACCGCTCCAGTCCTCGGTCAGCAGGGAGAGCAGCAGCAGCCCCACGGTGCCGCCGATCATGAAGCCCGCCGTCGTCGTGAGGGAGGCGTATCGCGCGCGAATCCCCCGGATCGAGGTGGAGTAGAGGGCGAAGGCGAAGGCGTTGCCGATCAGGCAGATGGCGCCGAAGAGGAAGCCGCTCTCCAGGGCCACCTGAAGCCCTTTCTGACTCACGACCACCCCAACCCCCACCGCCCCCAGGGCCAGCGCCAGTACCCTCTTCACGCCCAGAGGCTCCCGCAAGGTCGCCCCCGAGATCACCATGGTGGCCAGGGGGATCAGCCCCACCACCAGCACCGACGAGATGCCGGCGTTGGTCAACTGGACTCCGGTGTACTGCAGCCAGAAGTAGATGGAGATCCCAAGCTGGCCCAGCAGCAGGAAGGTGGGGATGTCCCTCAGCTTCAAGGGCTGCACCTGGACGTGCTGGCGGTAAAGGATCGGCAGAAAGATCGCCGAGGCAAGCAGGAACCGTACGGTCGCCAGCATGGTAGGGCTGAGGGTAGCGCCGCCGGGGCTGTCGGCATAGAGGACCATTCGGGCCGCCACGAAGGAGGCGCCCCACACGACCATCACGAACAGCAGCAGGCCGTACACACCGTACCGCTTCCAGGCAAGACCGAACCGATCGGAGGTGGATACGAGGTTGCCGGAATCGGGACGACCCACGCTACCGTCCTTTCTCGCCTTCGCCCTGGCGTCACGAGAGTAGAAGGCTTCCGGGCTTTCCGCAGCTGGCGGTCCAACCCCGGAAGGATAGCGGGCAGCGCGAGGAGGTAGCTACGTGTCAACTATCCAAAGCCACCCGACGCGGGATCGTGCATCTTGCACGAAGATCACTCGGTCGCTACCTACAGCTCCCCGTACACCGCCCACCCGCCGACCACCGTCGCCTCAATGGTGGTTCGCAGGAACAGCTCGGGTGGCCCGGCTGCAAGGAGCTACGCCCGCCGCCGGCGCGGACTCGAGCTGGCCACCGCGAGGAAGGCCACCACCATGGCCCCCATCAAGAGCCAGCCGGCCGCCAGCAGATTCGGATAGGCGTCCTGAAGGTACAGCCCCACCCAGAGCGACGCTTGCTGCCACCACGCCCAGAGGGCAGGGTTATCGATCCCCGTGCCCACCAGAGCGGCCAGGGCAAGGACGCCCACCACGAGGAAGGACACTCCGGCACCCATGGCCAGCTGCAGCCAGCCATAGGCGGCCTGCGCCGGGCGCGCGTAGCTTCGCCGGATCCGCCCCATTACCGAGCTGTTGAAGTCGACCGGCTCCGGGACCACGGGAAACGCCTGAAGGGCCGACTCCAACTGGCGCCAGCTATCCAGCTCCCGCCGGCAGTGCGCGCAACTGGAAAGGTGCTCCCTCAAGAGGCGAACCCCCTCGCCCCTCAGTGCACCCTCCGCGTACTCCATCAGCAGCAACGGATTCTGGTGGCACTTCATTCTCCATCGCCCTCCGCAGCATCTCTTTGGCTCGAAACAGATGAGTCTTGACCGTGCCCATGGGAAGACCCGTGATCTCGGCGATCTCCTGGTACGACATCTCCTGGAGGTAGAACAGGGTGACGACTATCCGGTACCTGTCGGGCAGCAGAGCTATGTGGCGATGAATCCATCCCCTCTGCTCTCCGTCCTCGTAGGCGGCGGCGGGGTCCTCCTCACGGGACTTCCCGGGCAGCCGGTCCAACTCCTCGGCGGCGTCCTCCTCGCCCACCAGCTGCTTCGCATCGCGCTCGAGGGAGACGACCCGATTCACGCAGAGGTGGTGGGC
>JAJZRD010000061.1 GCA_021845945.1 Chloroflexota bacterium
CGCTCCAGCTCTGCCGGATCGTCGGTCTCGAGTTGAGGGGTAATGAAGATGGGCCCCTCGGGCTGCTCCCTCACTACCTCCCGCAACCGTGCGGCGCGCTCCTTGAGCGGCAGGAGGGTGAGGTCCTCGCCGTTCATGAAAAGCAGGTCGAAGACGTAGTAGCGCAGGGGATACAGGACCTCCATCTCCTCTACCCCGTGCTTGCGTCTGCGTCGCACCGTCTCCTGGAAGGACATGAACTTCCCAGTCCTGGGGTCACATCCCACCGCCTCGCCGTCCAGAACGGCCTGGCGAGTTGCCACCTGCCGCCGCGTCGCCTCGGCGACGTCCGGCAGGGCGCCCGTGACGTTCTCCAGACGGCGGGTGAACAGCCAGACGTGGTCGCCGTCCTTGTGAGCCTGGAGGCGAAGGCCGTCGTACTTGGGCTCCGCTATGGCGCGACCCAGCTTCCGTACGATAGCCTCGGGCGATGGAAGCCGCTCGGCCAGGGCCGAGAGGATCGGGCGGCCTGGAGTCGGACGGATCCTATCCAGGGCGTCCGATCCGCCGGATAGGAGCGTCTGGGCAACCAGGCCTAGGTCCGAGCAGAAGCTGTAGGCCCGCTCGATGCGGGGTCGCAGCTTTCGGGTACCCACGCTTGCTACCGAGAGGGCGTCCATGATGGTCGCATCGCCCACCCCCAGACGGAGCCTGCCCTCGGCCATCCGAACCAGGTAGCGCGCCTCCCTGCCTCCCAGCCAGCGCAGCAGGTCGCTGAAAAGCATCACCTTCTCCTCGTAGCCGCCCGTCTCGGCGACGCGCAGGAGTCGCTGAAATGCCTGCTGCACCGAGACAGGCCGGCCCTCCGGCGGCAGCAGCCCCTCGGCCACCAACCCCAGGTCCCCCCGCTGCTTGTACAGCCTCCACACCTCCTCGACAGGGGTACCGGCAGCCGCTGCAATGGCCTGGGCCAACCGGCGCTCGTCCACGCCGAGGTCGGGGGCGGCGTAGGGTGGGCCCAGGCGACCCTCGAGGAGATAGGGCAGGGTGTGGGCATCCTCCGGACCTCGTCGAAACAGCTCTGCCAGGAGCGCCGACATGAGGTGGCGCTTAGTCGTGGCTTCGATCTTCGCGAAGGCTTCGGCCAGCTCGGTAAGTTGCATACTACCCCCGCTCCACGATGGCAATAGCCATGCCCTACCTCTCCCCCTGCCGGCGGTGCCCGTTCAGTCGGCACGCCACATGCTACGCCGATGGCCTCAGAAGCTTGCGGAGGTGAAGCAGACGAGCAAGGTGATACGTTGGGGCCGCCCGCCCGAGAATCTCTCGGACGATAGCCGTTGCCCCTTCCCTCACAGGGACTACCACAAGGAGCGCCAGATCGCCGGGCCGCCCCGCGCTTGCAGGCTGCATCGCTGGGTAAACCGGCGGTGGTACGAGGGGCTCAAGCGCGGGATGCCCTTGTAGGCGGGGTCGGGGCGACCCCGCCAACTCGAAAGCGAATAGTCGCGAGGATGGCACCGACTTTGCGCCAGTTGCGCGATTGCTGGAGATCTGCAGGTTGCATCCGGAGGTAACGGTTCCTGCGAGCGCCGAGCCGTTTCCCAGAACAGAATGCCCAGGTTGGCCTGGAAACGGTCGCGTTGGCAGCCGTTCCAGAATGCCTGGAATTGCTCGATACCACCCTCGAGGGTCTGACCTCGGAGGAAGCTACCCGTCGGCTCCGCACCTTCGGCCCCAATGTTGTCGCTAGGGAAGAGCGTTCCGCCTTCGTCATTCTGAGGGAGCAGTTCGAGAATGGCATCACTCTCATGCTCTTCGGTGCCGGCATCCTTACCATCTTCTTAGGCAATTTCGTCGACGGCGCGATCATCCTGATCCTTCTCCTCCTCAACGTATCCTTGGGCTTTTTCCAGGAGTACCGTTCGGAACGAGCCCTGGCGGACCTCCGCCGACTGGTCCGGGTCTCTGCCCGGGTTTTGCGGGATGGCCGGGAGGTAAAGATGTCGGTCCGTGACCTGGTCCCAGGCGACATCGTGGTGGTTTGCGCTGGCGACCTCGTGCCCGCGGATCTGCGACTAATCGAAGGCGAGAGCCTGATGGTCAACCAGGCCGCTCTCACCGGGGAGTCTCTGGGGCAGGAGAAGGGCCCGGCGCCCCTGCCGGCACCACCCCCCTCGCTAGTAGTCGCTGCGAACCTGCTGTTCTCAGGGACGAGTGTGATGGCCGGGACAGGAAAGGCCGTGGTGGTCGGGACCGGCAGTCACACCGCCTTCGGCCGTGCGGCGTCCCTGCTACAGGATATTCGGGGCGTCGGCAGCTTTCAGCGGAATCTGACCCGGTTCGGCGGCTTTCTGCTGCGCTTCGGCCTCGCCCTGACCGCCCTGGTCTTCATGGTCAACGCCCTGCTGGGGCGAAACCTCATCGCCTCGCTGACCCTGGCCCTAGCCCTAGCCCTCGGATTGATACCCGAAGCCCTGCCGGCAGTCACCATCGCTGCGCTCTCCATTGGTGCCGCTGCCCTGGCGAGGAAGAAGGTCGTGGTCCGCCGCCTGGCTTCCGTCGAGGACTTCAGCACCGTCGACGTCCTTTGCACCGATAAGACCGGGACCATCACCCAGAACAGGATCGCCGTCACCGGCCTCAGGACCGAGATCGCCGAGTCCGAGCTTCTTCGGGCAGCGGTGTTGTGCTCCAGCTTCCCCGAGTTGGGCGAACACCCCGTGGACGACGCCATAATCGAGGCGGCCCAGAAGCGCGGCTTGGATCTGGCTCCCCTGGCCGTGATACACCGGCAGTTCACTCTCGCCTTCACCTCCGCCCGGAAGAGAATGAGCGTACTGGTTGTGAGCGCGACCGAGAGGGAGGAGGAGTGCGAGTTGATCACCAAGGGGGCGGCACTGCCCGTGCTTCAACGCTGCGACCGGATTCGGCGCGGCCACGAGTCGGAAGACCTAGCGCCCGAGCGGGAGGAGGTGGCGGATCAGGCGCGGGCGGAAGCCGAAGCGGGCAACTCGGTGCTGGCCATCGCTTCACGGCTGATCTCGCCTTGCCGAGAGATCACCGAGGCCGACGAGCAGGGCCTGACCCTCCTGGGGTTCATACTGCTGGCCGATCCCCTTCGGCCGGGTGTCGGGGATGCCCTCCGGGGCGCCCACAACCTGGGGCTAGACGTCAAGATAATCACCGGCGATTCTCGCTACACCGCTACCGCACTGGCCAGGGCCCTTGATCTGCCAACGGGGCCGGGCGAGATCGTGGCAGGAGAGGACCTGCGGAAGGTCGAGGACGTCGCCAGGGTGGCCGAGCAAGCCCACGTCTTCGCTGAAGTCGTCCCGGAGGACAAGTTCCGCATCGTGCAGGCCCTCCAGGACAGAGGGCGCCACGTGGCTGTCACCGGCGATGGGATCAACGACGCGCCAGCCCTCAAAGCAGCCGAGGTCGGGATCGCCATGCAGAGCGGCACCGATGTGGCCAAGGATGCCAGCGACCTGATACTGATGGAGAACGATCTCGGCGTGATGGTCGACGGGTTGCGAGAGGGCAGGCGCATCTTCGTCAATCTCAATCGCTATCTGCTCTACACCATGGTCAGCAACTTCGCCAACGTGCTGATCGTTGCCGTGGCGTCCCTCCTGCTGAGCTTTTTGCCCCTGCTTCCGGATCAGGTTCTGCTGCTGACCATCCTGGCCGACCTTCCGATGCTCTCCATAGCCACCGACCACGTCTCCTCCCACCAGTTGGAGAGGCCGCAACGATGGGTCATTCGGCATATCCTCGAGCCGGCGCTCTACCTGGGCATCCTTAACGCCCTCTTTGCCTTCGCGCTGCTGTACGTCTTCCGTGAGGCTCCCGCTCCGGAACTGCGCACGGCCTGGTACCTGCTGCTCGCCGTGACTGCCATCCTGGTGCTGTTTCCGGTTCGGAGCCACTTGCCCTTTTGGAGGGACGTGCCACCCAGCTGGGAGGTGCTGGCGGCGACGGGCATCGGTTTGCTGGTTAGCGTCCTCCTCGCCGAGTTGCCGACATCCCAAGCCGTCCTCGGGTTCGTTCCCCTGCCTGCGGCGACGCAGTTGGCCATCTTTGGCTACTCGCTGCTGTACGTGCTCCTCGCCGAGATCCTCCTGCTCGCCTACTACCGCCACACAGGCGCAGCCTGACACCTCCAGCTAGCCCCCAACGACGGATCAAGCGCAGTACGCTCGACACCCAGATGAACCGAAGTCAGCAGCAGACTGTTATTCGACGGCACGAGCCTTGCCCATCCAACGGTCCAATCCAACTGTGGAGGGTGAAATGGCGCGTGCACTCCTCGTAGTGCCCAATTCGGGCCTGTCCGTCAACCTGTATTGGCGAACGAGGCGACTGCTGGACCAGCAGGGCTTTCAGGTGCAGGTAGCTGCCCCCCGCCGAGAGGAGATCGAGCAGCTAGGTTTTATCCTTACGCCGGACCTGGAGCTCGCCCAGGCGAAAGGCGGGGACTACGACCTGGTGGTCTTCAGCGCGGGGCACGGCAATAGGGATCTGTGGAACCACCCAGAGGCCCATCGGGTGGGTCGAGAGGCCCTGGCGGCCGGCAAAGTGGTGGGAGCCAGCGGGGCTGCCGTGCCCATTCTGGCCTACGCCGGCCTACTTCGAGGCCGTCGTGCGACCGGGCCTCTCTCTGTGGCTGCCGTCTTGAGGGAGGCGGGCGCCGAGTACACCGCCGATCCCGTGACGGCGGACAGTGGCATAGTCACCTTGCGACGCTCTGAGGCCTTCGAGTCCTTTGGGCAGCAGTTGCTGGAGCAGGTGCGGCGGGGAGAAGAGACCCGCAAGGCGGCGTGATAGCTGGACGCCGCTCATTCCGTCGACTCGAGGGGAGGAGAGTGTCGAGAGCTTCGGCGTCGCCACGTTCTGGAAGCGCCCCGCCCAGCCGGCCGAGATCGCGCCAAGCTACGTGTTTCTGGCGTCGGCGGACTCCCGCTATTGCACGGGGGAGATCCTTGCCATAACGGGATCCGCGACGACGACTCACTGAGTGCACCGTTCCTCATGTAGGGCAGGGGTTCATCCCCTGCCGCCCGGTCCTCGTGGCCCGCGAGGCGGCGGGGGCTTGTCCCCCGCCCTACGCCACGGACTCGCGGAACGACGCACTTGGAGCTTCCTCTCAGCAGTCCGAGTAGCCGCAGCTGTAGCATGTCCGGCAGCCCTCCTCGTAGACGAGGCTGGCTTGCCCGCACTCCGGGCAGAGGTCCCCGATAGGCGTGGGAACGGCCGCCCCTTCAGGCGCCACCGCCGGGGCTTTCGGTACCGCCTCCTCGGAGGGGGCGATTCCGATGTGCTCTGCCAGCACCTGGGCAACAGCATCGGGAAGCGAGCGCACACGCTTTCGGCCGAAGCCCAGCTGGCGGCCACCACCAATCCCCGACAACTGGTCCACGATCTCCTTCACCCGCTCCGTCGGAGAGAGCGGGGACGGCAGTCGCAGGATCATCGAGATCAGCCGGCCGATCGATTCCGACATCGCCGCCGTATCGCTGCCCGCCTTGCCCACGTTGAGGAAGACCTCGAAGGGCTCCCCCGATCCGTCCTCGTTCACCGTTACGAAGGCCGTGCCCAGCGGTGTCTCTGCCCGGTAGGTCACGCCGTGGACGATCCGCGGCCGGGGCTTCACCTTCTCCTGGACGGCCGGAATGGCCTCCCGCTCGGCTTCCGGGGCTCCGGCCTCCCTCCCGGCCTCCTCCTCCGCAGCGCCCACGTGCAGCACCTGGACGCCCCTGCACCCCTCCCGGAACACGGTGATCCCGAGGCATCCCAGCCGGTAGGCCAGCCGAAACACCTTTGCCACATCCTCGATGGTAGCCGAATTGGGGAGATTCACGGTCTTCGACACCCCGTTGTCGGTGTGCCGCTGGAAGGCCGCCTGCATCCGGACGTGCGACTCGGGAGCGATCTCGTAGGCCGTGACGAACAATCGCCGGACCTCCTCGGGCACCTCCTCCAGGCCGTGCAGGGTCCCTTGCCGGACCACCTTCTCCATCAACCCCTCGCTGTAGAAGCCCCTTTCCCGGGCGACCCTTTCGAAATGGGGGTTGACGAAGGTGAGGCGCCTCTCCCCGACTATGTGCCGGAAGACTACGGCAAATAGCGGTTCGATCCCAGCGGAGCAGCCGGCGATGATGCTGATGGTCCCGGTGGGCGCGACGGTGGTGACGGTGGCGTTGCGCAGGGGCGGACCATCCTTGTATATGCTCCGCGACAAATTGGGGAAGGGGCCTCGCTCCTCGGCCAGCCTGGCCGACTCCTCGTGGCCGACCCGCTCGATGAAGCCCATCAGCTGGTCGGCCAGCGCCAGCGCCTCCTCGCTGTCGTAGGGGATGCCGAGCTGGATCAGCATGTCTGCCCAGCCCATGACGCCGAGCCCGATCCGACGATTGGCCTTGGCCATCTGCTCCACGTCGGGCAGCGGGTACGGGTTCACGTCGATGACGTCGTCCAGGAAGCGCACCGAGAGCCGGACCACCCGTTCCAGCCCCTCCCAGTCCACCCGCCACCGGCCGTTCTCCGATTTGCCTTTCCCAGCCAGGACGAAGCGCGCGAGGTTAAGTGATCCCAGGTTGCAGGCCTCGTTGGGAAGAAGGGGCTGCTCGCCACAGGGATTGGTGGCCTCGATCTGGCCGAGTTCCGGTGTGGGATTCGCGGGGCCGGCGTTCACCCGGTCGATGAAGACGAGACCCGGGTCGCCCGTCCGCCACGCCGCCTGGACGATGCGATCGAAGACATCCTCGGCCCTCAGGCTGCTGCCGGTTGGGCCGCGATGAGGGTCCACCAGGCCGTACTCTCGGCCTTCCTCCAGCGCCCTCACGAAGTCGTCGGTTATCGCCACGGAGATGTTGAAGTTGGCCAACCCGCCCTGAAGCTTGCAGTCGACGAACTCCAGAATGTCCGGGTGATCCACCCGGAGGATCCCCATGTTGGCGCCCCGCCGGGTCCCGCCCTGCTTCACCGCCTCGGTGGCCGCATTGAAGACCCTCATGAAGCTCACGGGGCCACTCGCCTTTCCTCCGGTGCTCTCCACGAGGCTATCCTTGGAACGGAGCCTGGAGAAGGCGAATCCAGTCCCTCCCCCGCTCTTGTGGATGAGCGCCGCCCGCTTGATCGCTTCGAAAATGCCCTCGAGAGAGTCCTCGACAGGGAGGACGTAGCACCCCGAGTACTGGAGGCCGCCCTCTCTGCCGGCGTTCATTAAGGTCGGGGAGTTGGGCAGGAAGAGGAGGCCCTGCATCAGGTCCCGGTAGCGGATCGCCACCGCGGTTACCTCTTGCTGACTCTTGCCCCATCCGGCCTCGGCCTTCGCGATGGCCAGCGCCACGCGCCAGCACATCTCCTCTGGAGTCTCCCTGACGCGTTCGCCATCCCGCAGCAGGTATCTCTCCCGCAGCACCCGAATCGCCGATGCCGTCCAGTGGCCCCCCTTCCGGGGTCCCGCCACCTCGGCCATCTCTTTGCTCTCCCCACCGGGCGACCTTCGCGGCGTCCCGAACTCTTCTCGCGGCACATCTACGGGCGCGTTGCTGCTCATGCAGAGTAACAGCATCTAGTATCTGCAGCATACCTTGGGCCAGTATCCTGTGCGCCAGATGGTGACAGTCTGCTTCCCGAGGTGGGTGGCGCCGGCCCGGCCCTTAGGCCTGCGTCCGGGTTAACCCTGCAAGCTACACCATCGTGAAGAGGTTCCAGGTACCCTCTCGTTGGTATTGAAGGATTTTCCACTTTCGACTATGATGCGCGTGACAGGGCCAAGTCCACGGTATTGTCGAGAGATCAGGCGAGCGCTGAAGATGCCGCACCTCGTATCTTGGCCAGCCCTCTCCACCTGCAGGCGCGATCGGTAGAGCGGGGAAGAGGAGCATCAGCCTCGTCTACTTGAGACGGTCAGTAGCGCCTTGTCGTGGCGGTCTCGTCGATCTCTGGCATCGTATCGTCCCCCGCCTTCCCCTGCGAGGACGGCCCTGGTCTCGGTTCTGCAGTACCAGTCATTGAGAGCCCTCTGAAGCTGGCCGATCCATCCGAACGCCATCGTCGAGATCCCCTGCCCGGAACGACGCGACAGTTGAGACCCGCCGCTGCCACCACCCGCTCTGAGAGGTGTCTCATGGGACACGGGAAGAGGGCTGATGACCAGGAGATCGGAGACTTAGCGGAGGCGCGCAGGCGTATTGTCGAGATGGAATCCCAGGTAGCCCGGCAAGAGCGGCTTGTGGAAACGCAGGATTCGACCATCGAGAACTTGCGCCTCTGTGCCGGGCTCGTCGAGAACTCCCCCGACCTCATTTCCGTGGTGGACCGGCAACAGATCTACCGGATGGTCAACCCTTCGTACAGCCGAATGCACGGTAGAGCCCTCGACGAGATCGTCGGCCACTCGGTCCAGGAAATCCACACCCCTGAAGATTACCAGAACTCTATCCGCCCCAACCTCAACCGATGCCTCGCAGGGGCATCGGTGCACTACCAGGCTTGGTTCACCTACGCTGTCACCGGCCGCCGCTACATGGACGTCCACTACTACCCCCTTCGTCGCAACAACCGAGTGGAGTACGCGACAGTGCTGGTCCGAGATATCACCGAGCAGAAGCGGGCCGAAGCAGAGAGAGCGCAGTTAACCAACCAACTGCGGCTGCTCTTGGAGTCAACCGACGAGGGCGTTTACGGCGTCGACCCTCAGGGTCACTGCACCTTCGTCAACAGATCCGCGGCCGACATGCTTGGATACGGAGCCGAGGACCTTCTTGGCAAGAGCGTGCACGGCCTCATCCATCACCACCGTCTGGATGGTTCGCCCTACCCGGAACAGGAGTGTCCCATATACCATGCTTACAGAATGGGGCAGGGAACCCGCGTCGATGATGAGGTGCTGTGGCGGCGAGATGGGAACTCCTTCCCTGTCGAGTACGCGGCTCATCCGATAGTCGATCGCGGCATCGTCCAGGGTGCCGTTGTCACCTTTCTAGGCATCACCGAGCGCAAACAGGCGGAGGCGGAGCGCGAAAGGTTGCACGAGGAGGCCGAGCGCCGAGCGGCGGAACTGGATGTCACGGTCGGGTCCATTGCCAACGGGATCATCATCTTCACCCCAAGCGGAGAGATCGCCCGCATCAATTCTGCTGCCGAAAGGATGCTGGGTTACTCCTCGGAGCAGCGAGAATTACCCATGGCTGAGCGAATCGCGCTGCTCCGCATGGAGACTCCTGAGGGCAAGCCGATTCAACTGGAGGAATCGTTCTCTGTAAGGGCGCTGCGGGGCGAGACGGTGCAGGGCGCCGTGGCTGTTGTCCACACACCCCGAGGCAGGACCCTGTGGGTTTCGGCCAGCGCGGCTCCGATCCGCACTTCCGACGGCAAGCTGGTGGGGGCAGTACTGTCCCTGACGGACATCACCCCTCTGCACGAACTCGAAGAGCAGCGGAACGATCTACTGCGTGTGGTTTCTCACGACCTGAGAACACCGGTCACCGTCATTCAGGGACATGCCCAAGTGCTGGAGCGCCTGCTGGAAAGAGCCGGCCAGGATGGTAGGGCGAGGCGCAGTATCGATGCCATAATCGTCGGCGCCCGACGGCTAAACGCCATGATCGAGGACCTGGTCGACTCCGTGCGACTGGAGTCCCATCAGTTGGTGCTTGAGAAGCAGCCCGTGGACTTTAGAGCCTTCGTGGTCGATCTGCTGGAGCGGTCCGAAACGGTCATGGACGTTGGTCGGGTGAGAACGGAGATCCCAGAGGGGTTACCCCATGTGGATGCCGACCCGAACCGCCTGGAGCGCATCCTGATGAACCTTCTAAGCAACTCCCTCAAGTACTCCCCTCCCGAGGCCGAGGTGCTGGTGATGGCCAGACGGACGAACGGGGAAATGACGGTTTCGGTGATCGACCGGGGAGTTGGCATATCTCCCGAAGACCTCCCCCACATCTTCCAGCGGTTCTACAGAGCCAGGGGTGGGCGCAAGGCTGGCGGGCTCGGTCTGGGGTTATACATCACCAAGGGGTTGGTGGAGGCCCACGGCGGGCGGATCTGGGCCCAGAGCGAGGTGGGCAAGGGCAGCACCTTCAGTTTTGCCTTACCAGCGGCGATCACCGGGGGTTGATGCCTTCGCAGCGAGCGGGCCAAAGGAACAGCGCATCTAGGGATGCCGTCGGTGGCGGAGTAGGTAGTAGGCGAGCCCCACGAGCGCTATCCCGAGCACGGCCAGCAACGTCGGCCAGGATATGGAGAGCGCCAGCAGGACGCACCCCGCGAGCCCCGCTATCGGGATGCCGGCGGGGTAGAGCCGCCGGTGCGGCGGCAGCCGCATGGCCGAGACGTTCATGATCCCGTAGTAGATCAGCAGGGCGAGACTGCTCGCCTCCAACGCCGGCCGCAGATCCAGCACCCCCGCCAGCACCAGGAGAAGCGCGCCGGCGGTCAGGACCGCGTTGCGCGGGATCCGCTGTGGCTCCGAGAGCCGGCCGAGCCACTCGGGCAGGTCCCCCTCCCGGGCCATCGCGAAGGCCAGCCGAGAGACGCCCCAGATGTCGGTGAGCAGCACCGTGGAGGTCGCGATGAGCGCCCCCATGGAGAGCAGCGCGGGGCCGGCCGGGTTGCCGGTAGCCACCATCGCCGCCCGCAGCGGCGCCCCCTCCTCGCCCATGCGCACGGGGTTCAGCGCCCCGAGGGCCGCCAACGCGACGGCGAGGTACAGCGTGGTGGTGATCCCGAGCGCCGCCGGCACCGCCCTGGGCAGCGTGGTCCGCGGCTCCCGCACCTCCTCGACGAGCGTCACCGGCCGGGCATAGCCGCTGTACGCGAAGAAGAGCAGCGCGCCCGCCTGCAGCAGCCCGCCCCCGCCGTAGATGAAGAACGGCTGCAGACGGCTCGCGTCGAAGACGGATAGCGCCAGCACGACGAAGGTCACCAGGATCATCAGGTTGATCGTCACCAGCACCGCGTTCGCGCGGGCCGACAGCCGCACGCCGAGGCTGTTGACGGCCACCGCGGCGACCAGGAAGGCCAGACCGACAAGCCGGAGCGGCACGCTGGGCAGCAGCGGCTCGACGTATGCCGCGAAGGTCAGGGCGAAGGTCGCGCCCGCGGTGAGGGACGACACCAGTGCCAGCCAGCCCGCCACGAACCCCACGACCGGCGACACCAGCAGCCGGCCAAACCGGTACGCCCCGCCCGCGTGCGGATCGTCCACACCCAGCTCCACCGCGCTGAGGCCGTTCAAGGTGGCCACGCCGCCCCCCACCAGCAGCGCCAGCAGCAGCGAGCCCCCGGTCGTTCCCGCCGCCACGCCCATGGATACATAGACGCCGGCGCCGATCATCGATCCTATGGCGACGGCCGTCGTCTCCACCAACCCCAGACGGCGGGTCAGGCGCGGACCTTCCGGGTCTAGCACTCGCTCTCGCGCCTACTTGCGCGCTCTCACTTCTTCAGTGAGCCTCTTCTCGACCGCCGCCAGCTCCTCCAGCGCCTTCAGCACCCTCTCCCTCGCCTCACCCAACGATTCGTAGCCGTCCAGGTCCGGCGTCACCATCCCTTCGTCCAGGTACTGCAGCGCCTCGCTCAGCCTGCCCCTTATTACCTGCAACCTGGCGATGGACTCTCGCATGTTACCCTCCAGAGCACGATTCCTCATCGTTCGAGCAGCCGCTCGACGATCCTGTAGCGAGCCACGAGTCGAAGAATGCCGAACCAGGCCACCACGATCGGCAGGATCACCACCCAGTCGAAGGGCGACACCGGCGTCAGCTCGAAGTAGCGCTGCCAGGTCGGCCAGTACAGCCCAAGAACGTAGACCGCGAAGATCGCGACCGCCAGCAGTGCGACGCGCCGGTCGGCAAGCAGCAGCGAGAGTGGGGCGTCCAGGGGATAGCGGAAGACGATCAACACCAGCAGCCCGCTCGTCAGCGCCGCCGTCACCACCGCCGTCCGCGCCTGGGCGACGTCCGCCTCGAAGCCGATCAGCGCCAGGACGTACACGCTCCCGATCGCCAGCGCGCTCGTCGTCCCGATCTGCATGACGATGGTGGCCACCGCACCCAGACTCTCGCGCCCTGGAGCCTCCGGACTGGCCCACGCCACGATCATCAGGGCCGGTATCCCCACGGTGAGGATGGCGATCAGCGCGGCGTGGGGCGGCAGCAGCGGGAAGGGGGCACCCGCGAGACTGGTCGCCAGGATCAGCTCGAGCGCCGCCGCGTCCCGGATCAGGAACAGCTTCACCAGCAGCATCAGGCCGTTGACGATGCGCCGCCCCTCGCTCAGCCCCTTTGGCAGCAGGTCGAAAGCGTCGTTGAGCAGCACGATGTCCGCCACCGTGCGCGCAGCGGGGCTCCCGCTGCCCATGGCGATGCTCACGTTCGCCTGCTTCAGCGCGAGCACGTCGTTCACCCCATCGCCGATCATCGCCACGTAGTGTCCGCGGCCCTCCAGCGCTCGCACTATCTCCTGCTTCTCCTGCGGCGAGATGCGGCCGAAGACCGCCGTCCGCTCCACCGCCGCCCTCTTCGCCCCCGTCGATAGCGCGGCCAGCTCGGCCCCCGAGACCGCCTCCCTGGCCGTGGGCAGACCCGCCCGTCGGGCGATCGCCAGCGCAGTCGCCGGGCTGTCGCCCGAGATCACCTTGACCGATATGCCCTGCCGCGCCAGCAGCTCCAGCGTCGGCGCCGCCTCGGCCCGCACCTCTTCCTCCAGCGAGATCAGCGCCAGGGCCTGCAGCCCCTTCGGGAGCCGCGGCCCGCCTTCGGCTTCTTCGATGCCGACCCCGCCTGGCGGCCGCTCGGGGGCCCTCGCCAACAGCAGGACGCGCCGCCCGGCGACGGCGAGCTCCCTGCTCCTCTCCGCCACGCCGGCTGCCCCCCTTGCCTGCCCCAGCAACAGCTCCGGCGCGCCCAGCACCAGGGTGCCGAAGGGGCAGGGCGGCGCGAAGGTGAGCGAGCTCCACCCCCTCTCCGAGGAAAAGGGCACCGCCCCGGCCACCGGACAGGGCTTCGCCGGGAGGCCCGATGCGATCGCCTGCACCGTCGCGCTCGGCTCGGGGAAGCTGGCCGCGAACAGCCCCACCAGCTCCTCCACCGGCGGCTCCCGGCGGACGATCGGCACGACCTCCTGCAGCCGGAGTCGGTTGCGCGTGAGCGTGCCCGTCTTGTCGATGCACAGCACGTCCGCGTGGCTCAGCGACTCTATCGCGTTCAGCTGCTGCACCAGCACGCCCGCCTGCGCCAGCCGCACCGCCCCGACGGAGTAGGCGACCGTGGACATCAGCAGCAGCCCCTGGGGCACCAGGGTCGCCACCACCGCCGTGGCCCGGATCGCGTCGGTCACCGACCCGCCGCGGAGGAGGAACACCGTCGCCTGCAGCAGGCTGATCGCCACCACGATCGCCAGCAGCACCCGAAGCACCCGGTCCAGCGACCTCTGGATCGGGGTCCGCGAGTACTGGTAGCTCCTGGCCGCCGCCGCAAGCCTCTGCGCGTAGCTCGATTCCCCGATCCCCTCCGCCACGTATATCCCCGTCCCGGCCACGCAGAAGCTGGCGGAGAGCACACTGTCCCCCGCGACCTTCACCACCGGCTCGCTCTCGCCGGTCAGATGGGATTCGTCGATCTCCAGCCGATCCGCCAGAACCACCCTCCCGTCCACCACCACCGGCTCCCCTCGCGATAGCAGCAAGTAGTCGCCCAGCACCAGGTCGTCCTGGTCGATCGTCTGCTCCCTTCCGTCCCGGATCACCCGCACCCGGACGCGGGCCAGCAGGGCGATCCTCTCCAGCCGCAGCTTCGCCCGAATCTCCTGGGCCATGCTCACCCCGACGCTGAAGACGATCAGCCCCCCCGTGAGGAACGCGTCGCGCAGCTGCCCGATCGTCAGCAGCAGCACCACCGCGCCGGCCAGGACGGCGTTGAAGAGGGTCAGGATGTTCCCCCGGAGGATGTCGCCCACCGGACGGCTGGTCGGCAGCGCGACCCGGTTGACCTCCCCCCGCGCTCGCCGGCGCCGGACCTCCTCGCCGGTCAGCCCCCGGACCGTAGGAGCCGGCTCCTGCCCGCGATCCCCTCCTGGTGATCGCCCCGTCACCCCCTCTCCCCCTCTCTCCGCCACCCCGTCACCCCGTCTCCCCGTCCGAAGACATCAACCACCGGCCGCCGCCTCCGGTAGGGCGAAGCTGAAGCTGCTGCCCCTGCCCACCTCGCTCTCGGCCCAGATCCGCCCCCCGTGGGCCTCCACCAACCCCTTGGTGATGTACAGCCCCAGCCCCAGCCGCTCCTGGGCCCCGCGCGTCACCATCGCCCGCTGATACGGCTCGAACAGCAGCGGCATCTCCTCGGCCGGGATGCCCTTCCCCCGATCGATCACGGAGGTCGTCACCTCACCGTCGCGGTGGGATAGCCTCACGACGACCTCGGTCCCGGGGTCCGCGTACCGCAGGGCGTTGCTCAGCAGGTTGATCAGGATGCGCTCCACCCGGTCCGTGTCGGCCGACACCTCCGGCAGCCCCTCAGGGGCCTCCACTCGGATTCGCTCCGTCTCCAGCAGCCCCGCCAACCGCCCCTTCAGCTCCAGCACCAGGGAGCGCAGGTCCACCGCCACCCGGCTCAGCCTCACCGGCCGCCCCGCCTCCATCTCGGTGAGATCCACCAGGTCCCTCAGCATCACGCTCATCCGTCGCGCGGAGGCGATCACCGACTCGGCGCTCCGCCGCATTTGGCCATCCGCCCCCGTCCTCTCCACCGCCCGCAGCAGCAGCTGGGCATGCCCCTGAACCACCGTCAGCGGCGTCCGCAGCCCATGGGAGATGCCCAGGATGTACTTGGCCCGCTGCTCCTGCAGCTGCCGAAGATGGGTGATGTCGGTGAGGGTTACTATTGCCCCCAGCACGCTGCCGTCGGGGGTGCGAACCGGTGCGACGCTCACCGAAACCCACACGGTCCTCCCCGGAGTGGGATACACGGCCATCACCACGCTCTGCACCGTCTCGCCCCGCAGCGCCCGACGAACCGGCAGCTCCCCTACCGGAAAAGGCTTGCCCTCCGCCGTCTCGACCCGCAGCCGCGCCAGCCGCTCGGCCAGCGGTAGCCCGCGCACCCCGGGAAAGTAGCCCATCATCTTCTCCAGGGCCGGGTTCATCAGCAGGATCTCTCCCTCCAGACCGTAGATCACGACCCCGTCCGCGATGGAGGCGATGGTGGCGTCCAGCTCCGCCGCCCTGCGCCTCACCTCCAGCAGCAGCCGCTCCCGCTCCTCCTCTGCCCGCTTCCGTCCGATCGCCTCTGCCAGCACGTTGGCGACGGCCTGGAGAAAGTTGACGTCGTCCCGGCTGAACCTTCGCCGCCTGGCAGTGTGGGCGCCCAGCACGCCGAAGGGGCGCTCTGGCCCCCTGATGATGACGCTTATGCCGCTCACCACCCCGTGCTCGACCAGCAGCGGCGGCCCGCTGAAGCGCCTCTCGGCGCTCAGATCCTCCACGATGACCGGCTTCTGCGAGAGGAGGGTGTAGCCGGCCTGCGATCCGGCACCCGCGTCCACCAGTTCGTGCCCCACGAACCCCTTCCTCCACCCCACCCCCGCCCGCAGCAGCAGCGCCCTGCCGTCGGGAAGCAGTTCCAGCACCTTGGCGTACTCCACGTTGAGCGCCCGGGCGAGCAGCGAGACCGCCTCGTCCATGAGAGTGGAGAGCTCCACGCCGACCAGCGCCCGTTGGCCGAGCCGGGCCACCGCCGCCTGCTGCCGCTCCCGGGCTCGCAGCTCCCCCTCCGTCCGCTTCCGCTCGGCGATCTCGCTGCGCAGCTCCTCGTTGGCCCTGGCCAGCTCCGCGGTCCGCTCTGCCTCCCGCTCGACCCGCGCCGGCAGCCGCTTGCGTTCCCCCTCCGCCCTGTTCATCCGATCCACCTCCGCGCCGCCCTCCCCGACCGCCAGACACCCCATCCCGCCCCATGCGCCGAACACAGGGCACAGCTAATGCCATCACGCCGCCGGGGGCACTATGCAACTCACCGAGCTGTGCGAAGCCTTCGCCAGGATCGAAGCCACCACCAGCCACCACCTCCAG
>JAJZRD010000062.1 GCA_021845945.1 Chloroflexota bacterium
GCCCTCTCAAGAAGCCGCGGCGATCCACTCGTTTTCGCTGGCCGTCCGTCGCCGCTTCGACCGCCTCGGGGCCAGTTTCCGCCGTCTTGTCAGCCATGGCGATACCCCCTCAGATAGATGGCTTCATTGCTTTCGTGGGATCTTGGCATGTCCACGCGGTGTGTTGTAGCGGGGAAACCCCTGGATGAGCATAGCCGTTGACGGGGAAAACCCTATTGCCACGGAGCCAGGCGGCAGGAGTCATTGGGGGAAGGGGTTGGGCCCTGGGGAAAACGGAGGGATCGGGTAGGTGCGGGCATTTCGAGGGCTAAGGCGAATCCGAGACGAGGCCCTTCTCCAAGGCATAGCGGGTCAGGGCGGCGCGGCCACGAAGGCCCAGCTTCTCGCAGATGCGAGCCTTGTACCCCTCCACCGTCTTCACGCTCAGGATTAGCTGCTCGGCGATCTGCTGGTTGGTGTAGCCGTGGGCCAAGAGCCGTATGACTTCGCGCTCCCGCTCGCTCAGGGTGTCGGCGCTCCGCTTTCCAGCAGCTTGCATCTCGGGATCGGCTCTGGCCGATAGATAGCCCTCCACCACGGCGCGGCCGAGGGCCGGGTCCAGGTAGACGCCGCCTCCGTGGACGGCTCGGATGGCTGACAGGAGCTGGATGTCCGCGGCTGCCTTGAGGACGTAGCCCGAAGCTCCCGCATCCAGAGCCATCCTCAGGTAGCTCTCATCATCGTACATGGTCAGGACGAGGACTCTGGCGGCAGGGTGAGCGGCCCGGATGCGGCCCATCGCCTCGCTGCCGCCCAGCTCGGGCATCTTCAGGTCCAGAAGAACCAGGTCTGGCAACGTCTCTGCCGTCCTGGCGATCGCTTCGCGACCGTTGGCGGCTTCGCCGCACACCTCCATATCGGGTTGGGAGTTGAAGAGGACCCTGAGACCCGCCCGCAGCACCCCGTGATCGTCCGCGATGAGGATGCGAATCTTACTCACCGAAGCCACCCCCAGCAATATTGACGTCCAATGGCACCTCGACGAACACGGTTGTGCCTTCGCCGGGTCTTGACTCCACGGCCAGGCGCCCTCCCACTAGGGATGCCCGCTCCTGCATGCCAGCGATGCCCAGGCTCGCCTCGCGGCGCCCCAGCGCTTGCCCCACGTCGAAGCCTCTGCCGTCGTCCTCTACAATGCCCACCAACTGGTGGTCCCGCTGCGTCAGGACAACGCTGACGCTGCTTGCCGACGCGTGGCGGGCCACGTTGGTGAGGGCCTCCTGGAGGATGCGGTAGATGGTCGTCTCCGCGGCCTGCTGGAGTCGCAACTCCTCCACGCCGCTGGTCTGGAAATCCACACGCAGACCGTATCTACCGGCGTAGGTCTGAATGTAACGGCGCAGGGCCGGCAGGAGCCCCATGTCATCCAGCATGCTGGGCCTCAATTCCAGGGCGATGTTCTGGACGATCCGCAGGGAGTCCGCTACCAGGGCCCGCAGCTCGGCGACCCTGGCCTCCAGTCCGTCCCTGGGGTCCGTCAGCTCCAGGGCGCGTAGCTCCACCAGCAAGGCAGTGAGCGCCTGCCCGGCCTCATCGTGAAGCTCCTGGGCCACTCGTCGCCGCTCCTCCTCCTGGGCGACGATGATCTTCTCCAGCAACTGGCCTTTCACCGCCTCTCTCTCCTTCAGATCCTCCCACAGTCCGGCGTTCTCCACGGCCACGGCAAGCTGTTCGCTGACGCCCGTGAGGAGCTGGATGTCTTCTGGTGCAAGGGGCGAATCACCTCGCCGGGCCAGGTGCATGACCCCCAGGAGGCGTTTCTTGGCCCGCAGGGGGAGGCAGATGCATGGTTGAGCGCTCGGGAAGCGGTCTGACGCCTTTCCGTCGGCGACGGGGCAGGGCTGGGACGGTGCGTCTTCCACATAGGGGCTTCCGGCCAGCTCCTCGGCGCAGGGGCAGGCGGAGGGTCCTTGGTAGGTACCCTCGCGTATCAACGTGGGGTGCGGGTTGTGGAGGTAGGTGAAGGAGATGAGCCCTTTACTCTGACCAAGGATGCAGACGTGTGCCATCTGCATCTCCATCGACTCGCAGATCTTCTCGAGAGCCCCCCTGAGGACGTCGTCGAGGGTGAGAGAGCTGCTGGCAGCACGGGCAGTGGCGTTGAGCAGAGAGAGTTCCCGGTGGCGGCGGAGCAGCTGTTGGTGAGAGGCACCCAGCCGATCCCTCATCTCGTTGAAGGCACCCGCCAGGCGCCCGATCTCATCCCTGGCCCAGACCGGGGCGGGTTGCGCGAAGTCGCCCCTGCCGACGGCGTCGGCCGCCCTCACCACACCGCGGAGGGCGCGGCTGATGACGGTCGCCAGTAGGTACGCCAGGGCCAGCCCGGGAACGAGGACGAGGGGGGTGGCGATCAGCAAGATGAATTCGGTGTTCTTGCCGATGGCCGCGCCGACGTCAGCCGTGGACATGCCAACGTGAACGCTGCCGGCCTCGCCGTTGAGAATGGGGACGGCAACATCGATGAGTCGCCCCGCCTCCGTGCTCAGCTTCACTGCCTGCGGGGAGCCGCCCTTCGGTCGGTTGATACCGAGGAGGGCGACGGGGAATCCACCGCCGAATGTGTGAACCAGAACCCGCCCCTCGGCGTCCTCTATGAACACGTAGCGCACGTCCCCGTCGGCCCTAAGGGTATCCTGGGCAACCCGGTGAAGTTCAAAGAGGTTGTCTGTCAGGATCCGGTCGGCCGCTTGGGTCGCCAGGCCCACGGCTATGGCGGTGCCGCGGAACTGCAGCTCCCCCTCGAGAGAGGAAGCCACGTTGTTCTTGACGTACCAGGCCACGGCCAGTCCCTGGGCAAGCACTACCAGCAGCACTATGCCCATGATCTTGGCCAGGATGCTCACCCCGCCGGCCCGAGACCAGAAACGGGTCCACAAACGGCCCAGCATCGCTTCTATCTCCTGACGATGCCCGCGGCGCTCACCCTCGCATCCATCTCGCGGACCTGGTCGTACGCGCCGTCCTGAATCGCCGCGAAGCCGTCCAATTGCAGCTTCCCGAGCACCTCCCGACCGTGCAGGTCCTCGTTCATGCCGATCAGGAGGTGGCGCAGGCGCTCTTTCAGGCCGGGGTCCAGGTCGGGGTGCACGACGAACGGAGGACTCGGATACGGCCCCCAACGGGCAACCACCTTTGTCTTGTCGACGAGCACGGGATCCGTGCTGACCAGGTAGTCGTGGACGAGGCTGTCCACCGCGGCGCCGTCCACCAGATGATCGGCCACCGCCCGCACGCTCTCGCTATGGTGGTAGGTGAAGACGTACCGGCCGAAGAAGCTGTCCGGAGTCTTCCCTTGGAGAGCCAGTTGGTAGGCGGGTGCCAGCCAGCCGGAATGGGAGTTGGGGTCGGAGAAGGCGAAGGTCTTCCCCCGGAGGTCCTCCAGGGTGGTGACAGCGCTGTCGGCAGGCACCGCCAGGTAGGAATAGTGGGCAGGACGGCCGCGATGCACCGGCGCTGCCAGCAGCTCCATGCCGAACGCGCGGTGCCCCTGGACGTAGGGCAGCGGGCACACCAGCGCCAGATCCACCTGCCGGGCCTGCATCAGGGCGTTGAGTTCGGCGTAGGTTCCCCGCTGCACCAGCTTTATGGGCCGCCCCAGCCCTTCCTCCAGGTAGGTCAGGAAGCCCGTGTAGCCGCTCAGCGTCTCTGCGGGGGTCAAGAGCCCTGTCACCGCGACACGTAACGGCGAGGAGGCGGAAGCGACATCGGTTTCCCTGGAGGGTCGCACGCCGGGCAGATCCTCGCGCTTGCTCAGATCCACCTTTAGATCATCGGAGTGGACGCAAGCCACGGCCCCGACCGCCAGGGCGGCAGCGATGCACAGGAGCGCGATGCGGACCTTTAGACAACGCATCTGGCAAGGGGATGGACCATCCACCTACCTCCCTTCGAGGTCGCCCCGTATCTGCTCGTACTTGTCTCGGGTGATCTCAGCAGTATCCTTTACCCCTGCCGCCCGCCGTCTCTACGGATCTCTCGCTCCAGGGTCCCCAGCCGCGCTCTTGCCAGTCCGGCCTCCAACTCCTGTCCCTGGATCTTCAGTTGCCCCTGCAGGTCATCCATCCGCTGGATGTCCTGGCGCAGCCCACGGATGCTCTCTCGCAGCCGCTCCGCTTGCTCCAGCACCGACACTCGATGTTCGAGGACGGAGCGAGCGCGCGCCTCGTCCGCGAGGACTACCCGGCGGGCCTCCTCCTCATCGCGGCCGGCCTGCGCCTCCAGGTCCGCCAACTGCTCCTCCAGCCGCTTGGCCGTGGCCTCCGAGTCCACCCTGGCCCGATCCAGCGCCTTCTCCTGCCGGCGCAGCCTGGCCAGGGCCACCCCGGCCTCCCTGGCCTCGGGCGACTCCATGGCGCGCACATCCTCGGCCTGGCGCCGCGCCTCCCCCAGGTCGGTCCAGGTCAGCTCGCCTCGCTCGGCCAGTTCCCGCATCTCCAGGAAGGTCTGCCGATCCAGGTCGCCCCGAGCGTAGAGCAGACGCAGCTCCTCGCGCAGGCGCTCGCCTTCGGGGCGAGGCGCAGGCATGTCTACACCGCGCCGTCGCCGGTTCTCGGCCACTGCATCTTCGGCCAGACGCAGCAGCATGCCGGCTCCGTGGTGGCACATCATATTCGCTCTCCCCCTTTCCTTCCATCCGCCGCGGTGGTGCCTGCCCCTGTCGTGGTGGCCCACTGTCTCCTCTACCCTTCCCTTTTCCCTTCCCTCGCTTCGCTGGCGTCCTTCTCGGCCGTCGCCTCCTGCTTGATGCGGTCCAGCTCGCGGTCCACCCGCTGGGCCCGTTCCAGGCGAGCGATCTCTCGCTCCAGCGGGTCCTCCTCGCCTCCGATAGTGGCACCACGAGGGGCAAGCTCTGCCAGAGCATCCGTCCGCGCCCGCGTCGCCTCCAGCTGCTCCTCGAGGTGGCCCTGCGCCCGGGCAACCGCGGCCACATCCTCCGAGATGGAGGCCATCGCCTCCTGGAGGCGAATTCGCGTCTCAGCAGCGGACAGGCGCGCGTCCATCTCAGCCTTTCGGGCCCGGAACTGCTCCGTCTTCTGCCGGAGGGCTTCCCGCGCGGCCTCCAGAGCCTCCTGCTGGCGGTTCACCTCGGCGAGGCTCTCCTGCAGCTCGTCGCGCCTTTTCTCCGCCTCCCAGCGCGCGGCCAACAGCTGGCGGGCAAGATCATCCCGCCCCAGGGCCACGGCGCGCTCCGCCTGTCCAGTGTGGCGGGCAACCAGCTCGTCCGTTCGGGTGCGGCGCATCTCCAGGTCGCGTCTTATCGCGGCGACCGCCCGCAAGCTCTCGCCGGCCTCGGCCAGTTCGCGGTCGAGCGTCTGCAGTCTTTGCGCCAGCGTCACCCTTGGGTCTTCCTCTTCAAGCTGGCGAGCTGGCTCTGGCCCGGCGGCACGGAAGAATCGGCGTAAGAAGTCCAGCATTGTCCCCCTGGCGATCGTTGTTGGCGGCCAACCCCGGCTGTGCGGGCGAGTTGCCTCGACCGCATATTATACCGGCCGGATGTGAAGGACTTGTGAAAGAAAGACGCCCGACCTTACTGCCTGTCTTCTCGCCAGAAATGGATCGCCTGCCCCTGGGCATCTTAGCCACCGCAAGCGTTCGAGATGGTCGCCACCAGGACGGCATCGCCGTGCTCGGCGACTCGCCTGAAGGTGCTACGCAGGGCGCTGAAGACGTCTTCCTCTTCCCCTTCCATCTCGGTGCCCATGCTGCCCACACGATACGAGACCCCGATCTGGTCGAGTTCTCGAAGCGCCTCGCCGAGGACCTCTCCGAGCTTCTCCTGTCTCAGTGGGTACAGGGAGAACTGGCAGCTCACATTCATCTCGCTGGGCTCCTTTCCCGGCACTCCCTCGGCACACGAGACAAGAGCGGCTGGAGGAAGTGTCACTCGGTCGAGGTTCCTGCCTTTAGTAGGCGTCACCCCACTGATCCCACCACCACTTCGCGTAGCTGTCCTCCACCTTGACGGCGGCCGGGTCGCCCTCCCCGTCCCCCGAGCCCCGCATCAGGAAGGAGTAGGCCTGGGCGATCTTCTTGAAGCGGGCCGCCTTCTCCTCGTCTCCTGGATGGTGATCCGGGTGGTTCTCACGGGCCAGAGCCCGGTAACGCTGGGTGATCTTCTCAGGGGTTGCGTCCCTGTCCAGCCCCAGCGTCTCCAGTGCCCTCCGGCGGCGCCCCTCGAACATGAGGTCGCCGCGCCTCTCCTGCTTGTCTCCCATGTCTCCTCCTCACAAGTCCACCTTCATCCCCAGCCATCGACCTCCCAGTTCGAGGCCGAGGCGGGAAAGGGTTCGGATCAGACCGTCGCCCAACCAGTAGCTCTCGAACAGCACCTTGCCCCAGTGCATCAGGCGACCCGGTTGCTTGAGGTCTACCACCGGATTGGGCTCGGCATAGAAGTCTCCGGCGGCGAAAGCGGCCTCGCCTCCACCCACCTACATCCAGCCGAAGCCGGCGCCGTCGAACTCCTCCCGATGCCCGCCCGAGAGCTGCGCCGCGAGGCTTCGCGCAACAGCCAATGCCTCGGCGTGAGCGAACACGCCGGCCTTGGGAAGCGGTTTGCCGTTGGACAGGGTGATGGCCGTCACGTCGCCCAGGGCATAGACGTTCTCGAATCGGGTGCGAAGAGTGTGCTTGTCCACCGGTGCCCAGCCCGCCTCGTTGGCGAGGGCAGACTCCTTGACGACCTGGGGCGCCCTGTGGGGTGGGACGGCTGCCAGCAGGTCGAAGCCCTCCCGCGACCCGTCCTGAAAGACCAGCTCCCGGCGCTCCGGGTCGATAGAAGCTGTCGGTCTGTTGGGATGAAAGCCGATGCCCCGCTGGGCCAGCAGGCCCGTCACCGCCTGGCCCAGGACAGGACCCGCCACGGGCATGGGCTGGGGCTCCGGGGTGAAGATTTCGATCTGGGTCCGGTCGCGCACACCCCGCCGGCCGAGCGCATCCTCTAGCAGGAAGGCGGCCTCGTAGGGTGCCGCCGGGCACTTGTAGGGCAGCGCCGAGACGGCCACGAGGAGACGACCTCCCTGAAAACCCTGGAGGGCCCGGGCGAGCCCGACAGCCCCTTCCAGGTCGAAGAAGTTGTGGGCAGCCTCCGAGTAGCCCGGCATCGCCTCCGGGGCGAGAGCCGCCCCCAGGGCTACCACCAGGGCGTCGTACTGCAGGGTGCCGGTGCTGGTGACCACCCGACCGCCGGCAGCGTCGATCTCCCGGACCTCCGCCTGCACCAGCTCCACCCCCGGGAGTACCAGTCGGGACAAATCCTTGGTAATCTGCCTTGGCTGTCGCCAGCCCACCATCAGCCAGAGGAGGGAGGGAGCAAAGAGGAAGTCCCTATTCTTGTCCACCAGAACGACCCGGTGCTCAGCGCCCAACCGAGTCCGAAGCTCGTTGGCGGCCACGAGACCGCCCACCCCGCCGCCGAGTACCACAACAGTGTTCCTGGCCACGTCTACCTCTCTATCTGGGCCCCGACGGGGCCCGCTACTAGCATCAAAGCTGACAGAAGGGCTTGAGCGCCTTGAATGCCTCGGCGTAGGCGCAGCCGGCCTGGGTTCCGTACTCTTGATTGCATCGGGTCATCCATCCGGCCAGGTCCTCCGCGCGAATAACCTGGCTCTTGTGCAGGGCGATGGCCTCCAGCTTCGCGCCGAAGGTCTCGCTCACGTCCACCCAGGTGTCCAGTTCTTCTGCTCCGAAGAGGTAGACTGTCTCCGTACTGTGGGGCGCCAGGCCCCGATCCAACTGCTCTGGATACATCCTTGGGTTGGACGCGGCAACCACAGCGTCCAGGGAGGCCATGCCTGCGGCCCGGTGGTCCGGGTGAAGCTGGTAGCGCTTCCAGGGATCCCAGGCCAGGATCAGATCCGGGCGGAACTGCCTGATCAGCCGCACCAGCTCCTCTTCCAGGCCCCCGACGCGGGCCAAGCCGCCGTCGGGGTGTCCCAGGAAGAACACATCCCTGACCCCCAGCCTCCGGGCGGCCTCCCGCTGCTCCTCGCGGCGCAGCTCCGCCAGCTCGTCACTCCTCAGGGACAGGTCGTCGGCGCCCTTATCCCCGTCGGTGCAGACGACGTAAGCGACGCTGGAGCCTGCCTGGGTCCAAGCAGCCACAGTCCCACCGCAGGTGAACTCGGCGTCGTCGGGATGGGCGAAGATCGCCACAACCCTGGCCGGCACAGCCCGCTCGCATCGAGCATGAGATATGGCTGTCTCGGTCACCATGGCAGGCTATCCCTCCGCCCCGTCGGCGGGGGCTCCCTCCGGACTCGCGCCCCGGAGGGCGGCGATCCGAGCCCGGAGCCGCTCCTCTGCCCGCTCGAACTGGCTACGCAGGGCATCGCGCACCGCCCCCCGCATCGGCCTGGCCATGTTCAATCGCTTCTCCTCCAGCAGCTCCTCCAGATCCTCTTCCAGCCGGGCCAGCTCCATCTCGGTCCCTTCCATCGGCACACTCCCTAACTCTCGTCCTTGAAGACCACGACCGCCCCGACGAAGGCCCCGAAGGGCAGCCGTGAGGTCCCGAGGGGGACGGCTCGCGGCCAAAGGGTGGTGCGAACGGCAATCCGCTCCACGCGCTCTCCCAGTTGCCGGCAAACCCAAAGTTTGAGGCCCCAGGGAGTGAAGAACCGGGCATGGCGATAGCGGGAGGGCCGGAATCGAGAGAGAGCCTTCCGGTAGATCCCCAGCGGACTCGCCAGGTTCAGCACCCCCAGCAGCAGCCCCCGGCGGGCCACCCGAGCAGCCTCCAGGAGAGCCCGCTCCTGGTCCGCCACGAACTCCAGGCTGGTGACAAAGGCGGCCAGGTCGAAGCTCCGGTCGGCAAAGGGCAGGGCTTCCGCCACCCCCTGGAAGTAGCGGATCCCGGGGCTCCGCTCCCGAGCCACCGCGAGCATGGCGGGGGACAGATCCAGCCCCATCGTCTCCATTCCACGGGAGGCCAGCCAGCGGGTGAAGTGCCCCGTGCCGCAGCCGATGTCCAGGGCCGTACGAACCCCCTGGAGAGAGGCCAGCAGCTGACCCAACAGGGCCTCCTCTGCCCTGGCTATCCGGCTGCCTTCCGGCGTGGCATACCAGTCGTCGTACGATTCGGCGCGGTAAGCCGCGAAAGAAGCTGCGCCGTGATGCACCTTCACCCTCAAAGCTCATATTGACAGGCCATCCGCTCAGTTCACCAGCGAAATGGCCTTCAGAGGACAGGCCGCCACGCACTTCGAGCAGGCGTTGCACCGCCCCCAATCGAACGCGGGCATTTCGAACGGCTCCTCCTGGTAGATAGCCCGCACCGGGCAGAGACGCCGCAGGGCACACACCCCTCCCGGACACTGGTCTGGCCGGCAGCGGCTGGGATCGAGCAGTGCCTTGGGCATGGCCTAACGCCCTCCACCCCCCTCTCCGCCAGCAAGCCGCCTCCATGATTCCGCCAACGCCTCCGCCGCTCGCTCCACCTCGTCAGCGGTGGTGAACTTCCCCAGGCTGAGTCGCACGGCTCCCAGCGCCCTGTCCCGGGGCAGGCCCATGGCCGTGAGCACCCCCGACGGTTCGGTCCGGCCCGCGTGGCAGGCCGAGCCCGTGGAGGCTGCTACCTGGGGCGTTGCCGCCAGTAGCTCCTCTCCGTCCACGCCCGGGAAGCTGAGGTTCAGGGTGTTGGGAAGCCGATCGGTCGGGTGTCCGTTCAGCGCAAGGCCGGGAATCCTTTGGGCCAGAAGCTCGTGGAGGCGGTCCCGGAGGGAGCGCATCCTGGGGACGTACTCACCCGTGGTCCGTTCGGCCACCTGGCAGGCTTTGCCCAGCCCCACTATGTATGGAACGTTCTCCGTCCCCGCCCGCCGGCCGCCCTCGTGGGCTGCCCCGTGGATCAACGGCTCCAACACGACCCCGCCTCGTATGTAGAGGGCTCCCACCCCCTTGGGAGCGTACAGCTTGTGCCCGGCCACGGTGAGCAGGTCCACCCCCAGGTCGTCCACCCGGGTTCCCACCTTCGCCATCGACTGGGCGGCGTCGGTGTGGACGAAGACCCCGTGGCGCCGGGCGGCGGCGGCGATCTCGTCGATGGGCTGGATGGCCCCCGTCTCGTTGTTGGCGTGCATGATGGAGACGAGGATCGTCTGGTCAGTGATCGCCCGCTCCACGTCCTCTGGGTTCACTCTACCCCCGGGGTCCGCCACGAGGTAGGTCACGGAGTATCCCCGTTTCTCAAGGTAGCGGCAGCTATTCAGCACCGCCGGGTGCTCGATCTGGCTGGTGATGATGTGGTTTCCCTTATCCCGGTGCGCCTCGGCGATGCCCACCAGGGCCAGGTTGTCGGCCTCGCTCCCCCCTCCCGTGAAGACCACCTCCTGAGGGGGGCAGCCCAGCAGGGAGGCCACCCGGGCCCGGGCCTCCTCCACGGCCGCATGGGCCTCCTGTCCATAAGCGTGGGAGCTGGAGGGGTTGCCGAAGCGCCCGTCCAGACCCGGGGCCAGGTAGGGGCCCATGGCCTCCACCACCTCCGGATCCAGCGGGGTTGTGGCGTTGTAGTCCAGGTAGATTGGTCTCATGTGCCCACCCTCCACAGGCTCAAAGCCTGTGTCTCTTCCTATGGTCGGGGGCGCAGCGATGGTCGCTACGCCCCGCCTCTGCGTCTTGGGGAAGGCTTCCTCGCCCGGGTCCTCGCTGTCGTTCGCCTCCTAGAAGGCGCCCAGTAGCTGCTGGCCGTCGGCGAGCATCAAGTCCACCAGCTCGCCGTAACCGAGGGGCCTCGCCTCGACTCGCAGGTCAGCCCCGCCAAAGCCTCGGGCCACAAGGTCATCCTCCAGGTAGCGAAGCTCCACCCCTGCCTCCACCACCTGGGTCACGAGATCCCCCGAGGGACTCTCGTTACCCTTCAGGGCGCAGAGCACCCCGTCCTGGATAAGGCAGAGGGATACCTTCTCGCCCTGTCGCGCCATCTCCGCGGCGGACCTCAGCCCCACAGCCGCAGCGCCGGGCCCGCTTCGCAGGACCACTAGCTTCTTTGCCGGTTCTTGCATCGGTCTCTCCTCCGTCAGTAGACCAGGGTCCAGCCGCTCTCGGCCAGGAGACGCGCCGTCTCGGCCTCCTCGACCACCTTCGCCTCCAAGATGAGGTCCTCAGGGGCGAGTCCCCGCTCCCGGGCCGACGGGCCGTGGACCACGACGCTGCCTGCCATCTCACGGCCTTCCTGGTCGTGAGCCCTGCGCGTCAGGTACTCCTCCAGCGCCCGCGACAGCGAGAGATACCCCAACCCCTCGGGCTGTTGGCCGCCTTTCGCCACGTAGACCCCGTCCTCTATCAGCAGGAGCGTGGTCGGGACCTGGAAGCTCAGCCCGCCGGCGGCGTGCCGGATCGCCTCCGCCGCGTCGATGGTGCCGTAGGGGGCCCGTCGCACGACTATGGTCATCCGCTTCCCGCTATCCAATCCTTTCCTCCTCTAGGCACTCCGATACACATATGTATGAGTTTGTGGGGACACCCCACATCCCCGCCAGGCGCTACGCCCTGGACCCGTCTCCTGAATCGAACCTGCGTCAGTGTGCTTAGGCGCCCAGGGTCAGGAAGGCATCGGTCTCGGCGACGATGCCGAAGAGGGTCTTGAGCGAGCTGGGTGCGGCCCCCTCGATAATGTCCGCGCGGCCCACCCCCCGGAACTTGAGACAGCTCCCGCAAAGCTCCACCCGCAGCCCCCTGGCGATCAGGCGGGAGAACCCCTCCTCGGCATTGGGCAGGGCCTGAGGACCCTGCCCCTTGGTGAAGTTGTGGATCCCATCGGCCGAGGCGAAGAGGACCACCTGGTTACCCTTGTCCAGGGCCGCCTCGGCCAGCTTCATGGCCGTCTGGGTGTTCTCGTAGCCGTAGGGCGTCGTCGCCAGGAAGATCGTGAGCGTCTTAGCCACCTATCATCCTCCCTCTTGAGTCAAGAGACCTGGGCCCGCTTCTTGGCGCCGCAGGTCGATAGGCCGAAGGGCAGGTAGAGGGGACAGCGCCCGGCAACGCCCGTAAGAAGGGGCACCAGGCCGATAACCCCCAGCCAGTTGTGGAACATCACGCCTGCCCCAAGGATCAGGAGGCCGAGGATTATCCTGACAATCTTGTCTGCACCACCTACGTTGCACTTCATGAGAGTCACCTTTCTTATCTGCTTCTGCTCGTTGTCTGCTCGTTGCGCCTACCATCGCCCCGGTCGGATCCCAATTGTTCCCCGCGCCTGACCGAGATCTGCCCCGGCACGCCCAACACTACGCGACCGATGAGAACGGCCGAAACCCCGGCTCTCTCCGTCTCACGGACCATGTCCGCCTCCCGTTCCGGCGGGCATGCGATCAGCAGCCCCCCCGAGGTCTGGGCATCGCACAGGACCAGCTGCTCCTCCCTGCCGATCCCCTCCCACCGGACCTTGCCCTCCAGGTAGTGGCGGTTGTTGTGGGTGCCGTCGGGAACGACCCCCCTCCGGGCCAGCTCCCACGCCTCCTCCAGCACCGGGACGCGCTCCAGCTCCACCTCCGCCGAAAGCCCGCTGGCGAGGGCCATCTCGTGGAGGTGGCCCAGCAGCCCGAAGCCGGTCACGTCGGTGCAGGCGTCCACACCCACCGCCAGCATCGCCTCGGAAGCCGCCCGGTTGAGGGTCGACATCACGGCTACGGCCCGCTCGATGGTTCGTGGATCGGCCAGGCGGCGGTCGATGGCGGTGGTGATGAGGCCGATCCCCAGCGGCTTGGTGAGGAAGAGCAGGTCCCCGGCCTTTGCCCCAGCATTGGTCACCACCCGGTCGGGGTGGACCAGGCCGGTCACCGCCATGCCGTACTTGGGCTCGCCGTCGTCCAGGGAGTGCCCCCCCGCAACCAACACCCCCGCCTCGGCGGCCTTCTCGGCTCCGCCCCGCAGGATCTCGCCCAGGATGTGTAGGGGGAAGGTCTTGGCTGGGAAGCCCACCAGGTTCAGGGCGAGGATGGGGGTCGCGCCCTTGGCGTAGATGTCGGAGAGGGCGTTGGCGGCGACGATGGCGCCGAAGTCATGCGGGTCGTCTACGACCGGAGTGATGAAGTCGACGCTCTGGACCAGTGCCAGCTCGTCGCTGATGCGGTAAACGGCGGCGTCATCCAGGCTCCCCGGGCCGATCATCAGCCGGGGGTCCGAGATGGGGGGTAGATAGCGCAGAACCTGCGCCAGGTCCGCGGGACCTATCTTGCAAGCTCAACCGGCCCCGTGGGAGAGGGAGGTGAGCTTGAAGATCGGGTTGGGATCGAACGTAGTGTGTATCATGGCCTGAAGGCTATCACCGGCGATGCTATAATGCCACTGCCGATTCCGAATATCGTCTATTCAGTTGGGTTATAACTGTGAACCTCTACCGCTTGAGGATCTTCATCGCCGTTGCCCGCCGCCTTTCCTATTCCCGGGCGGCGGAGGATCTCTTCATCAGCCAGCCCGCCGTCTCACGCCACGTGGCGTCACTGGAGAGGGAGCTGGGGGTTCAGCTCCTGGGGCAGTCTGGCAACCGGGTCTTCCTCACGGAGACCGGACGGATGGTGTACGGCTACGCCCAGAGGCTCTTCGACGTGGAGGAGGAGCTGGTCCGGGCCCTTGCGGAGGTGGCGAATCTGGGGAGGGGGCACTTGCGGCTGGGGGCCTCCAGCACCCCCGGCGTCTACCTGCTGCCCCCTGCCGTGGCCGCCTTCCAGCAGCGGTATCCGGGGATAGAGGCGAGTCTGCTGGTCGCCAACAGTCAGGAGATCGAGGGCCGAGTGCTGGCCAACGAGTTGGACCTGGGCTTCGTGGGCATGGGCTTTCAGCCCGGCCTGCAGTCCCTCCCGTATGCCCGAGACCGGCTGGTGATTGTGGCGCCCCCTTCGCACCCGTTGGCCTCGGAAGGTTCCATCCCTCTCGAACGGCTGCGATCCGAGCGCTTCCTTCTGCGCGAGCCCGGCTCCGGGACCAGAAGAGTCCTGGAGGATGAGCTGGGCCGCCGCGAGTTTCATCTCGGCAGGGTGATGGAGCTTGCCGGCTGCGAGGCGGTCAAGCGGGGGGTGATGGCGGGGATGGGGATCGCCGCCGTCTCGGGGTACAGCGTGGAGATGGAGTTGCACCAGGGTTTGCTGAAGACCCTTCCCGTGGAGGGGCTCAGGCTCGAGAGGGAGATCAGCATCGTTTCCCGCAAAGACGTCCGCCCCACGGCGGCAGCTCTCGCCTTCACGGCCCTGGCGCACAAGCTGCTGCCAGCTTCTCCGTGGTCGGTTACTGGGCTGTCCGAAGCTTCAGCCACTCCTTGAGCTTCGTCGTCGAGAACTTCTCGCTCTCCAGTTCTTTGAGTTGCTTCTTGCCATCTGTGCCCGCCGGAAGCTCGAATTGCTTCACGATCTCCTCCAACGGCGTTCCATAAGCTGCGGAAACCTCGCCCAGAGTCATCCAACCCTTGATCTCGTCGGGGTTGGCCCCCGTCGCCGTGACCTTCTCGCCTGTAGCGGTCACCTTGCCCGAGATCGACCAGTTGCCTGTCGCCTGAGCCGAGAGGACCGTTCCCATGAACACTGCCAGAACCAGGACCCCGAAGACAAAGGGGTTGAGTTTCATCTTCTCCTCCCTAATTCCCCACTATCGGCAGGCCGACCTTCAGCTCCAAGGCACCTCTCCTCGGACAGGAGTCGATGCACTCCAGGCAGCCGATGCAGTCAAGGTGATCTATCCTGGTCGCCGCGTGGACGTTCAGCCCCATGGGGCACCCGACGCTGCAAGCCGCGCAGGATTTGCACGCCGACTCCTCGCGGTTGAGATAGACGGGGCTGAGCTTCGCCACCAGCCCTCCGGCCGCTCCGAGCGGGCAAGCATACCGGCACCAGGGTCTCTCGACGAAGAAGGAGGCAACCAGGACGACGATCAGCACCGCCAGCCCGAAGCTGAAAGACGGATCTGCGATGGTAAGCAGGGCCGCCCACGGATCGTAGTCGCGGAACACCATCACGCCGAAGTAGGCAGCACCCGTGACCGACCATGCGAGAACGGCATACTTGAGGAAGCGGAGCGGGCGGTCAATCACCGCCAGGCCGGCTCCCGAGCGCTCGATGGCCCGAATAGCCTTCCGGATCGCCGGCACCCGCTTCTGGAGCATCGCGCTGAAGCCACTGGTCAACTCCTGCAAGAAGCCGAAGGGGCATATCCAGCCACAGAAAGCCAAGCGGGCGAGCAGTGCGGTAAGCAGGAACGCCCCGGCGAGCACCATGTTGGAAAGGTGCGTGTGTGGGAGCGTCTTGCCGCTGCTGGTGACGAAGCGCCAGAGGCTCTCCAGACCGCCGAACGGACAGAACGCCTCGGGAGATGCGACTATCGTCCCGCCCCCTTCTCCTACCACGACCTGCACAACGGTCACGTAGGCTATGAAGGCGGCGAAGCCTAGCTGGACCAATCGACGAAAACTGGTGTGGGTCAGATATCTGCGAAGCCCCTTTGGACTACGCTTGATGCCGTCGAGCCTGAGAGTCTCTGCCGATCCCCGGACGGGTGTTGCGGTTGCCATTTGTGGTTCCTCCCTTCCCTGCGATGCAAATAGTACGGGCAGGATGTGAGGAGGATGTGCGGGCGGTGTGGAGAGATGTGGAGAGGTCGTGTAGGTCCCGTGGAGGAGCGTGCCGGCAGATCTGGCGCAGGTGAGCCCCCCATTGCCCGAGTCCCACAACCGCTTCACCAAGCTCTTGGCCCTCTGCCGCTTCTCTCCGGCCGACAGGTCGTAGGCGTGGATCAGCCGGAAACAGCAGGAGACACTTGAGGCTGCACCACGAGGCGGGCCTAAGCACCTGGCCCGAGATCAGGTGGTATTCCGGCACGTCATTCCCGCGCAAACGGGAAGCTAGGCCGTGTGTCGTCTGGATGCCCGCTTTCGCGGACATGACGAGGACTTCGAGACCGTCATTCCCGCGCAAGCGGGAATCCATGGCAGCCTCGT
>JAJZRD010000063.1 GCA_021845945.1 Chloroflexota bacterium
GACGTGCTGGCGCAGCAATTCGTCGATGGTGCTCATGGCAATCCCTCCCGCGCCAGCTATTCTATCAATCAGTTCAAGCCGCGGCGAACGCCTCACTCGACGGTTTGAGGCGAAGCTTCCCTAGTACACCAGTGTCCCAGAGGGCTTCCCAGTTGGGAAGCCCTCTGGCTCTCGTAGAGGTACTATGCAACGAAAGCTTCCGTTGACCCTGCTCAATCCCATCAGCCTCCTGGGTGGCACCATCGCGATCTTCTCCCTCGTCATCATCCTGGTGCTGCTGGCCCTGGGTGCCACAGGGGCCATCGCAAACCCCTACACCGGCATCCTCACCTTCCTGTTGGGACCGGCTGCCCTGGTGTTTGGACTGATCCTGATCCCCATCGGCGCCATGCGGGAGCGCCGCCGCCTGGCCAAGCTGGGCATCGTGGCCAAGGCCCTTCCCCTTCTCGACCTCAACGACCCCAGACAGCGAAGGGGGATCGTCGTCTTCGCAGCCGCGACCGCAGCCGTCTTGTCGCTGATGGCCGTCACCACCTGGGGAGCCGCCGAGTTCATGGACTCCAAGCAGTTTTGCGGCGACATCTGCCATCGGGTGATGCAGCCCGAGGCCGCAGCCTACGACGCTTCAGCCCACGCCCGGGTTTCCTGCACCAGCTGCCACATAGGTCCCGGGGCTTCCTGGTTGGTGAAGTCCAAGGTCTCCGGCATTCGTCAGGTGTTCAACTACACCTTCAACCTATACCAGCGCCCCACCGCCGCTCCCATCACCGATCTGCGCCCCAGCCGGGATACCTGCGAGCAGTGCCACTGGCCGCAGCAGTTTTACGGCAACCAAGTCCGCACCACCATTCACTATGCCCAGGATGAGAAGAACACGCCGAGCTCCCAGTCCATGGTCTTCCGGGTGGGTGGCAGCGCCCAGGGCCAGGGGATCCACTGGCACACCTCTGCCAAGGTGTACTACTTGCCTTCCAACGAGGACCGCAGCGAGATCGGCTGGGTGCGGGTGGAGAAGCCCGACGGGTCCGTGGACGAGTACGTCAACCCGGGCCAGGAGTACCAGGTGACGCCAGCGCGCATCCAGAGCGACCAGCGGTTCATGGACTGCATCGACTGCCACAACCGGGCCGCCCACAGCTTCCCGCCCATCGAGGATAGCGTTGACAAGGCGATGGCCCTGGGAAAGATCAGCCCGAGCATCCCATTCATCAAGCAGCAGGCGATGATGGCCGTGGGCGATCCCCGTTCGCAACTGAGCCAGGAGCAGTACCAGGAGACGCTGCAGCGGATCGACGGCGTCGAGGGGTACTACAGCGGCCAGCAGGCCCAGGCCTATAGCCAGTATGGCCCTCAGATAAAGCAGGCGGTCGCGGAGCTAGGCAACATCTACCGTGGTAGCGTCTTCCCCGACATGAAGGTTGCCCCGGGCACTTATCCTGACTGGAGCGGCCACGAGGGTTGCTTCCGCTGCCACGGCAAGCTGGTGGGCGTGAGTGGCGAAGTAGCCGGCAAGACCATCGGCGCCGACTGCCAGACCTGCCACTACCCGGCTCCAGCAGCGGCTGGGGCTACCTCCCCGTCGTCTCAACCGCCCGCCGCGTCGACGGCCACGGCGACATCCTCGGGGCCGATGGCGGTGCCCCATCCGGTTCAGGGTCGGGAGCAGTGCACGACCTGCCATACGCCGGGGGACCGGGTGTCGGGGCCTCGGGCGGGACGGGGATGCCGGCTAACCATCGGGGGCGACTCGATACGGCCTGTCTGAGCTGCCACACGGGTTCAAGACCTTCCGATGGTTGAGAGCTTAGCGCCCAAAGTAACAGTCCCCGATGTCGATCTTACAGCTTGACGACGCCCCTCTTCAGGCCCTGGTGGAGCAACACTCCCGCCACGAAGGCAGCCCCCATGTTCCAGGTGGCGAAGGCCGCGGTCACCAGCATGAGGTAGACGTCCTCCTTCTTGCCCCCGATGTCCCGAGATGAGAGGGCGAGCTCTATGCCGGCGAAGAAGAGGATCACCCCCAGGATCGCGACGGGAAACATCTGGAAGATCAGCTCCACGGAGTTGCCGAAGAAGAGGCCAAGGGCGATGATCAGGCTTCCCAGGATCACGAGCGCCCCTCCGGTCCTGGCTCCGAACCGCACGTGTCCGGCCATCCCCCCGGCCCCGTGGCACATGGGGATGCCGCCGATCAGGGGGGAGAAGAGGTTCATCAGCCCCATGGAGGTGGCTACCTTTCGCTCGGTGACGGGCCGATCCGGGAAGTGATCGTTGTTCTCCGCTACCACGGAGATGCAGGCGTTGCCGAGGCTGAGAGGAACCTGCGGGATCGCCAGGATGAGGCCACCCCAGAGCACGTCCTGCCAGGAGAGGCTTCCGAGGGCGAGAGAGGGGAGGCGCAGACCGATCCCGGCCTGGACCAGCTTTGCGGGAAGGTTGGGCTGCTGGAAGATGGCGACGGCGATGCCGAAGAGCAGCAAAACGAACATGGCGGGCACCTTGGGGTTGGAGAGCAGAAGGTAGGTGACGACGAGCCCCACTCCGGCCACCATCGGATCGCTGCCCATCATCCGGAAGGCTTCCAAGACGAAGGTGAAGCCGAGGCCGAGAACGATACCCCTGACGACGGGCTCCGAGGCCAGCCTGGCCAGCCTGTCCACGGTGCCGGTTAACCCCAGGAGCAGCCAGATGGCGGCTGTTACCAGTCCCGAGCCGTACACCATGCCCGGGGTGAGGACGCCTCCCTGGCCGATGGCTGCACCGCCGATGGCCTTCATCGGCTGAACCGGCATGGGGGTTCGGTAGAAGAAGCCAACGGCCACCTTGGTGAGACCGAAGGCCAGAAGCACCCCCACCGGATCCATGTGAAGGACGGCTATGTAGCCGACCACGAAGGGAATGAGGGTGCCAAGGTCCCCAAAGGCGCCAGCCCACTCCATCCGGTCGTAGCGGTTGGCCGTCGGTTTTCCTTTGGGCACGCGCCGGTTCTCCTGTTTCTCCTCGCCGCCCTCCCGATGCGGCACATCCACAGCAGCCATCGTTCCAATCCTCCCCGATCCGTATTCTGGTGCTCAAGCTGAAACGAAAGACCCCGCCCCGGATGCTGGCAGGCACGAGGGGCGTCAGAAACCCGGTTTCGGGTCCCTCCCCTCCCCTCCCCTCTCCAAGCACGCGGAGGCGGGGTCGTTTCCTTCCCCACCCGAGACCTTCGTAGGAAGGCCCGCCGTTTCGGCGAACGGCCCCGTTGGCCATGGGTTCCCAACCTTTAGGTCGCGGGGCTCGGAGAGATTATGCGGTTCGTCCGGCACGCCGGATCATAACGCTTGCCAAAAGAAAGATCAGCCGAAGGCTTTCCGGAATCGGCCGTCCACCAGGGCGTCCAGACCCCGGCTGAGCTCACGGTAGCGGCGAAGCAGCTCCTTGGCAGTGGGCGTGAGGGTGCTTCCTCCTCCGTCCGCGCCACCAGACTGGGTCTCGACAAGCCGCAGCCCCAGCACCTCCTCCGACTCCTTCAGTCTCTGCCAGGCGGTCCGGTACGGAACCTTCAGTTCCTCGGCGGCCTTCGTCAGGGAGCCGGTGCGTTCGATCCCCTCGAGAATCGCGGCTCGGTAGTCGCTCAGCACCGCCTTGCCCTTCACCTCGATCCACAGCTTGGAGCGCACCTCGAGCCCGGCGAGAGACACGGCGGGCGAACTCCTCTCTCCATCGAAATCTGTCCTTTCTCGCGCGGCGGGCGCACCCAAGTCGTCCACTGTCGCTCACCCCTGGACGAAGAATCGTTATGCAGAAAGTATCATGACGCCTCGGGCAAGTCAAGAGCTAACGATGCCGGAGGTTCACAGCTATAACTCAACTGAATAGGTACTATTCGGAATCGGTAATGGCATTATAGCACCGTCGGTGATAGGCTTCCTTCCATGACACAGAGTACTTTCGATACCAACCCAATCTTCAAGCTCACCTCCCTCTCTCACGGGGCTGGTTGAGCCTGCAAGATAGGTCCCGCCGACCTGGCGCAGGTTCTGCGTTACCTACCCCCCATCTCGGATCCCCGACTGCTGGTCGGTCCGGGCAGTCTGGACGACGCTGCCGTCTACCGCATCAGCGACGAGCTGGCCCTGGTCCAGAGCGTCGACTTCATCACCCCGGTCGTCGATGACCCCCACGACTTCGGGACCATCGTCGCCGCCAACGCCCTCTCCGACATCTACGCCAAGGGCGCGACCCCCATCCTCGCCCTGAACCTGGTGGGCTTCCCCGCCAAGACCTTCCCCCTGCACATCCTGGGCGAGATCCTGCGGGGCGGCGCCGAGAAGGCCGCCGAGGCGGGGGTGCTGGTGGCTGGGGGCCACTCCCTGGACGACGGCGAGCCCAAGTACGGCATGGCGGTGACCGGCCTGGTCCACCCCGACCGGGTGGTA
Source organism: Chloroflexota bacterium (assembly GCA_021845945.1). The sequence continues at coordinate 4,422 of JAJZRD010000063.1, forward strand.
ACCAACGCCGGAGCGAAGGATGGGGACCTGCTCTTCCTCACCAAGCCGCTGGGGATCGGCCTCATCACCACCGCCATCGACCGCCGCCTGGCCGATTCCGAGACCATCCGTCGGGCCGTCGCCGTGATGTCGACTCTCAACCGGGCGGCTTCAGAGGCGATGCTGAAGGTGGGAGTGGACGCCTGCACCGACGTGACCGGCTTCGGGCTCCTGGGCCACCTCCACGAGATGGCCCTCGCCAGCGGGCTTTCGGCGGAGGTGGAGCTGGAGCGCGCCCCGGTGCTGGAGGAGGCGTGGGAGTTGGCCCGCCGGGGGATCGTTCCCGACGGCACCCACAACAACCGCCACTACCTGGAGGGCAAGGTCCTGTGGGAAGAGATCTCCCGCGAGGAGCAGCTGGTGCTGTGCGATGCCCAGACCTCCGGAGGGCTGCTGATCGCCTGCCCGCCCGAGCGGGAGGCGGAGCTGGCTCGGGAGATGGAGCGAGCCGGGGTCTCGGCTGCTATCGTAGGTCGCATGGCACCGGGCGTGCCGGGGCAGATTACCGTCAGATGCCGGGGATAACAGGGGTCACACCGGCGAGATGGCAAGAGCGGCGAGCAGATAGGGAGGGAGACAGGTGGCTAAGACGCTCACGATTTTCCTTGCGACGACGCCCTACGGCTACGAGAACAGCCAGACGGCCATGAAGCTGGCCGGGGCGGCCCTGGATCGGGGCCACCAGGTGGTCCTCTTCGCCTCTGCGGACGCGGTTCACAACTTCACCGCGGGACAAGCCCCCCAGGCCGTGCCCAATGCTGAGGAGGGGTTCTCCCGGCTGATCGCCAAGGGGCTGCGGGTGGAGCTCTGTGGGACGTGCCTCAAGTTCCGGGGGGTGGGGAGGGAGGACATCCTGGAGGGAGCCGCCCCCAGCTCTCTCAAGACCCTCTTCGGCCTGGTGGCCGAGACCGACGCCTTCCTGTCCCTGGGAGCCTGAGGGAGGAGAAGAATGGATAGCGAGAAGCGAATGACCGTAGTGGTCCGCCGGGCCCCCTACGGCACCATCGACGCCGCGGAGGCGATCCGCCACGCCGGCGGGGGGCTGAGCTTCCAGGTGCCGACCACGCTGCTCCTCATGGAAGACGGGGTGTTCATAGCCCGACGCGACCAGCGTCCCGAGGAGATCGGCTATCTATCGCTGTCCCGCGCTCTGGAAGAGTATCTCGTTCGGCGAGTCAAGGGCCCGGAGGGCAGGGAGATAGGCGGACAGGTGGTGGTCCACGGCCCATCGGCCCGGGAGCGGGGGCTCGCCCCCGAGGATCTGATCGCCGGGTCGAGGGTGGTCGAGGAGGCCGAGACGGCGCGTCTCCTGGCCGAGAGCGGCTGGACCCTGGTCTACTGACGGAGGAAAAACCGATGCAAGCACCGACAAAGAAGCTGGTCGTCCTGCGAAGCGGGCCCGGGGCCGCTGCGGTGGGGCTGAGCTCCGCCGCTGAGATGGCGCGACTGGGCGAGAGGGTATCCCTCTGCCTCCTTCAGGACGGGGTGCTCTGCGCCCTGAGGGGCAACCAGGGTCCGTCGGGAGAACTCCTGGCCCAGGCGACGGAGGCAGGGGTGGAGCTTCGCTACCTGGAGGATGACCTGGCGGCCCGAGGCTTTGGCGGGGCTGACGTGCGAGCCGAGGCGAGGCCCCTCGGTTATGGGGAGCTGGTGGAGCTGATGCTGGCCGACGACCAGCAGCTACTGGGCGCCTTCTAGGAGGCGAACGACAGCGAGGACCTGGGCGAGGAAGCCTTCCCAAGACGCAGAGAGCGGGGCGCAGCATTGGCCGCTGCGCCCTGATCATAAGAAACGGGGCGGGTTCTGACCCCGTGGAGGATTGTCACATGAGGCCTATCTACCTGGACTACAACGCCACGACCCTGCTGGATCCGGCGGTGGTAGACGCCATGCGCCCCTACCTGGCCCCGGGCCTGGAGGGGCGCTTCGGCAACCCCTCCAGCTCCCACGCATACGGTCAGGAGGCCCATGCGGCTGTGGAGGAGGCCCGCGCTCAGGTGGCCTCGCTGTTGGGCTGCATCCCTCAGGAGGTGGTCTTCACAGGAGGGGGGAGCGAGGCCGACAACCTGGCCCTGGTGGGCATCGCCGAGGCGCATCGGGATAGGGGGAACCACATCATCACCAGCCGGATCGAGCACCCGGCGGTGCTGAACTGCTGCCGCTACCTGCAAGGGCGGGGATACGCCGTGACCTACCTGGCGGTGGACCGAGATGGTAGGGTGAACCCCGAGGATGTGGAGCGGGCGATCACGGATCAAACGGTCCTCATCTCCATCATGCACGCCAACAACGAGACGGGGACCATCGAGCCCATCGCCGAGATCGCCGCTATGGCCAGGCGCCGCGGGGTCTTCGTCCACACGGACGCTGCCCAGTCGGTGGGGAAGGTGGGAACCCGGGTCGACGAGCTGGGGGTGGACCTGCTCACCGTGGCCGGGCACAAGCTGTACGCCCCCAAGGGGGTGGGGGCACTCTACGTCCGGAGCGGGGTCGTGCTGGAGCCGCTGATCCACGGGGCGGGCCACGAGGGTGGCCGGCGGGCGGGCACGGAGAACGTCCCCTACATCGTGGGGCTGGGCAAAGCCTGCCGGATGGCCGAACGGACCATGGACGAGTATGTCCCCAGGATGCGCTCCCACCGGGACCGCCTCCACGAGCTTCTGGCCCAAATGGTTTCCGGCCTGGCGATGAACGGACACCCGACCGAGCGCCTTCCCAACACCCTGAACCTCAGCTTCCCAAGGGTGGACGGGGAGGAGCTACTGGCAGCGACCCCGCGGATAGCGGCCTCCACGGGCTCGGCCTGCCACGCGGGCCGGACCGAACCGTCTGGGGTGCTGACGGCCATGGGTTTGCCCCGGGATAGAGCGCTGGGAGCCGTGCGGCTCAGCCTGGGGAAGTTCACCACCGCCGAGGAGGTGGAGCAGGCGGCGGAGGCACTGGCGAACTCCTGGGGGAAGCTCTCCGCCGGGGAGGCGGAAGGAGAGCGGTAGGAGATGCCCAAGGTGCTGCTCGACCCCAGCCGCTGCCGGCCCGACCAGTGTCCGGGAGGGGTGTGCGCCATGCGGCATCTCTGCCCGGTGCGGGCTATCTACCAGGAGGAGCCGTTCGAAATGCCCGCGTTCGATTGGGGGCGGTGCCACGCCTGCTCCAAGTGCGTGGCGGCCTGTCCTCTGAAGGCCATTTTGCTGGTGAACTGAGCGGATGGCCTGTCAATATGAGCTTTGAGGGTGAAGGTGCATCACGGCGCAGCTTCTTTCGCGGCTTACCGCGCCGAATCGTACGACGACTGGTATGCCACGCCGAAAGGCAGTCGGATAGCCAGGGCAGAGGAGGCCCTATTGGGTCAACTGTTGGCCTCTCTCCAGGGGGTTCATTCGGCCCTGGACATCGGCTGCGGCACGGGACACTTCACCCGCTGGCTGGCCTCTCAGGGGCTTGAGGCGACGGGGCTGGACCCTCCCGCCGCCATGCTCGCGGTGGCTCGGGAGCGAAGCCCCGGGATCCACTACCTCCAGGGAACGGCGGAGGCCCTGCCCTTCTCTGATGGAGCCTTCGACCTGGCTGCCCTCATTACAAGCCTGGAGTTCGTGGCGGACCAGGAGCTAGCCCTTCTGGAGGCTGCTCGGGTGGCCCACCGGGGGCTGCTGCTGGGGGTGCTGAACCTGGCGAGCCCGCTGGGGATCTACCGGAAGGCTCTCTCCCGATTCCGACCCTCCCGCTATCGCCACGCCCGGTTCTTCACCCCCTGGGGCCTTGAAAGGTGGGCCCGCCGATTGCTGGTAGACTGGGTGGAGCGTGTGACGGTTCGCACCACGGTCTGGCCGCGGATCATGCCCCTCGGGGCGTCTCGGCTGCCCTTCGGCGCCTTCATCGGGGCGGTCGTGGTCTTCAAGGACGAGAGTTAGGGAGTCTGTCGATGGAAGGAAGCGAGACAGAACTGGCACGGCTGGAGGCGGAGCTGGAGGAGCTGCTGGAGGAGAAGCGGATGAACATGGCGCGGCCGATGCGCGGGATGGTGCGCGATGCCCTGCGCCGGCAGTTCGAGCGGGCAGAGGAGCGTCTCCGGGTGCAGATCTCCGCCCTCCAGGCCGCGGGTCCTGAGGCGGTCCCTGCCGAAGGAGTGGAGGGATAACCCACCATCGGCGCCAAACTGGAGGCCATCACCCTGCACAAGAGCCAGGTGCGAGACGCGAAGGATCTGGCCGACTGGATGACCCGGTGCAATCGGGAGTATGGGTCCCAGGCCGGGTGCGTCTACGCAGAAGCCTTCAAGGCGCTGAAGCCCTTCTGTCAGCTTTGATGCTAGTAGCGGGCCCCGTCGGGGCCCAGGACGGAAAAGAGGTAGACATGGCCAGGAATACTGTTGTGATACTCGGCGGCGGGGTGGGCGGTCTCGTGGCCGCCAACGAGCTTCGGACTCGGTTGGGCGACCGTCATCGGATCGTCCTGGTGGAGAAGAACAGGGACTTTGTATTTGCCCCCTCCCTCCTCTGGCTGATGGTGGGCTGGCGACAGCCGAGGCAAATCACCAAGGAGCTCTCACGGCTGGTTCACCCAGGGGTGGAGCTGGTGCAGGCGGAGGTCCGGGAGGTCGATGCCGCCGGTGGGAAGGTGGTCACCAGCACCGGCACCCTGGAGTACGACGCCCTGGTGGTAGCCCTGGGGGCGGCTCTCGCCCCAGAGGCGATGCCGGGCTACTCGGAGGCCGCCCACAACTTCTTCGACCTGGATGGGGCTACCGGGCTGGTCCGAGCCCTCAAGGACTTCCGGGGCGGTCGTCTCCTCGTGGCAGTCTCGGCACTGCCCTACAAGTGCCCGGCGGCCCCTTATGAAGCGGCCTTCCTGCTGGAGGATGCCTTTCGCCGGCGCGGCTTGCGCGACCGGACCCAGATCGAAATCTTCACCCCGGAGCCCCAGCCCATGCCCGTGGCGGGTCCCGTCCTGGGCCAAGCGGTGACCGGTCTGATGGCCCAGCGGGGCATCGTCTACCATCCCAACCGGCCGGTGGCCTCCATCGACCCTGAGCGCCGGGAGCTGGTCTTCCAGGACGGTGCCCGGGAGGGCTTCGACCTGCTGGCAGCCGTCCCACCCCACAGGGCGCCCCAGGCGGTCAGGGAGTCTGCCCTCGCCAACGAGGCGGGCTGGGTGCCGGTGGACAAGCACTCCCTCGCCACCCGCTTAGAGAACGTCTATGCCCTGGGCGACGTGACGGCCATCACCCTGTCCAACGGCAGGCCGCTTCCCAAGGCCGGCGTGTTCGCCCACGCCGAGGCATTGGCTGTTGCGCGAAGCCTCGCGGCGCAGCTCTCGGGCGGGCACCGGGAGGAGTTCGACGGCGCGGGCTTCTGCTGGATGGAGCTGGGTGGAGGCGAGGCCGCTTTCGCCGCCGGAGACTTCTATGCCGAGCCCAATCCGGTGGTAGACCTCAAGCAACCTGGTCGCCTGATGCACTGGGGCAAGGTGCTGTTCGAGAGCTACTGGCTGGGCGACGGTCTGACCCGGACCCTTTCCCGCCTCGGGCTCGAACTGGGAGGTCGATGGCTGGGGATGAAGGTGGATATGTGAGGAGAAGGCAGCCCGCTTCAAGAAAATCGCCTCGGCCTACTCCTTCCTGATGCGCGGCTCGGGGACCGGGGAAGGCGACCCGGCAGCCGTGAAGGTGGAGGATAGATACGCGAAGTGGTGGTGGGACCAGTGGGGTGACGCCTACTAAAGGCAGGAACCTCGACCGAGTGACACTTCCTCCAGCCGATCTTGTCTTGTGTGCCGAGGGAGTGCCGGGAAAGGAGCCCAGCGAGCCGGGCATCTTTCTTTCACAAGTCCTTCACATCTGGCCTATATAATACGCGGACAGGCTAACTCGCCGGGACAGCCAGGTTGGCCGCCAATAACGATCACCAGGGGGACAATGCTGGGCTTCTTACGCCGATTCTTCGGCACCGCCAAGCCAGATCCAGATCGCCAGGTTGAAGAGGAAGACCCAGGGGTGACTCTGGCGCGAGGTCTGGCGGGACTTGAGCGCGAACTGGCCGAGGCCGGCGAGAGCTTGCGGGCGGTCGCCGCGATAAGAGGCGACCTGGAGATGCGCCGCACCCGAACGGACGAGATGGTTGCCCGCCACACCGGACAGGCGGAGCGCGCCCTGGCCCTGGGGCGGGAGGATCTTGCCCGCCAGCTGCTGGCCGCGCGCTGGGAGGCGGAGCAGAGGCGCGACGAGTTGCAGGAGGGCCTCGCCGAGGTGAACCGCCAGCAGGAGGCTCTGGAGGCCGCGCGGGAAGCCCTCCGGCATAAGACGGAGCAGTTCCGGGCCCGAAAGGCGGAGATGGACGCGCGCCTGTCCGCTGCTGAGACGCGGATTCGTCTGCGGGAGGCCATGGCCTCCATCTCGGAGGATGTGGCCGCGGTTGCCCGGGCGCAGGGCCACCTCGAGGAGCAGTTGGAGGCGACGCGGGCGCGGACGGATGCTCTGGCAGAGCTCGCCCCTCGTGGCGCCGCTATCGGAGGCGAGGAGGATCCGCTGGAGCGAGAGATCGCTCGCCTGGAACGGGCCCAGCGAGTGGACCGCGAGCTGGACCGCATCAAGCAGGAGGCGACGGCCGAGAAGGACGCCAGCGAAGCGAGGGAAGGGAAAAGGGAAGGGTAGAGGGGACAGTGGGCCACCACGACAGGGGCAGGCACCACCGCGGCGGAGGGAAGGAAAGGGGGAGAGCGAATATGATGTGCCACCACGGAGCCGGCATGCTGCTGCGTCTGGCCGAAGATGCCGTGGCCGAGAACCGGCGACGGCGCGGTGTAGACATGCCTCCGCCTCGCCCCGAAGGCGAGCGCCTGCGCGAGGAGCTGCGAATGCTCTACGCTCGGGGCGACCTGGATCGGCAGACCTTCCTGGAGATGCGGGAACTGGCCGAGCGAGGCGAGCTGACCTGGACCGACCTGGGGGAGGCGCGGCGCCAGGCCGAGGAGGTGCGCGTCATGGAGTCGCCCGAGGCCAGGGAGGCCGGAGTGGCCCTTGCCAGGCTGCGCCGTCAGGAGAAGGCGCTGGATCGGGCCAGGGTGGACTCGGAGGCTACGGCCAAGCGGCTGGAGGAGCAGTTGGCAGACCTGGAGGCGCAGGCCGGCCGCGATGAGGAGGAGGCCCGCCGGGTGGTCCTCGCGGACGAGGCGCGCGCTCGGTCCGTCCTCGAACATCGAGTGTCGGTGCTTGAGCAAGCGGAGCGGCTGCGAGAGAGTGTCCGCGGGCTGCACCAGGACACCCAGCGGATGGACGACCTGCAGCGGCAACTCAAGATCCAGGAGCAGGAATTGGAGGCAGGACTGACGAGAGCACGGCTGGGCACCCTGGAGCGAGAGATCCGCGGAGACGGCGGGCGGCAGGGGTAAGGATACTGCTGAGATCACCGGAGACGAGTACGAGCGGATACGGGGCGACCTCGAAAGGAGGTAGGGGGAGGGTCCATCCCCTCGCCAGATGGGCTACATGAGGGTCCGCATCGCGCTCCTATGCATCGCGGCCGCCCTGGCGGTTGTGGCCGTGGGCTGTGCTCGCCCCGAGGGCACAAGGGTGGACCTGAGCAGGCGGGCGGATCTGCCCGGTGTGCGGCCCTCCAGGGAAGCCGATGTCTCTTCCGCCTCCTCGCCGTTACGGGTCGCGGTGACCGGGCTCTTGACCCCTGTGGAGACACTGAGCGGCTACACGGGATTCCTGACCTACCTAGAGGAGGGGCTGGGGCGGCCCGTGAAGCTGGTGCAACGGGGAACCTACGCCGAGCTCAACGCCCTGATGCAGGTCCGTCAGGTCGATCTGGCGCTGGTCTGCCCGTTGCCCTACATCCAGGGGCACCGCGCGTTCGGCATGGAGCTGCTGGCCGCGCCGGTGCATCGCGGCCGTCCCGCCCACTACTCCTACCTCGCGGTGCCTGCCGACAGCGCCGTCACCACCCTGGAGGAGCTCCGGGGGAAGACCTTCGCCTTCTCCGACCCCAACTCCCATTCCGGCTGGCTGGCACCCGCCTACCAACTGGCTCTCCAAGGGCAGACTCCGGACAGCTTCTTCGGCAGGTACGTCTTCACCTACCACCACAGCGAGAGCGTGCGGGCGGTGGCCGATCATCTGGTGGACGGCGCGGCGGTGGACAGCCTGGTCCACGACTACCTGGTCAGCACGGACCCCACGCTCGTCGACAAGACAAAGGTGATTGCCCGTTGGGGGCCGTATCCCAGCCCCCCGTTTGTCGTGCACCCCGACCTAGACGCCGGCCTGAAAGAGCGCCTGCGCCAGCTCCTGATCGGCATGAACGAGGATCCGCGCGGTCGGGAGCTGCTCGGGAAGCTGCAACTGGATGGCTTCGCGGCGATTCAGGACGGCGCGTACGACCAGGTCCGCGAGATGGATGCTAGGGTGAGCGCTGCGGGCATCGTCAGGAGATAGGAGCGATGCTGGGCCGTTTGTGGACCCGATTCTGGTCGCGGGCCGGCGGGGTGAGCATCCTGGCCAAGATCATGGGCATAGTGCTGCTGGTGGTGCTTGCCCAGGGGCTGGCCGTGGCCTGGTACGTCAAGAACAATGTGGCCTCCTCTCTCGAGGAGGAGTTGGAGTTGCGCGGGACCGCTATAGCCATGGGCCTGGCGACCCACGCGGCCGACCGGATCCTGACAGACAACCTCTTTGAGCTCCACCGGGTTGCCCAGGATACCCTTCGGGCCGACGGGGACGTGCGCTACGTGTTCATAGAGGACGCTGATGGACGGGTTCTGGTTCACACCTTCGGCGGCGGATTCCCTGTCGACCTCCTCGGTATCAACCGACCGAAGGGCAGCTCGCCACAGTCGGTAAAGCTGGACACGGAGGCGGGTCGACTCATCGACGTTGCTGTCCCCATTCTCAACGGCGAGGCCGGCAGCGTTCACGTTGGCATGTCCACGGCTGATGTCGGCGCGGCCATCGGCAAGAACACCGAATTCATCTTGCTGATCGCCACCCCCCTCGTCCTCGTCCCGGGGCTGGCTCTGGCCTACCTCCTGGCGACCGTCATCAGCCACGCCCTCCGTGGTGTGGTGAGGGCGGCCGACGCCGTCGGTCGGGGCGACTTCGCGCAGCCGGCCCCGATCTGGGCCAGGGATGAGATCGGGCACTTGGCGGTTGCCTTCAACGAGATGAGGGATCGGCTGGGCGCCTCTCACCAACAGCTGCTTCGCCGTCACCGGGAGCTCTCACTGCTCAACGCCACCGCCCGTGCCGCCAGCAGCTCTCTCACCCTCGACGACGTCCTCAGGGGGGCTCTCGAGAAGATCTGCGAGTCGATGGAGATGCAGACGGGACACGTCTGCATCCTCGGCCAGAGCAAGGGACTCATCTCCTTCGCCTACCTCCACAACCCGCGCCCCACGCTGATACGTGAGGGTACCTACCAAGGAGCCTCCGCCTGCCCCTGCGCCGGGGAGTTGGTGGGAAGCCCCTATGTGGAAGGCGCGCCGTCCGAGCCCTGCCCCGTCGCCGACGGAAAGGCGACAGACCACTTCCCGAGCGCTCAACCGTGCATCTGCCTCCCCCTGCGGGCCAAGAAACGTCTCCTAGGGGTCATGCACTTGGCCCGGCGAGGGGATTTACCCCTTACGCCGGAAGACATCCAGCTCCTCACGAGCGTGAGCGAACAGCTCGCCATGGCCGTTGAGAACGCCGGACTGTGGGAGGATCTGAAGGAGAGAGAGGCGGTGAAAGGCCAGTTGCTGGAGAAGATCATCGTCGCCCAGGAGGAGGAGCGGCGACGGGTGGCCCAGGAGCTTCACGATGAGGCCGGGCAGGCGCTCACCGCCCTGCTGGTGGAGCTGCGTGCCCTGGAGCTGACGGACCCCAGGGAGGGACTGGAGGCCAGGGTCGCCGAGCTGCGGGCTCTGGTAGCGGACTCCCTGCGGATCGTCCAGAACATCGCCCTGGAGTTGAGGCCCAGCATGCTGGATGACATGGGGCTCCTGCCGGCCCTGCGCCGTTACGTTCAGTCCTACGCCGGCAGATACGGTCTGCGAGTAGATTTCCAGACCAGCGGCGTGGAGGAGCTGCGACTCGAGCAGGCCGCGGAGACGACCATCTACCGCATCCTTCAGGAGGCCCTCACCAACGTGGCCCGCCACGCGTCGGCAAGCAGCGTCAGCGTTGTCCTGACGCAGCGGGACCACCAGTTGGTGGGCATTGTGGAGGACGACGGCAGAGGCTTCGACGTGGGGCAAGCGCTGGGGCACCGCGAGGCGAGCCTGGGCATTGCCGGCATGCAGGAGCGGGCATCCCTTGTGGGAGGGCGCCTAGCCGTGGAGTCAAGGCCCGGCGAAGGCACCACCGTATTCGTCGAGGTGCCACTGGCCACCAACGTCGCTGGGGGTGGCTTCGGTGAGTAAGATTCGCATCCTTATCGCGGACGATCACGGGGTGCTGCGGGCGGGTCTCAGGGTCCTCTTCAACTCCCAACCCGATATGGAGGTGTGCGGTGAGGCCGCCAACGGTCGCGAAGCGATCGCCAGGACGGCGGAGACGTCGCCAGACCTGGTTCTTCTGGACCTGAAGATGCCCGAGCTGGGTGGCAGCGAGGCGATAGGCCGCATCCGGGCCGCTCACCCTGCCGCCCGGGTCCTTGTCCTAACCATGTACGATGATGAGAGCTACCTGAGGAGGGCTCTGGATGCGGGGGCCTCGGGCTACGTCCTCAAGGCGGCCGCGGACATCCAGCTCCTGTCGGCCATCCGAGCCGTCCACGGAGGCGGCGTCTACCTGGACCCGGCCCTTGGCCGTGCTGTGGTGGAGGGCTATCTATCGGTCAGAGCCGACCCCGAGATGCAAGCTGCTGGAAAGCGGAGCGCCGACGCCCTGAGCGAGCGGGAGCGCGAAGTTATTCGGCTCTTGGCCCACGGCTACACCAACCAGCAGATCGCCGAGCAGCTAATCCTGAGCGTGAAGACGGTGGAGGGCTACAAGGCCCGCATCTGCGAGAAGCTGGGCATTCGTGGCCGCGCTGCCCTGACCCGCTATGCCTTCGAGAAGGGCCTCGTCTCGGATTCACCCTAGCCATCGAAATGGCCGCACCTACCTGATCCCTCCGTTTTCCCCAGGGCCCAACCCCTTCCCCCGGTGACTCCTGCAACCGCTCCGTGGCAACAGGGTTTTCCCCGTCAACGGCGCTGCTCATCCAGGGGTTTCCCCGCTACAACACACCGCGTGGACATGCCAAGATCCCACGGAAGCGATGAAGCCATCTATCTGAGGGGGTATCGCCATGGCTGACAAGACGGCGGAAACTGGCCCCGAGGCGGTCGAAGCGGCGACGGACGGCCAGCGAAAACGAGTGGATCGCCGCGGCTTCTTGAGAGGGC
>JAJZRD010000331.1 GCA_021845945.1 Chloroflexota bacterium
ACGCCGAGGCCACCCAGACCAACTCCCACGGTGCCGAGTCTCGCGGCGGCGCCTGCGTCTCCGACGTGGTGATCTCCGAGGAGCGGATCGACTACCCCGCGTGCGTGGCTCCTGAGGTGCTGGTCTGCATGTCCCCCGAGTCGGCCACCCGGTATGTGCCGACCATGAAGCCGGGTGGGGTCCTGATCGTGGACGAGGACCTGGTCCCCAGCGTGCCGGAGGGGGAGTACTCCCGCCTGCTGAAGATACCGGCGACCCGGGTGGCTACCGAGGATCTGGCCAAGAGGGTGGTGGCCAACGTGGTGATGCTGGGGGCCGTGGTGGGCATCGATCCGGTGGTGACCCCCGAGTCCATGGAGAAGGCCGTGCTGGACAGCGCCCCCAAGGGCACCGAGGAGCTGAACCTGAAGGCCCTGAAGCGAGGGCTCGAGCTGGGCGAGGCGGCAGCCAAGGCAGCCGTCTAGCTGAATGTTGACGTAGGGCGGGGCCCTGTGCCCCGCCGCCCGGTTTCGACCTGGCGCGTGTAGCGTCGGGGCTTGTCCCCGACGTTGCGGGTACCACCAGAGGCGGTCAGGTCTTGTGCCCGACGCCAAATGACCCGGGGGAACGCACGGCGGCAGGGCAGAGCGCCCTGCCCTACGCTTTAACCGCAAAGGGCGACCCGCAGGTCGCCCTACCGGAGGAAACGAGTGAGACTCTACGAATACGAGAGTAAACGAATACTGCGGTCCGTCGGGGTGCCGCTGCCCCAGGGCAAGCTGGTGGCGAGCCCCGAGGAGGCCCGGCAGGCGGCCCAGGAGATCGGCCGCCCGGTGGTGCTGAAGGTGCAGGTTATGGCCACCGGCCGGGGCAAGGCCGGCGGGGTTCGCTTCGCCGACACCCCAGAGCAGGCGGCGCAGGTCGCCGGCCAGATGCTGGGGATGCAGATGAAGGGCTACACCGTCCAGCAGCTGCTGGTCGAGGAGAAGCTGTCCATCGCCCAGGAGCTGTACGTCGCCGCCACCTACGAGGAGCGGACCAAGGGGCGGCTGATGATGGCCAGCGAGTCGGGCGGCATGGACATCAACGAGGTGGCCGAGAAGGACCCGAGCCGCATCAAGAAGGTGAGCATGGGCGCCTGGATCGGCATGTATCCCTTCCAGGCCCGGCAGCTGGCCTTCGGTCTGAACCTTTCCGGCAAGGTCAACTCCGCGGCCCAGTCGGTCTTTCTGAAGCTGTGGAACGCTTTCGAGGGCTTCGACGCGATCCTGGCCGAGGTCAATCCCCTGGTGGTGACCGCCGACGGTCGGGTGGTGGCGGCCGACGCCCACATCGAGATCGAGGGCGACGCCATGTACCGCCAGAAGGATCGGCTGGGAGCCCTGGGGATCTTGGACCGAGACGACAACGCCAAGCCGCCCACCCACTTCGAGGTGGAGGCCCTCGCCATCGACAAGGCCGACTACCGAGGCGTGGCCGGGCGGGTGGTGGAGTTCCCCGGCAACCTGGGACTGATGATCGGGGCGGGCGGAGGCAGCCTGACCCTCTTCGATGCCATCCTGCGCAACGGTGGCAACCCTGCCAACTACTGCGAGGTTGGTGGCAACCCGCCGGTCAGCAAGGTTTACCGGCTGTGCAAGCTCATTCTCCAGAAGCCCGAGGTCAAGGGGTTGGCCGTGATGACCAACGTCTTCAGCAACTCGCGGGTGGACACCCTGGCCAGGGGCATGGTCAAGGCGATGCTGGAGCTGGGGATCGATCCGGCCACCTATCCCATCACCTTCCGGTCGGCAGGGGCCTTCGAGGAGGACGCCTACGCCATACTGCGGAAGTACGGCGTCAAGTACCTCGGCCGCGAGGTCAACATGGAAGACGCGGCGAAGGCTGCCGTCCGCATGATGGAAGGGCTATAGGGGAGGGGATGCGATGGCGATTCTAGTCGACGAGAACACCAGGGTAGTGGTGCAGGGTATCACCGGGCGAGAGGCCACCACCTTCACCCTTAGCATGCTGGAGTACGGCACGCTGGTGCTGGCGGGCGTGACCCCGGGCAAGGCCGGCCAGAACGTTTACGGTGTGCCCGTTTACAACACGGTCAAGGACGCCGTTGCCGCTCACCCCGAGATCAACACCTCCATCGTGTCGGTGCCCCCTGCCTTCACCATGGACGCGATCATGGAGGCGGTGGACGCTGGGGTCAAGTTCATCAGCGTCTTCACCGAGCGGGTCCCCCGCAGCGACGTCTGCAGGGCGCTCGAGTACGCCAAGCAGCACGGCGCTCGCATCGTCGGACCCAACTCCCTGGGGATGTGCTCCCCGGGCAAGGGTAAGCTGGGCGCCATAGGCGGGCCTGCCGAGGAGTTCAAGAAGGCCTACCTGCAGGGCAACGTGTCGATCCTGTCCCGGAGCGGCGGGATGCTGACCGAGACGGCCAGCCTGCTGGCCCTGAACGGGATCGGCATCAGCACCGCCATCAACATCGGCGGCGACCCGGTCATCGGCTCCACCTTTGTGGAGCTGTTGCCTCTGCTGGAGGATGACCCCCAGACCAAGGTGGTGGTGCTGTTTTGCGAGCCCGGCACCTCCGCGGAGGAGCGGCTGTCGGAGTGGGTGAAAGAGGTGAACTACTCGAAGCCGATCGTGGCCTTCGTGACCGGCGGTTTCGTGGACAACATGCCGGGAATGCACTTCGGCCACGCAGCGGTCATCGTGGAGGGCAACACCGGCTCGGCGCGGGGCAAGAAGGCGGCGATGCGGGGGGCGGGGATCGTGGTGGTGGATACCCACGATCAGATCGCGGCCGCCGTCAAGAAGCTGCTGGTGGAAGTGAAGTAGCGACTAGCCATCAGCCATCAGCTATCAGCTATCAGCGACC
>JAJZRD010000064.1 GCA_021845945.1 Chloroflexota bacterium
ACTGGTTATCAGCCATCGCCACCTGGCCGATCAATCCACCGAACACTGGGCGCGTCGGCTCGAAGCCGCCCTCCTCGCCGCCTGAGACCTCCCAACGAAGTTTGCGCAATCCTGGATACAGTACCGGTGCGGAAGCCAGCCCCGAAATGGCATGCATCTTGCCGCCAGCTACAGCCGGCAGCATCGCTCGATGGGGAGGGTACCTTAATGGTCGGCGAGGACGAGAGGATAAGGCTGGAGGTGCTCCGGGCGGCGTCCCAGTTCGACGAGCCCTCGGTGGCCTGCGCCGTCGAGGATGGGCACGTCACCCTGGAGGGCGTTGTCTCCTCAGACGAGCACGCCTATCAGCTGGAGGCAGCGACCCGGGCCATCCCCGGGGTTCGATCCGTGGACAACGACCTGATGATCGAGGGGTTCGCCGCCTCGGTGTTGAACGCGGCCGAGGGGGTCGATCTGACCCCGGATTTCACCTCGGAGGTGGGGACCGCCGACTACCTCGAGTCGGTGTCGGAGGCCGAGCCCTACACCCCGCCCACCGACCCGGTGGTCAAGTCCGACCGCAGCACCGACGGTGTGGAGATCGTCAACGGGTTCGCTGCATACGCGAGCGACGAGGCCGCCACCGCGCAGCTGCCCGGACTTCCCCGTGGAGACGACGAGCTCAGGGAGGCGGTGCTGGCAGCCCTGCATTCCGATGCGGCCACCACCGACCTTTCCATAGAAGTAGAGGCTCAGGAGGGGACCGTGGTCCTCCGCGGGTTGGTGTCCTCCTTGGAGGACGCCGATCAGGCCGAGTCCGTGGCGGCCCAGGTTCCCGGGGTGCAAGAGGTCCAGGAGGAGCTGCGGGTCGAAGGGATGTAGGGCGCGGGCCACTGGCACGTGTTTTGCCTTAAGGGGGCCGAAGCCACCTGCTCCGGTCGGGGGCTACCAATGTCGCTCTGCCAGTGAGGATCGCCGTTGCGCCCTGTTGTGAAGCATCCCGTCGGTTTCCGATCGCTTTTCGCAGAAGGCTCGTTCCGGGATAGACTGTTCGCTTCCTCTGCCGTCCGGATTGCCCTTGGCCTGGTCGCGGCGGCCCTGGGAGTGCTGCTGCTAAGCAGCTGGACCCGGTGGCCCAACCCGCTGCAGCTTCTCGCCGCGGCCACCAGCCTGGTGCTGGCTTACGCCCCGGCAGACAACGCGCTGCCCAAACGTTCAGGTCAACGCCCCCCAAAAATGCTGCCCGAGAAAACGGAACCGGAATCCGACCTTGCCGATTCCCCTCAACTTCCGATCCTCGCCTGCCCGGCGGGTCGATCCGAATGCTGGGTCCTCGACACCATACAGGGTCTCCTAACCACGGCTCAGGAGGCAGCCCACGGGTTGGAGGTCTCCCAGGCCGCCAACGCCCTGGCCCGCCGAGCCTGCGAGCTGGTCGACGCCAATGCAGCGTGGGTGTATCGCATGGAGGAGAATGGGGAGAGGACTGTCCTGGTTTCCAGCCATCTGCACCCGCGAGCCGCCCACGACTGGGATGGGCTGTCGGCCGCGGCTCATCAGGTGGCCGGAGAGGGTGCACGTTCCTACGGCAGGCGAGGCATCCGGGAGGCCCGGCACCCCCGGGTGTCGACGGTGGGCGATTACCTGGCGGTTCCGCTGGTGCGCCGAAACCGAGCCTTGGGGATGCTGGTGGTTCACTGCGCGGGCACTCACGGGATGCCGTCCCGCTTCAAGGGGGAGCTGCTCTCCGCTCTGGCCAACCAGGCGACCCTCGCCCTGGAGAACTCCCTGCTGTACGAGTCCCAACTGGACGCGGAGGCCAAACTGCGACAGTTCGGGCTTCACAGGGCGGATTACGCGGCGACCCTCTCCCACGAGCTGCGGACGCCGCTCACCTCTATCAAGGGCTTTGCCCAGTTGTTGACGAGAGACCAGGATGCATCCATCGAGACGGTGCGCCAGTACGCCAGCACCATCGCCTCGGAGGCCGACAAGCTCGCCCTGATTGTCAGCGACATCGTCGATCTGACGAGGATGGAGACTGGTCTGCTGCAGATGCACCGCAAACCCGTCGCTCTCGGACGGTTGATCCGGGACGTCGTCGGCCGAGTGCAACCGATGTCGCCGACCCAGCAGCTGCAATCCAGCCTGCCCGAGCGGCTCCCCTCGGTTCGGGTGGACCCCGAAAGGCTCGAACAGGTGTTGGGAAGGCTTCTGGTGGACGCCATCGGCCAGTCGACGCCCGACAGCACCGTGCTGGTGGCGGCGGAGGCCGGCGAGGAGGGAGTGACGGTTCGACTGGAGTATCGAACTTCCGAGGCCCAGGTAGACAGTCTGATCAAGGCTCTCAAGGGGCCCGGGCAGTTCGCCGATGATGGGCAGGCCACCCAGTTGGGTCGAGGCAGACTCGGGTTGTACATTTGCCGGAACTTCATCGAGGCCCACGGCGGCAAGATGTGGATCGAGCAGCCCGAGGAGCAGGTAGCCAGGGTAGTCTTCACGCTGCCCTACTGACCCTCTCTTCGAGGCACCCGAATAGAACCGTGGCGCCAACCATCCGCGCATAGCCGGCCCTAGCTGGATTTAGTGGGCCACTGCCGGTATACTTTGCGGATGGCAGGCATGAGGGGGAAAGCTCCTTATGGATATGGACTTGGACGCAATTCAAGATCAACTGCCGCAACAGACGATGAAGGTCTCGCCGAGGCTGGTAGCGGCGAACCATATCCTTCAGCTGTCCTCCATGGAGTTGCAGCAGGCGATCTCCTCTGAATTGGAGGAGAATCCGGCCCTCGAGCTGATCGACATACCTACCTGCCCGACCTGCGGCACCCAACTCCAGGGCAGCCTCTGCCCGGTGTGTATTCGGCGCCAGAAGCCGGACAACCAACTGCTGGATGGCCCCGATGCCAACGACGAGCCCTACTACAGCCAAAACCTCCGCTCCAGCGACGAGGAGTTCGACCCGATCACCCAGGTAGCGGCCGAGGTCAGCCTTCCGGAGCGGCTGCTGACGGAGCTGCGGGCGGTAGTGCAGCCGGAGATGATGCAGGTCGTCGAGTACCTGGTTGGGAACCTGGACGAGAAGGGCTACCTCTCCTGCTCCCTGGAGGAAGCCGCCTTCGAGTGCGGCGTCGAGGACTACGAGGTAGATCTGGTCCTGAAGCTGCTCCAGACCCTGGAGCCGCCCGGCATCGGCGCCCGGAATCTTCGGGAGTGCCTCCTGATACAGCTGGAGTACCTGGAAACCCTGGGTTTTCATCAGGCATTTGCCAAGGAGATCATCGGCACCCACCTCACAGAGCTGGGGGAGCACAAGTTCAGCAAGATCGCTCAGGACCTCCGGATATCCTCCGAGGTGGTGAGCGACGTCTGGGACTTCATCAAGCGGGAGTTGAACCCGCATCCGGCTCACGAGTTTTCTTCCTCCAGTGGCCAGCAGGATGGGAGGGAAACCCGCTCCTCCTACGTGCTGCCCGACGTCATCATCAGTGAGAGGGACGGGCAGTTCGACGTGGAGGTGGTGGAGTCGAAGCGCTTCCTGCTGAGGGTGTCGCCGGTCTACTCGCAGATCAGCGCCGACCTGGAGCGGGATGGCGATCGCTACTCCGACGATGAGAAACGCCACATACAGCAGTACGTGGCCCGCGCGAAGCTGTTCATAGCCAACATCAACCAGCGACGGCAGACGATCCACCGGATCACTACCTGCCTGGTGGAGTGCCAGCAGGACTTCCTTTCCAAGGGGGTCCGGCACCTGAAGCCGCTGACCCGCGCCGCCGTTGCCAGCAAGCTGGGCATTCACGAGTCCACCGTCAGCCGAGCCACGGCCTCCAAGTTCGTGATGCTGCCCAGCGGCGAGGTCATTCCCTTCAGCAACTTCTTCACGGCATCCCTGAGCATCAAGGACGTTATCGAGGAGTTGATCGAGAACGAGAAGGCTCCCTTGACCGACGCCGAGATCGCCCAAAGGCTGGCCCAGCGGGGAATCCACGTGGCGCGCCGCACCGTGGCCAAGTACCGGATGCAGCTGAAGATCCTGCCATCGTCGCTGCGCTAGCACGCCAGGGGCGCCCCGTCGAGATTCCGGGAAAGCAGTTTCCGTCGCAGGGTCCTCCAGGGCGCGAGCCGTCCGCCATGGTCGCGACCTGGAGTACGGTGGCCTGCCACCGCTTTCGGCCCGACCGGAAGCAGCGCGTCGGGAGATGGCAATGTACCGTGCGGAGCCCAGGTGGTAAACTGAGGGCTCCTGCCGTAGCGATCACCCATCACCATCTGAAAGCCCGCGGCCGGCGTTGCACAGTTCGCGCCGCGCACTTCGCACTCACCAAGACTGGAGACTGGAAATGGACAAGGTAGTCTTAGCGTACTCCGGCGGCCTCGATACCTCCGTAGCCATCCGCTGGCTGCAGGAGAAGTACAACATGGAAGTCGTCGCCGTCACCGCGGACGTGGGCAGCGAGCGGAACCTCCAGGCCATCCACGACAAGGCCCTGAAGATCGGGGCCATCAAGGCCATGGTGGTCGATGCCAAGGACCTCTTCGTCAAGTACTTCGTCTTCCCTGCCCTGCAAGCGGGCGCCATCTACGAGGGCACCTATCCACTGGCCACGGCTCTCGCCCGGCCGCTGATCTCCAAGATCATGGTGGACGTGGCGCGGGAAGAGGGCGCCGGCGCCATCGCCCATGGGTCCACCGGCAAGGGCAACGACCAGGTGCGCTTCGACGTATCGGTGGCCGCCCTGGCGCCGAATATCAAGATCATCGCCCCGGTGCGGGAATGGCGGATGTCCAGGGATGAGGAGATCGAGTACGCCGAGAAGCACGACATACCGATCCCGATCACCGCGGCCAGCCCCTACAGCATCGACGTGAACCTGTGGGGCCGCAGCATCGAAGCGGGCATCCTGGAGGACGCCTGGATCGAGCCCCCCGAGGACGCCTACCTCTGGACCGTCGATCCCCGCCGGGCTCCGGACGAGCCGGCCTACCTGGAGATCGAGTTCCGGCACGGTATTCCTGTCGCCCTGAATGGCGAGGAGATGGACGGGGTGGAGCTGATCGGCCGCCTGAACGACCTGGCCGGCCAGCACGGTGTGGGCCGCATCGACACTATCGAGAACCGGCTGGTGGGGATCAAGTCCCGCGAGGTGTACGAGACTCCGGCCGCGACGGTTCTCCACCTGGCCCATGCGGAGCTGGAGAAGATGACCCTCACCAAGGAGCAGTCCCGCTTCAAGGCGAGGATAGCGACCGAGTTCGCCGACATGGTGTACAACGGTCTCTGGTTCTCCGCCCTGCACCAGGATCTGGCCGCCTACATCGCCAGCTCTCAGCGCCACGTCAGTGGCACGATCCGGGTGAAGCTGCTGAAGGGTGTCGCCCGAGTGGCGGGCCGCCAGTCACCCAAGGCCCTCTACGACATGTCCCTGGCCACCTACGAGCGTGGCGACACCTTCGACCACTCCGCCGCCGTGGGCTTCATCCAGCTGTGGGGTCTGCCCCTCCGCACCCAGTCCCGGGTGCAGTGGATCGGCCAATCCTCCGACGAGATCCTCCGGCTGACGGCGCCCGAGGTGAAAGAGGAGAAATAAGACCCCACCCCGGCCCCTCCCCGCAGCGGGGAGGGGATGGGGGTGGGGTCCGTCCCTTGGCGGGAACAGGAGGCAGGTGCAGACAATGAGCGGAGCTAAAGACAAGCTGTGGGGCGGGCGCTTCGAGAAGGAGATGGATGCCGAGGTGCACGCATTCGGCGCCTCCATTCCGGTGGACCGGCGCCTCTACCGGCAGGACGTAGCGGGCAGCATCGCCCACGCCACCATGCTGGCGAGGCAGGGGATCCTGTCTGAGGCGGAGGGCACCACCCTGGTGCAGGGGCTGCGGCAGATCCTGGAGGAGGTCGAGTCCGGCGCCGTGACGCCGGACCTCCGATGGGAGGACATCCACTCCTTCGTGGAGAGCCGCCTGCGGGAGCTGGTGGGCGACGTGGCGGGGAAGCTGCACACCGCTCGCAGCCGCAACGATCAGGTGGCCCTGGACGCCCGCCTCTTCGCCCGGTCCAGCCTCAAGGAGCTAGCCTCCCGGCTGGCGGCCCTTCAGCGGGTTCTCCTCGACCTGGCGGAGGCCAGGCTCGGCGTGGTGATGCCCGGCTACACCCACCTGCAGCGAGCCCAGCCCGTGCTCCTCTCCCACCACCTCCTCGCCTACTTCGAGATGTTCCAGCGCGACCTGGAGCGGCTGCGGGACTGCTATCGCCGGACCAACGTGATGCCCCTGGGCTCCGGAGCCCTGGCCGGCGTCACCTACCCCCTCGACCGGCAGTTTGTAGCCGATCAGCTGGGCTTCGACGCCCTCAGCCGCAACAGCATGGACGCCGTGTCCGATCGGGACTTCCTGGTGGAGCAGACAGCCGCACTCAGTCTGGTGATGGCCCACCTCTCCCGCTTCGCCGAGGATGTGATCCTCTGGTCCACCGAGGAGTTCGGCTTCCTCGCCCTGGACGATGGCTACTCCACGGGCAGCAGCATCATGCCTCAAAAGAAGAACCCGGACGTGGCCGAGTTGATCCGCGGCAAGACCGGGCGGGTCTACGGATCTCTCCTGGCGCTGCTGACAACTCTCAAAGGGCTGCCCCTCACCTACAACAAGGACCTCCAGGAGGACAAGGAGCAGTTCTTCGACGCCGTGGATACGGTGTCCACCTGCCTGCGGATGTTCGCGGGGATGCTGGCCACGGCCGGCTTCCGGGAGGACCGAATGAGGCAGGTGGCCGGAGGAGGCTTCTCCACCGCCACCGACGTGGCCGATTACCTGGTGCGTAAGGGGCTTCCCTTCCGCCGGGCCCACGAGGTGGTGGGACGGTTGGTGCGCCACTGCCTGGAGCAGGGCGGCGACATCACCGACCTCCCCCTGGCCGATCTTCAGGGGTTCTCCCCCCTTTTCCAGGAGGACGTCTACTCCGTCAACGTCGATAGCTCGGTCCAAGCTCGCGACGTCCCCGGCGGCACCGCGCCCAACCGGGTCCGGGAGGCCCTGGCCGAGAGCCGCCGGCTGTTGGCGACCACTGAGGCGTGGGCGGCAGAGGCCTGAGCCTTCATAACTGCGCCCACCGCGCAGCGTCGACGGTTGCGAGGGCCAAGGTCAATGGCCCGTGGTAACGACTTCAGTCGTTCGTCCCGCGACCACAGAAATGGTGCGAACGGCTGATGCCGGTCTACTACCTGCTGGCCACGGGGCTGCTGATCCTGCAGCTACGCCACGAAGACCCCGTAGCTGAACACGGCGCTCCAGTAGAGCAGCAGCAAGATCGACAACAGGATCACCGTGAGATGGAACCATCGGCGCTTCCCCCAAATGGCCAACACCACGAAACAGGGAAACAGCAGCAGCAGGTAGCGGGAGAAGCTCATGAGGGGTATGAGAGGTGAAGCCCTGGAGAGAGGGGCCAGGAAGAAGAGCAGGGCATAGAGGGAGTACCCCACCTCCAGCCTGGCGAAGCCAACCACCAGTAACAGCAGGAAGGCTACGGCCATCAGGAGGCCGAAGAAGTCTATGTGGTATGCCGCGCCGGACAGGATGCGTTGGGCAGCGAGAAGGAAGTCGGTCCCGGGTACGGCCAGCCACTGAGTCGCCATGGGACCTTCACCGGCCGGCGTTCCAGGCCTTCGCCAGGGTGTGTCCACCAGGGCCAGGAAGGTCACCAGCCCCAGCAGGGAGGCCGTCAGCAGCCCCAACCCGCCCGGAAGCGATCTGCGGCGGTGGCTCAAAGGGTCCCGCCATCTTCCCCCACCCTTCAGCCACTGGACGGCCAGGGGCATCCCGAGCAGCACCCCCTGGGGTCTCGCCAGCCCGGCCAGATAAGCGACCACCAACGCCCCTGCCCAGCGGCGTCGTGACACCAGGTAGAACCCCAGTACCGCCAGCATCAGCATCAGGCTCTCGCTGAAGGGGCCGTGCAGGAAGAAGGCCGTGGGGAACAGGCTGAGATACACGAGGGTCCGGTTGGCAATGCCGGAACCGAAGCGCGGAAGCAGCAGGCGGTGGAGCAGGAAGAGCGCCGCAAGGAGCGCGACGTCCGAGATCACCAGTCCCGCGGCAATGGGGTGGAGCCCGGTGACCAGCGACACAGCCCTCATGAGCAGAGGGAACAGCGGGAAGAACTGGGTGGTCATGTCGCCGTCGGTGTAGCCAACGGTGGCGATCTTCTGATACCACAGCGCGTCCTCCCGCTGCCACACCCCCAGGAACAGCCTCTCCCAGCCCGAATCCAAGAAGTCCACTCCGACCGGGGCGTAGTGCTGTTGGAGGTCCGGTCGGTGGACGTAGAAGGCCACGGCGGCCATGTAGAGGGTGAGAAACAGCCGGACGCCGGCCACGCAGGCGAAGGCCACCAGCAGGGAGTACCGGCTGCTTCCCGTCGCGGGCAGCCGGAGCGCGCGCCGGCCCTCGGGTGATGAGACCGCATCCACTGCGTTCAAGGCGGCTACTTGCGACCGCGAGCCCGGTGTTTTCCAGCGCGATTGCCGGTGCCGGAAGGGGTGGCGTCTGTGGCAGACGGCTGGGTGGTGGCGGCTTCCCGCGGCCCGGCTCCACCATTCGCTCCCCTGGACTCGGGCCGGCCCTTCGCCACCAGATCGAGGCGCACCGCCCCATCCTCCACCGGCAATCTAACCGTCCTCTGGCTCCCGAGATTCCACTTCCAAACCCCGCTGGCCAGCAGGGCCCCGGCAAACCCCAGCAAGAAGAGGATGGCAGGCAGTGCGTAATCCATCGGTACCCCCAAGGTCGCGAATTCGGCGGAAGGAGGGAAAGACACCCCAAAGGGCGCCGCTAAAGTATAGCCCTCCAGCCCCGACCCCGCACCATGGGAAATCATGGCTACCGGGCCGGTCGCGACGTCACCCTACGATCGGGCTACACTACCTGTTGGAGTCGGGAGCTGACCCTCTCGCCTTGGGAGATGCAGCGTCGGTGAGCGCCCTCACCAGGTGGGTCAGGGTCCAGTTGACCGGGGTGGGCACGCCGTGAGACTCCCCCTCTCGGGCCACCGCGCCGTTGATGAGGTCGATCTCCGTCTGTATGCCTCGATCCACGTCCTGAAGCATCGAGGACCGGTTGGAGGCGGTGAGACGGCACACCGTCTCCACCCTCTCCACCGGGTCGGGGTAGGGCAAGGGGATGCCGAGGGCCTGGGCCACCGCGACCGCCTCGAGGGCGGCGGCCCTCATCAGCCGGCGCGCATCCTCCCGGGCCAGCAGCTCTCCGTTGGGCACCCGCAACAGCGCCGTCAAGGGGTTTATCGCCGCGTTCACCACCAGCTTGCCCCAGATCAACGAGTCCACCGCCTGGGACAACTCCACCTCGATCCCCGCCCGACGGAAGGCGGCGGCCACTCGCCGCAGCCTGTCGGTCTCCCTGCCGTCCAGCTCGCCGATGGCGGTCTCGCCCTCCCCGGCGTGGCGAACCAATCCGGGGCCGAGCAAGGTCGCTCCGTGGGCCGTCACTCCGGCCAGCACCTTGTCCCGCCCCACCACCGAGGCGATGGTCTCCACGTTGTCGAGGCCGTTCTGCAGGGTCAGCACCACCGTCTCCGGCCCGACGGACGGCAGGGCATCCTTGCACGCCTGCAGCGTGTCGTAGCCCTTCACGAAGACGATCACCAGCTCGGCCGGTCCGGCATCCCCGGCCCTGACGGTGGGGTTCACCCTCACCGTCCGCCGGGTGTCGCCGCGGACCACAGTCACCCCCTCCCGGGCGATGGCCGCCACCACCTCGGTCCACCGCCCCAACAGCCACACCTCGTGGCCGCCGAAGGCCAGCATCCCCGAAAACAGCGTACCCATGGCGCCGGGGCCGACGACCAGTACCTTCAACGGAGACTATCCCTCCAGGAGCTTGTCCAGCTCTTCCTTCTTCATGTTGAAGCAGTGCTCCGGCGCCGGGAAGCTGCTCTCGGCCACCTCCTCGCAGTAGCTGGACAGGGCCTCGGCCACCGATTGACCCAGGTTGGCGTACTGCTTCGCGAACTTGGGAACGAATCGTTGAAATAGCCCGAGGGCGTCGTGGAGCACCAACACCTGCCCGTCGCAATGGGGGCCGGCGCCGATCCCTATCGTGGGGATCGAGAGCTCTTTGGTAACCACCTCCGCCAACTGGGCAGGGATGGCCTCCAGCACCAGCGAGAAGGCGCCTGCCTCCTCGAGCTGCCCGGCGTCGGACACGAGAGCCCTGGCAGCCGCCGCATCGCGGGCCTGGGCCTTCAGTCCGCCCAGCATAGTGGCCGTTTGAGGCGTGAGGCCCAGGTGGCCCATCACGGGAATGCCGGCGACCGCGATGGCCCGGACGGTTTCGGCCACCGAAGAGCCGCCCTCCAGCTTGACCGCGTCGGCTCCACCCTCTTTCAACAGCCGCCCGGCGTTCCTGATGGCTTCCTCCACGCTCACCTGGTAGGACATGAAAGGTAGATCGGCCACCACGAAGGTGTTCTTGGCCGCCCGCACCACGGCCCTGGTGTGATGGATCATCTCCTCCATGGTCACCGGTACCGTGCTGTCGTACCCCAGCACCACCATGCCTAGGGAATCCCCCACCAGGATCATATCCACTGGACTCTGGTCCACCAGCACCGCCATAGGGTAATCGTAGGCGGTGATCATCTTGATCTTCCGCCCCTGTCGCTTCATCTCCGACAGTAGCTGAATAGTCAGCTTCTTCTTATCCACTAGAGGACCTCCTGCAAACGAGAGGACACGGAGGGAGGATGAAGTGAGTCACGACGCCGGCGGTAGCCGCCGGCGTCTCACTCAACAGCTCGCGTTCGATGGAAGAGGGATCAGCGAGCCGGGCTCTCAGCGATGGCCGATACCAGCTCTGCACCCCAGGCCGGAAGATCCTCCGGCGTCCGCGAGGTCACCAGGTTTCCATCGCGAACCACTTCCCTGTCCACGTAGTTGGCGCCTGCATTCACCACGTCATCCTTGATGGCCTTCACGCAGGTCAGGGTTCTACCCTTCAGGATCTGCGCGGAAATCAGCACCGACGGGCCGTGGCAGATGCTACCTATGATCTTACCCTGCTCGTCGGCCTCCTTCACGAGCCGCAGAACCGAGGGATAGCGGCGGAGTCGATCCGGGGCCCATCCTCCAGGAACGATGATGGCGTCAAACTGGCTGGCGCCCACCATGTCCGCCTCGGCATCGACCTTCACCGGAACCCCGTGTTTCCCCAGGTAGCTATCGCTGCTGCCCGTCCCAACCACGAAGATCTCGGCACCGGCCTCTTTCAGACGCAGCAGCGGGTACCACAACTCCAGATCCTCAAAGTTGGCCTCGGCAAGGACTGCCACACGCTTGCCGTTCAGTGACATTGGGTCTCCTCCTTACTTGAACCACCGCAACCGCACGACGACAGACTGCCTCCCGGGTATCTGCTGAGCCCATAGCCCTCAATGGGCCTTGCGCCCTTTGTCAACGTGGCTCCAGTGTAGCGTCGCACGGCAACGAAGGTCAACCTGGAAATGGTACGAAACTTGCGGCCCGCTTCTATACTTCTACATGGATACTCCGGCCTGCCCTCGACGCGAGGACCCGGGCTCGTCCACAACCGAAGGAGGTGGAGATGGCCAGCTTCCTGGAGATGCTGCTCGGAGGCACGGCGGCCGGCATAGGCTTCGTCCTGGGGGTCGGCGGGGCCCTGGCAGGAGCCCAGCAGATGCGTCCGCTGGCAAAACGGGCGATGAAGAGCTACCTGGTGGCAACAGACCGGGCCAGGGAAATGGCGGCCGAAATGGGCGAGACCCTGGAGGACCTCTACGCGGAAGCCAGGGCCGAGCACGAGGCCGAGGCCAGGGCAGCGTCGGAAGGACAGCCCGGTACAGGCCAGTAGCGATCCCTTCCCACCACCGAGAGGAGGTTAACGTGGCCGGCATCCTTCGACCCATATTGATAGGGGGCAGCTGGGGATTGGGACTCGGAGTCGCCGCCACCGCCGCCACCGTCCTCAGCCCTGCCCTGCGTCCCCTGGCCCGCCGAGCCCTGAGAGGCTATCTCGGGGCTGCAGCCCGGGCTCGGGAGAGAGCTATCGACGCCACGACACGCCTGGAGGATCTGTACGAGCCCCCGACCCCCATCCGCAGGAGGCAGTGATGCAGGGCAGCGGCGACAGGAAGGCCACCATAGTTCACGCTATCCCGGGCAGGGTGCGGGTTAGACTCGACCGCTCGCTGAGGTCTCCGGTCTTCATGCGCACCCTGGTCGATGCCCTGTCCCAGGTCGAGGGCGTGCGCAGGGTCCAGGCCAATCCCTCCACCGGTAGCCTGCTCCTGCTGTACGATCCCCAGCTGCTGAGCCTCGAGCAGCTTTACCAGGCGGCGCGCGCCGCCGACGTGACGCTGGTTATTCCCGGCACCCCGGCGGGGCCCGACTCGGCAGGGGAGCTGACCCCGCTGGCCCAGCGCATCAACTCCGCCATCGGCCGCCTGGACCAGACAGTGTTCGGCTTCACGGGGGGTAAGCTCGACCTTCGGACTCTCTTCCCTTTGGGGCTCGCCACCGCCGCCCTTCGCCAGATCGCGACCTCGGGCGGCAACCTGGCCGCTGCCCCCTGGTACGTCCTTCTCTGGTACTCCTTCGAGAGCTTCACCAAGTTCAACTCGAGAAGGGCAGCCGTCAATCCGGAGATGCCGGGTCCGGGTAGCGCCGCAGAGGGCTGATCCCGCTTTCGTTGAGTGCCGCATGGTGCAGGAAGCTCCTGATGGTGGATAATGCCCTCATACGGTGGTCGAGAAGGAGGGGACGCATGACCTTCAGGATCGGTCCCTTCATGGAGTTGGGCACGGTGCGCGGCGAGCCGATGGCCGTGGCGGGCCGCCAACTCGTCCCCGTCGCCCGGGTTCTGAAGCTGTCGCTCGGCAGGCGCGGGGCGCCCGCGGCGGGCGGCATAGTCTGGACGCACCCCATAGCGGTGGAAGTGATTGAGACCGCGGGCCCGCGGCGGGTGGCCATCCCCAGCCCGAACAGGACGTTCATGATCGGGCTGGGGGCGGGCTTGGGTCTGCTGTGGATACTGGGTCTCCGGCGGTCACGCCGCCCGAGCAAGGTTGAGGAGGATCTAACATGAGCGAACCCGTGCAAGGTGGTGTGCCGGGCGGCGAGGCCGCTGCGGCGACTCGAGACCCCATGGACAGAATGGCGGAGCTGCTGCGGCAGCTCCTCACCTCAGGAGGCGTAAACGCGGCCTTCGGTGAACCCCGAACGATAGGGGATCGCACCGTCATTCCGGCGGCCGAAGTGATGCACGGCTTCGGATTTGGCATGGGATCCGGCCCGGGCCGTGGTCCCGATGCCGAGTCGGCCGACGGCGGTTTCGGAGGGGGTGGCGGCGGAGGCACCCGCACCAGGCCGGTGGCAGCCATCGTGGTCGGGCCCCAGGGGGTTTCCGTCGAACCGATCCTGGATATGACCCAGATATGGATGGCGGCCCTGACGGCGGGAGCCTTCAGTCTCCTGTGGATGAAGCGGCTCGGAAGGAAGATGGGAGGCATGTCCACCGCGGCTGCCGAGCCATCGCCGAGGAAGCTGGCAAAGCTGTTCCGGGGAAGGTAACCCCGTGGAGACGCGAGATCGGGTGACAGTTGCGGGAGGGCGAGCCTCCCGGCGAGCCGGCTCAGCAGGAGCTTCGCCCTCCCGCACTGTGACCACGTCCGTGAACCATCCCGCGGACTCGAGCCGTCGGCACGGAAGATGCCCCAGGTGAGCCTCACGTCCAAAAGGGTCGACCCTCAGCCGGAGAGGGCCAGCGCTGAGCTGCAGCCGTCTCGAGAAGACGGCTCCACGGCCGGGCGCCACGGGCTGCCGGGCCGGGTCGACCGAGAAAGGCGAGGTGCTCACTGTGGAGGAAATCATCGAGGCGATGGCGACGGGTGGCCGGGCCGCCGTCGTCGGTGTGGGCGTCGGCGTTGCCCTGCTGTTTACCCGCAACTTCCGGCCGCTGGCAAAGCAGGCGGTCAAGGGCTATCTGACGGCCTCGGAAGGGATGCGTCGGGCTGCTTCCGGAGCCCGAGAGGGACTGCAGGACATCTACGCCGAGGCGAGGGCCGAGCAGGAGGGCCGGGTTCACACCCAGGTCCATGCCGAGCCCGGGACTCCGGCCGAGGGCGGAACGCCGGCGTCGGGCGCCGAGCCCTAGATGTCAGGCTCACAGCACCGGTAACGTAGGGCAGGGCGCTCTGCCCTGCCGCTTGGTGGTGCATGTTGTTCCGCGGGCGGCGGGGCACAGGGCCCCGCCCTACGTTGTCGACGCAATCGCCAGCCGGGCGGCGGGGCACAGGCGTGGCGCTGCGCTCGCTCGCGCCACGTGCCCTACGCTGTTGAGGCCACCTGTTGCGAGACTGTGAGACCGCTATGGGCTATCGGATTGGCTGCTCGGGTTGGTCCTACCCCCACTGGCGCGACGTCTTCTATCCCCGTGGCCTCCGCCAGGCCGATTGGTTCCAGCACTACAGCTCGGTCTTCGATACCGTCGAGATCAACAACTCCTTCTACCGCACACCTAGCGAGGAGAACTTCCAAACGTGGGCTCGCAAGGCCCCGGAGGGCTTCCTCTACGCCGTCAAGGTGAACCGGGCCATCACCCAGTACCACAAGCTGAACCCCTTGGCCTACCCTCTCTTCGCGGAGTTCGTCCGCCGGTCAGAGCGGATGGAGGCTGCCCTCGGCCCCCTCCTTCTCCAGCTGCCGCCCTCCTTGGGGCGCGACGACGGCAGGCTGGCTGCCTTTCTCGAGCAGCCCATAGCCGCCCGTCACCCGCTGGCCATCGAGTTCCGGCACGCCGGCTGGTTTGCCGAGGAGGTGTACGACCTGCTGAGGAAACACCGTGTGGCTCTGGTGCTCTCCGACTTCAAGGAGCTCCCCATACCCCAGGTGGCCACCACCCACTGGGTCTACCTGCGTCTCCACGGCACCAGCGGCCGCTACTTCGGCTCCTATGGAGATGAGGGGCTGAGGTACTGGGCGGACCGGCTGAAGGCCCTCTGTCCCGACGGATACGTCTACTTCAACAACGACGTCGGCGGCGCCGCCCCTCACGACGCCCTCCGCCTCCGCGATCTGCTGTCGAAGTAACCCCCAGGCCCTTGCCCAGCCTCTACAACCTGTTGTAAGCTGCCCTCGCCGCCAACCTGAACTACTTTCCAGGGTCCGGTGGCCGGCGACTTTCCCTTTGTGCCACACCGACCTTGCCGGATTCCCGATCCGTTCCCAACGCTCTGCCTTGGAGGCTCGATTTTGTCCAGGCTCACCGATCGCACCTGCACCGAAACCTCCAGCCGGAGCCCCCTCTGGCTCCTTCTCGGGCTGCTGCTGATTCTCGCCGCCCTGCCCGCGGTAGCCTTCTCACAGCCGTCGGATTCCCCCTCGGCGGAGGGTTGGAGCACCCTGGCGCTCCACACCCCGCGCGACCTCCAGAGTGGGGAATTCCAGAACCTCCAGCTGGAGGGTGAGACCCTCCAGTTGGCAGGGGATGACGGCTTCGAGAGCGACCTTCACGCCCCCTTCCGCTTCTTTGGGGTGTACTCCTCCCCAACCATCGGGACGGACACCCCCTTCGGATCCCTCCGCGTCGGCTTCGACGCCTCGACCTCCCCGGGATCTACCCTCTCCCTGGAGGTAAGGGTGCAGACGGCCGAAGGCAAATGGTCCCCCTGGCAAGAGGTGGAGGCGTCCGAACAGGCCTTCTCCAGCCCCGCTGCCGGCGTCGGAATCCAGTACCGGGCCACCC
>JAJZRD010000065.1 GCA_021845945.1 Chloroflexota bacterium
CCGCCCCGCACGCTCACCTGGATCGCCCCCCGGCCGCACATGGAGGTGGTGTGGGTTCCCTCGCGGGCCTCCAGGAACTCGTAGTTGCCCTGGACGCAGCAGGGGCAGTCCGCGGCGGCCTGGCCCCCCAGCAGCCGCTCGTAGCTGTTCTCCCAGAGGTCAATCCAGAGCATGCCCCGGTTGATCCGGTCCATGGCTCCCACCAGCAGCTTGATCGCCTCGGCCGACTGTAGATTCGCCACCACGGCGGCGATGCTGGCCAGCACCCCGGCGGTGTCGCAGGTGGGTGTGGTACCCGGCGGGGGGCTCTCAGGGAAGATGCAGCGGAGGCAGGGGGTGTCGTGGGGCACGATGGTCATGGTGACCCCGTAGCTGGCCAGCACCCCGCCGTAGACCCACGGCTTGCCCAGCTCGACGCAGGCGTCGTTGATCAGGTAGCGGGTCTCGAAGTTGTCGGTGCCGTCCAGCACCAGATCGGCCTCGCGCACCAGCTGCTCGATGTTGCCCGGGTTGACGTCGGCCACCAGGGGCACCACCTCCACCTGGGAGTTGATCTTCCGCAGCTTCTCCGCGGCGGCCACCGCCTTGGGCAGGCTCCGCGCCACGTCCTCCTCGTCGAACATCACCTGGCGCTGAAGGTTGTTCAGCTCCACGAAGTCCCGGTCCACCAGGGTGAGGCGGCCCACCCCGGCCCGGGTCATCGTATTGGCGATATTGCTGCCGAGGGCGCCGCAGCCCACCAGCAGCACCTTGGAGGCTCGCAGCTTCCTCTGCCCCTCCTCCCCGATGCCGGGGAAGAGGGTCTGGCGCGAGTACCTCTCCAACTCTTTATCCATCAGCCACCCCTTACGGCTCGAACGATAGCCTCGGTGTAGTCGGGCGAGCTGCCGCAGCAGGAGCCGATCAGCCGCACCCCGGCCGCCAGGAAGCCCCGGGCGAAGCCGGCCATCTCCTCGGCGGTGGTGCCGTAGACCGTCTTGCCCCCCTCCACCGAGGGTACTCCGGCGTTGGGCTGGGCCACCAGCCACAGCTGCGGATCGGCCCGATGCATCTCCTCGATGGCCTTCAGGGTTTCCCCGGGGCCAACCCCGCAGTTGGCGCCCACCGCAACGGCGCCAGACGCCCGCAGCTCCACCAACGCCTTCGACGGCGCGACCCCCATCATGGTGCGGCCGGCGGTGTCGAAGGTCATGGTGCAGGCCACCGGCAATCCGGTGGAAGCGGCCCCCTCCACGGCGGCCTTCGCCTCGCCCAGGTCGAACTGGGTCTCCACCAGGAGGAAGTCCACGCCTCCCTCGGCCAGCGCCTCGGCCTGCTCCCGGAAGATCGCCACCGCCTGGTCGTGCGTCAGCTCCCCCAGCGGCTCCAGGAACTCGCCCAGGGGCCCCAGGTCGCCCGCCACCAGCACCGACTCGCCGGCGACCTCCCGCGCCAGCCGCGCCGCGGCGAGGTTCACCTGGGCCACCTGGTCGGCCATGTCGGCCTTGGCCAGCTTCGCCCGGCTGCCGCCGAAGCTGTTGGTGGTTATCACGTCGGCCCCTGCCGCGATGTAGGCGGCATGCACGTTCCGGACCGTCTCCGGCGAGATCAGGTTGATCTCCTCCGGGCAGCGCGCCTCCACCCCGCTGGCCATCAGCATCGTCCCCATGGCCCCATCGCACACCAGCGGACCCTTCGCCAAGGCTGCCAACAGATCTCGCGCCACGTCACTCTCCTTATCAAGTGATAGGCTATCCTTATGTAGCGTCGGGGCTCGTCCCCGACGTCGCGACCGCCACTCGGGTCCGTCGGGCACAGGGCCCGACGCTACAACGAGTTGCCCCCCCGCGATGGGGAGTCCTTGGTGACGTTGGCTCGCCGGATGTTGGTCACCACGTCGAACTGGCGGCTCAGCTCGTAGATGAGCGGCTCCGTCACCAGCGCCGGCGGAAGGGTGAAGCGAAGACACCGCCTATCCATGCCCGCCCCTCCTCGGGAACAGCCGGGAGTCCACCCTACACACAATGTTAACCGGATGGCGGAGGCCGTTCAAGGCCGACGTCCAGAGCGGCGGCTACCGGACGCTCTTCACCTTGATGGTCTTCGGCAGCAGGGCCTCGGCCTTGCGGGACCCAACCCCCGGTTTGGCCCGCCGGCGGGCCCTTTGGCGCCCGCCCCTGATGCACCAGCACCATACTCCATGCTTGGCTACAAGTCAAGTAGTCTGAGTTGGTTCTTATCAAATTCTGAGACTCGACACGGCACAAACCTTGACAACGATACGCTCAAGGCCTATAATCCCGGCGAGGAGAGCTCCAGATGGTGACGCGAGACTACTACGACATCCTAGGCGTGGCGCGCAGCGCCTCCGAAAAGGAGATCCGGCAGGCCTACCGCAGGCTGGCTCGCAAGTGCCACCCGGACGTCAACCCCAACGACAAGTCCGCCGAGGCCAAGTTCAAGGAGATCGGCGAGGCCTACGAGGTCCTCTCCGACGCCGAGAAGCGGGCCAAGTACGATCGATACGGCCACAACTGGCGCCAGATCCAGGAGCAGGAAGAGGCCGCAAGGCGAGCGGGGTTCAGGCCGGAGGATTTTCGCACCGGCCCAAGCGGAGCCAACTGGGAGTGGCAGACCGGCCCCGCGGCCGGCTTCGGATCCGGCGGCTTCTCCGAGGTGCTGGAGGAGATCCTCCGGGGTGCCGGAGGCAGGGGCCGTGCCGGCAGCCGGGCGAGGGTTCAGCCCACCAGGGGCGAGGACCTGGAGTACCCCCTGGAGATCTCCCTGGCCGAGGCCTACATCGGCACCACCCGTCTCCTCCAGATGGAGGGGGCCCAGCCCCGACGGCTGGAGGTGAAGATCCCGGCGGGCGTCAGGGACGGCTCCCGGGTGCGGGTGGCCGGCGAAGGCGGCCCGGGCATCGCCGGAGGCCCCAAGGGCGATCTGTACCTGGTGATCTCCCTTCGCCCCGATCCCAACTTCGAGCGAAAAGAGGATGACCTGTACGTGGAGATCCCGGTGCCGCTGGAGACCCTGGTGTTGGGCGGAGAGGTCCACGTGCCCATCCCCAAGGGCACCCGGCTGGTGCTGAAGATCCCCGCGGAAACCCAGAACGGCAAGCAGTTCCGGCTGGCGGGCCAGGGTATGCCCCACCTGCAGGGGGGCGGACGCGGCGACCTGTACGCCAAGGTAAGGGCAGTACTGCCGACCAACCTCAGCCCCCGTGAGAGGGAACTGTTCCAAGAGCTGGCTAGACTGAGGAAGTAGGGAAGATGAGTCCAAGAGACGTGAGGGACAGCGCGGAGCAAGAGCCCTGCTTCGTAATCAGCATCGCCGCCAGACTGGTGAACGTTCACCAGCAGACCCTGCGCTACTACGAACGGCTGGGGCTTCTCGAGCCCGGCCGCTCTCAAGGCAACATCCGACTCTACTCCATGCAGGATATCCATCGGGCCCAGCAGATCCGGCGGCTGATCGACGAGCTGGGCGCGAACCTGGCGGGCGTCGAAGTGATCCTGAACATGACCGACAGGATCGCCGAGATGGAGCACCGAATGGCCCAGATGCGCGAGGAGTACGAGGCGGAGATCCGCCGCTTGAGGGCGATGCTGAACGACGTCGGATAGTGCTCGAGGAGCACCCCACCCTTCTCCCCTCCCCGCAGCGGGGAGGGGAGAAGGGTGGGGTCCGTACCGGTCCATCGAGTAGTCGCCCCCCGAGAGTTCCCTTCGGATGAGGTAGTAGCCCATGAACGCGAACCGGTTCACCGAGAAGGCCCAGGAGGCCGTAGCCGCCGCTCAGAAGCTGGCGGAGGAGGGCGACCACAGCCAGCTGGAACCCGAGCATCTGCTGCTTGCGCTGCTGGAGCAGCAGGGCGGGGTGGTGCCCGAGATAGTGCAGAAGCTGGGGATCCCCCCGGCCGGGTTATCCCAGCAGTTCCGCGAGGAGATCGGCCGCCTCCCCAAGGTGTACGGCGGCCAACGGTACGGCTCTCAGCGACTGAGCAAGCTGCTCCACAACGCCGAGACCGAGGCCGAGAGGCTGAAGGACGAGTACGTCAGCACCGAGCACCTGCTGATCGCCGCCGCCGACGAGCAGGACAAGGGCGCCGCGGGCAAGATCCTCCGCCAGGCCGGCATCACCCCGGAGAAGATATACCAGGTGCTCACCTCTATCCGCGGAGGGCAGCGGGTGACCGATCAGAACCCCGAGGGCAAGTACCAGGCCCTGGAGAAATACGGCCGTGACCTGACCGAGATTGCCCGCAAGGGCAAGCTGGACCCGGTCATCGGCCGCGACGAGGAGATCCGCCGGGTCATCCAGGTGCTCTCCCGCCGCACCAAGAACAACCCCGTGCTGATCGGTGAGCCCGGCGTCGGCAAGACGGCCATCGTCGAAGGGCTGGCCCAGAGGATCGTCCGGGGCGACGTCCCCGAGGGGCTGAAGAACCGCCGGGTGGTGGCCCTGGACCTGGGCTCCCTGATAGCCGGCAGCAAGTACCGGGGCGAGTTCGAGGAGCGGCTGAAGGCGGTGCTGAAGGAGATCCAGGAGTCCGAGGGGGAGATCGTCCTCTTCATCGACGAACTGCACACGGTGGTGGGCGCGGGCGCCGCCGAGGGCGCCATGGACGCCTCCAACATGCTGAAGCCGATGCTGGCCCGGGGGGAGCTGCACACCATCGGCGCCACCACCCTGGACGAGTACCGAAAGCATGTGGAGAAAGACGCGGCCCTGGAGCGCCGCTTCCAGCCCATCGTCGTGGAGGAGCCCTCGGTAGAGGACACCATCAGCATCCTGCGGGGGCTGAAGGAGCGGTACGAGATCCACCACGGGGTGCGGATCAAGGACTCCGCCCTGGTGGCGGCTGCAGTCCTCTCCAAGCGATACATCACCGACCGATTCCTCCCCGACAAGGCCATCGACCTGGTGGACGAGTCCGCCTCGCGCCTCCGGATGGAGATCGACAGCATGCCCGTGGAGCTGGACGAGATCGAGCGGCGGGTGATGCAGCTGCAGATCGAGCGGGAGGCCCTCCGCAAGGAGAGCGACCGCTCCTCCAGGGAGCGGCTGGCGAACCTCGAGAAGGAGCTGGCCGACCTCCAGGAGCAGGGCGCCGAGATGAAGGTGCAGTGGCAGCGGGAGAAGGGCGACATCCAGCGGCTGCGACGGCTGAAGGAGGAGATCGAGCGGGTCCGGCAGGAGGCGGAGAAGGCCGAGCGGGAGTCCGACTACAGCCGGGCCGCGGAGCTGAAGTATGGGCGGCTGACCGAGCTGACCCGCCGGCTTCAGGAGGAGGATGCCAAGCTCGCCTCGCCCCAGGACGGCCACCACATGCTCAAGGAAGAGGTGGACGAGGAGGACGTCGCCGAGGTGGTCGGCAAGTGGACCGGCATACCGGTCAGCCGGCTGGTGGAGGGGGAGATCCAGAAGCTGCTCCGGATGGAGGAGCGGCTCCACCTGCGGGTCGTCGGCCAGGAGGAGGCGATCCAGTCCATCTCCAACGCCGTCCGGCGGGCCCGGGCGGGGCTGCAGGACCCCAACCGGCCCCTGGGCAGCTTCATCTTCCTGGGCCCCACCGGCGTCGGCAAGACCGAGCTGGCCCGGGCCCTGGCGGAGTTTCTCTTCGACGACGAGCAGGCGATGGTGCGCATCGACATGAGCGAGTACATGGAGAAGCACACCGTATCTCGTCTGATCG
Source organism: Chloroflexota bacterium (assembly GCA_021845945.1). The sequence continues at coordinate 5,678 of JAJZRD010000065.1, forward strand.
GCGCACCGCCGGGCTACGTCGGCTACGAGGAGGGGGGCCAGCTCACCGAGGCGGTCCGGCGCCGTCCATACAGCGTGGTGCTGTTCGACGAGATCGAGAAAGCCCACCCGGAGCTGTTCAATGCCCTGCTGCAGATCCTGGACGACGGCCGCCTGACCGACGGCCAGGGTCGCACGGTGGACTTCAAGAACACGGTCATCATCATGACCTCCAACGTGGGGAGCGAGCTGTACCAGCTGGGGCAGACGGCCGGCGCCGACGTGACGCGGGTTCGGGAGCAGGTGACGGAGGCGCTGCGGGCTCACTTCAGGCCGGAGTTCCTGAACCGGATCGACGAGATCATCGTCTTCCATCCGCTGGAGATGGTCCACCTGAAGGAGATCGTGGAGATCCAGCTGAAGCGGCTGCAGAAGCGGCTTGAGGAGATGAAGATCGGCATCCGGCTGACCGACGGCGCCAAGGAGCTGCTGGCCCAGGAGGGGTTCGACCCGGTCTACGGGGCGCGGCCCCTCAAGCGCACCCTCCAGCGGCGGGTGCTGGACCCCATGGCGATGCGGGTGCTGCAGGGCGACTTCAAGCCGGGGGACACCGTGCTGGTGGACGCCCGCGACGGCCGGCTAACCTTCTCGACCGAAGAGTAGGGAGGGGCCCTGTGCCCCTCCGCCCGCATGGCGTCGTCAAGCCACGGTACTCCAAACCGGGACCAATCTCCCATGGCGGGGCCCCGGCTCGTTCGCTAGACTCGATCCATCCAGCTTACCGATCCTCGCCGAAGGGGGACCCGCCAAGATGCGTCCGGGACGATGGCCCCTGATCGGGGGGCTTGCCGCGCTCGTCATCGCCCTTCCCCTGGCCGATGCCCCCCTGATGCTGGGGCTGCGGGGCGTGGGCTACGCCGTCTGCCACCAGATCCCGAGCCACTCCCTCTTCATCGCCGGGCAGCAGCTGCCCCTATGCGCCCGTTGCACCGGGATCTACCTGGGCTTCCTGGTGGGACTTCTGGGGCTGGCGCTGCTGGGGAAGCTGAGCGCCTCCCGGCTGCCGCCCCGCCCCATCACCCTCCTGCTCCTTCTAGCCCTCCTGGCCATGGCCGTGGACGGGTTGAACTCCCTGCTGGGTTTCTTCCCCGACGCGCCTCAGGCCTACCAGCCCTCGAACCTGCTCCGGCTGGCCACCGGCATGGCTGCCGGCAGCTCCCTGGCGCTGATCCTGGTGCCCTTGATGAACGAAGCCCTCTGGGCTAAGCCGGCCGCCTGGGAAAGCGTGTCCGACCTGGGGGAGTTGGGGGGCTACGCGGTGCTGGTCGCCCTGGCCACGGTGCTGGTCGACGCGGAGCACCCGGCCCTGCTCTATCCCATCGCCATCGCCAGCGTGGCGGGCGTTTTCCTGGCCCTCTCCATGGCCGGCACCGCCCTGGCTGCCACCCTCCTGGCCCCTCGCGGGGGCCTGGCCTCCTCCCCGGCCGAGGCCGGACGGGCCGCCCTCGGGGGCTTCGCCCTGGCCGCCATCGCCATGGTGGCCCTGGGAGAGGCGCGCGCCTACCTCTCACCCCTGCTGGGAGTGTAGCGCGACTCGATGCATTCCTTCCCGTTTCTACATTATTAGGCTGGGGCGTGCTCAGGCATCTTCTACCTGCTTGACGCCGGGGCGGTCAGACCTTAGCCTTGTCTCGATCGATACCGCGTGGGGGTAGACCATCTCGGCGTGACCCGAACTCGGTCGGCGGTCCTCGTTTATCGTTTCTAGGTGCGAGGCCCCATGACCCGAATACTGGCGATCGACCCTGACCCCACGATCCTGGAGCTGCTCAAAGACGTTCTGGAACTGGAGGGCTATCGGATTGCTGCGGCTCATTCGCTCGATGAGTCGTTGGAGATGCTACGCCAAGAGCAGTTCGACGCCCTCCTGGTGGACTACCGGATCCTGCATCGGTGGTCCCACCATCCCATCCTGGCCGCTCAACTAGAGGAGATCGCCCGTTCCGTCCCCATCCTCTGCCTCTCCACCGCCCACATGCCCGGCTCTTCCCCTCCGGCGGGAACCCGAGCCATGGTCACCAAACCCTTCGAGATCGCTGAGTTGATCGCGGTCCTCCATCAGATGATGCAGGGGTCTGCGGCAGGCTGATGGAACCAAAGCCTTGCGGCCACCGGAAAAGCCGGGCGCGGGCCCCCACCGCTCTTTCCCACGGCTATCGCCCGCTAACCGACGACGTGAGCGACTTCGAGAGGCTTCCGGGCCTCACCGTCGCCACTCCCCGCCGGCCCTGACGGCATTGGCCCTTCGCCCCTTCAAAACAGAAGAGCCCCGATAACCAGGCACCGGCCCGGTCACCGGGGCTGCCACTCGCAGGGCATGAAAAGTGGGCGAGGAGGGACTCGAACCCGCGACCTCACGGATGTGAACCGTGCGCTCTAACCGGCTGAGCTACTCGCCCTGACACGGATATTATACCGGATGCCCGAGAAGGCGGCAAGGTCCTACACAGCATGGTCCGGCGCCCCTGGCCGGCGTCCAGTGTCGCTCCAGCCCTCACCCGCCCTTCGGGCGGCCTCTCCCATAGGGAGAGGCGCGCAGGTCCGCGCCGCGGCAATCCGCGGCGATCCAGAGCGGCGCTTCGCACCGCCCGCCCGAGAAGATGCCATCCCCCGCGCAGGCATCGCCGGCGGGAGCCGGCTCCTACGCACGATTGGCATCGCCGGCGGGGCAACACCCGGCTTCATCTGGCCCCTTCACCGGCACGCTACTTGCCAAGAAGAAAGGGAGCGTCGTTGCCTGCAGATGCCAAATGCAGGGCAGCGAATCGATCGCTCCCGACGCCCGGCACCCGCGGCCGCCGCGACAGGTGAGTCGCCCGATCGGAGATGGCAACTGCCCGATGGCAAGGCAGCGAGCCCGGACGGTTTGCCGAAAAGTCATGAGCTGCGGATGGATGTAAAGCGAGACCAAAGGTGGTTACCTTTGGTCTCCTGTGTTCTATGGAGACAGGCCTCCGGTTGAAAGGTGCTGACCATGACCGAGGATGAGGATCGGGAGACAACACGCCGCGGGAGCCCTCTGCTCCTCCCCGTGCGCCTTCTCCTTCACTGGATTATCAAGACGGTGGTTCTCCTGTTCCTGGAGATCCGCACAGTGCTGCGACCGAGAGCCGTCCGCTACGGGCTGGTAGCTCTCCTGGTCGTCGGGGCCATCGGCTGGAAGACCACCGGTGGAACCATTCAGGGCATGCAGGCCCCCGGTACCCAACCGGCCCTCGGGGCGACCGCTGTCCTGTCCGAGCCCCCCACCACCCAGCTTCCCCCGTCCCCGGTGGTGGAACGCTACCTTCAGGCCCAGACCAACTTCGACGGGAAGACCATGTGGGACCTGATCAGCGACGACATGAAGAACTCCATGCAGGCCACCGACGCAACCCTCCAGCAGCTGCAACAGCAGTTGGACGCCGCCAAGCAGCAGGGTCGCCGATACACCCGCTCGATCTACGTGGGCGGCATCCCCCTGGGTAACGGAGAGAACGTTTACTTCTACGTGCTGCAGGTGGATGGCCCCACCGGCTCCACCCAGGTCCCCTACATCTACGTCGTGGGAACCGACGGCAAGATCGTCAGCATTCAGTGAGAGAGGTAGCTATGCAGGACAGTCAATCCCAGAAAAACTCCCTCGACGGGTCCATAGATAGCTTCATCGAGGCCGTCTCCGGGATCGTCAGCCGGCAGCTCAAGTGGCTCGTGCTGCTTGCCATCTTCGCCGCAGTCTTCTGGACCTTCCTGCTGCCCACCTGGCAGAAATGGCTCCCCATGGTGGGCTACGGCGCCCTGATGCTGTTCCAGCTGGCCTTCGCCGTCATGTTCATGATCGTCCAGTTCGTCGCCCTCTTCTGGTTCCTCGGGAGGGGCCGCACCTACTGGGTGAAGCCGGGCGAGACCGGGGTGGGCTTCAAGGACTACAAGGGCAATCCCGAGGTGCTGGAGTCCGCCCGCCGCATAGTCACCCTGCTGCGAGGGGTCAAGGGCTTCAGGCAGATGGGCGGCGAGGCGATCCGCGGCCTCCTGCTGATCGGCCCTCCAGGCACAGGTAAGAGCTACCTGGCCCAGGCCATCTCCACCGAGGCCGGCGTCCCCTTCGGCTACGCCAGCGCCCCCAGCTTCCAGAACATGTTCATGGGCATCGGCAACCTCCGGGTCATGATGCTGTACGGCAAGGCCCGCAAGCTGGCCAAGAAGTACGGAGCCTGCATCCTCTTCATCGACGAGATCGACGCCATCGGGGCGGCTCGGGCCAACCAGGGAGCCAGCACCGGCATGGGCGGGATGATGTTCGGCGGCAACACCGGCATGCTGAACGAGCTGCTGCTCCAGATGGACCCTCCCCCCCAGGAGCAGAGCCGCTGGGGGCGGATGATGCGCGCCCTGGGGCTCCGGAAGAAGAAGGTCGACATGCCCCCGGTGCTCACCATCGGGGCCACCAACCTGGCGGAGGTGCTGGACCCTGCCCTGCTCCGCCCGGGCCGCTTCGACCGAAAGATCAGCGTGGACCTGCCCAGCGCCGACGGGCGGCGCGAGATCCTGGAGTACTACCTGGCCAAGGTCCACCACGACGAGATGAGGCTGGACAAGCTGGTGTTCGACACCATCAGCTACACCCCCGTGGCCATCAAGTACGTCATCAACGAGGCCGCGGTCATCGCCCACTTCGACGGCAGGAACACCATCACCTACCGGGACTTCACCCTGGCCAGAGAGACCCACGAGTGGGGACTCAGACAGCCGATCAAGAACATGTCCGAGGAGGAGCGGAGGAGGATCGCCTACCACGAGGCGGGCCACTGCTACGCCCAGCTGAAGCTGCTGCCCCGCCAGAGGATGACCAAGGTCACCATCATCCGCCACGGGCAGGCCCTGGGGCTCTCGGCCACCAAGCCGTTGGAGGAGATGTACACCCACACCCGGGAGGAGCTCTTGGCGGACATCCAGTCCAGCCTGGCGAGCAGGGCCTCCGAGGAGATCTTCCTGGGCACGGCGCTCACCGGCGTGACCTCGGACCTGGAGCAGGCGACCCGCATGGCCGCCGCCGCCATCGGATGGTTCGGCATGAACGGCAGCCTCTACTCGGTGCGAGCCTTCGGCGAGATGACCCCGGATCCGGTCATGAAGCGTGAGATCGACAAGATGCTGAAGGACCAGTACAAGAAGGTAAAGCTGCTGCTGGAAAGCAACAAGGAGGCCGTGGCCGGCATCGCCGAGGGGCTGCTGGCGAAGGACGAGCTGGACGAGGACGAGATCACGGAGATAGTCGCCTCGGCGGAGCGCTTCAGGGCGCAGCGACCTGCCTCCGCCCCGATCTCGCTGCCGGTAGCCCCCCGGGATGGAGAGAAGGGGGCTGAGTCCGCGGCGGAGACGGCGGTAGCCGCCGTCGAGGTAGCCGAAGCCCCGGCGGACAGCGCTGCGGTCGGCGAGGCCGAGGGCGAGGAGGAAGTCGGAGCGGACCCCTCCGGGGGTCCGGCGGTGGAGCAAGCCGCATGATCATGGAAACGTAGGGCAGGGCGCTCTGCCCTGCCGCCCGTCCCTGCCATCGCCCGCCGGGCGGCGGGGCACAAGACCCCGCCCTACGCGATCGACGCCACGGACCGGCGGACAGGGACAGGAAGCTGGGAGCGGGGGCGTGTCGTCCTCCGTCCTTTGCCTGCCTCCGGCCGGGTGCGGGCGAGACGCCCCCGCTCCCGGCAACACACAACCGACTATCGGAAACCGTATGCAACCAGCGCCGGCAGCACAACCTCCACCCCCGCAAGAGCAGCCAGAAGAACCCCCCCTCTATGCCCTTCGGCCGGAGGAGGTGTACCGGCGGCTGGAGAGCTCGCCCGAGGGGCTCAGCGAGCAGGAGGCGGCGGAGCGGCTGGCCCGCTACGGTCCTAACGAGCTGAAGGAGACCCGCAAGACGCCCCGGTGGCGGGTCTTCCTGGGCAACCTGACCAACTTCTTCGCGATACTGCTCTGGATCGCCGCCGCCCTCTCCGTGGTGGCGGGAAGCATCATCGTCGCCGTGGCCATCGCGGCGGTCATCATCATCAACGCCATCTTCGCCTTCTGGCAGGAGTACAAGGCCGAGCAGGCCGTGGAGGCGCTGCGGCGACTGCTCCCGCGGCGCGCCAGGGTCGTGCGGGAGGGTCAGGAGAGAGTCATCGAGGCGCGAGAGCTGGTGCCCGGCGACGTAGTGCTGCTGTCCGAGGGCGACGCCATCTCGGCGGATGCTCGCCTGGTGGAGGCTTTCCAGTTAGCTACCGACAACGCCACCCTGACCGGCGAGTCGATGCCGGTGCCCAAGACCGCCGATCCCCTGCCAGAGCCCGGAGCCTCCCTGGTGGAGGTCCCCAACCTGATCTTCGCGGGTACGGCCACCGCCACGGGCACGGGCAAGGCCGTGGTGTACGCCACCGGCATGACGACCGAGTTCGGCAAGATCGCCGGTCTCACCCAGACGGTGAGCGCGGGTGCCAGCCCGCTTCAGAAGCAGTTGGCGCGAACGGTCCAGATAATCGCCGGACTCGCCATCGTGGAGGGCGTCATCTTCTTCGTCCTCGGCTTCCTCGTCGTCCGCTTGCCGTTGGGGAACGTCCTCCTCTTCGCCGTGGGCGTGCTGACGGCCAACGTGCCGGAGGGTCTGCTCCCCACCCTCACCCTCTCCCTGGCCGTGGCGACCCAGCGGATGGTGCAGCAGAACGCGCTGGTGAAGAAGCTCTCCTCGGTGGAGACCCTGGGCTCCACCACGGTCATATGCACCGATAAGACGGGAACCCTGACCCAGAACGAGATGACGGTGCGGCGGATCTGGACGTCGGGGACCTCCTACGAGGTCACCGGCGTGGGATACGAGCCCAAAGGCGAGATAGTAGGGCCCGAGGGGGCCGTCTCCGCCGCCGGCTCGATGCCGCTGGCGGCGCTGCTCCACGCGGCCGTGCTGGCCAACAACGCCCGGGTGGTCCCCCCCTCCGATGAGCGGCCCTCCTGGTCGGTGCTGGGGGATCCCACCGAGGCCGCCCTGCTGGTCGCAGGAGAGAAGGCGGGGATAGACTACCAGGAGGAATCCTTCCGATCGCCGCGGGTCTTCGAGATCCCCTTCGAGTCATCCCGCCGGCGGATGAGCACCCTCAACCAGGAGGCAAACCGGGTGGTGGCCTACGTCAAGGGGGCGCCCCGGGAGGTGCTGGAGAAGTGCACTCAGATCCTGATGGGGGACCAGGTGGTGGATCTCACCCCGGAGCTGGCGGCGCGTGTGGCCGAGGAGAACGACCGTTACGCGCGGGAGGGTCTGCGGGTGCTGGGGGTGGCCCGTCGGGAGATCACCCTCCGGCGGGAGGATTGGGCAGCGGAGACCGTCGAGATGGATCTCACCCTGCTGGGGCTGATCGCCATGATGGACCCGCCGCGGCCCCAGGTAGCCGACGCGGTCAGGCTGGCCCACACCGCGGGGATACGGCTGGTGATGGTGACCGGAGACTACGGCCTGACGGCCGAGTCCATCGCCAGGAAGATCGGGATGGTGGAGTCGGAGAAGCCCCGCATCATCACCGGCGCCGAGCTGGCCCAGATGTCGGACTCCGATCTGCGCTTCGCCCTGCAGCGAGGAGAGGTGATCTTCGCCCGGGTGGCGCCGGAGCAGAAGATGCAGATCGTGGGAGCCTTCAAGGAGCTGGGCGAGATCGTGGCCGTGACCGGGGACGGGGTGAACGACGCGCCGGCACTGAAGCGAGCCGACATAGGGGTGGCCATGGGGATCGCCGGCACCGACGTGGCCAAGGAGGCGGCCGAGCTGATCCTCACCGACGACAACTTCGCCACCATCGTGGCTGCCATCGAGCAGGGCCGTGCCGTCTACGACAACATCAAGAAGTTCCTCTCCTACTTCATAACGGCCAACTTCGCCGAGTTGGTTCCCTACGTGCTGTACGTGGTCGCCGGCATCCCCCTTCCCCTGACGGTGCTGCAGCTCCTCACCATCGACCTGGGCGTCGAGCAGGTGCCTGCCCTCGCCCTGGGAACCGAGCTGCCAGAGCCGGGAGTCATGGAGCGTCCCCCCTCGGAGCAGCGAAAACCGATCCTGGGTCGCTTCGTCCTGGGCAGGGGCTACCTCTTCCTGGGGAGCATCGCTGCCATAGCTGGTATGGCCAGCTACTTCTTCGTCTACTGGTTCAACGGCTGGGTCCCGGGACAGCCGCTGCCCGATTCCGGCCGGATCTACGCCACGGCCACCACCATGACCTACGGCGGCATCGTGGCCGCGCAAATAGGCAACGCCTTCACCGCCCGAACCAGCCGGGTCTCGGTGTTCAGCATCGGGCTCTTCTCCAACCGGCTGATGAACGTCGGTGTCCTGGTGGCGATAGCCATCTTTGTTATAGTGGTGTACCTGCCCCCTCTCCAGCCGGTCTTCAACACGGCGCCGCTGGGGTTGGAGGGGCTGTTCCTGCTGATCTGGCCACCTTTGATCTTCGGCGCCGACGAGCTTCGAAAACTGGTAGCCCGGCGCCGGGCTCGACGGAGGGAGGCGTGACGTGAGAGTGGTGATAGTGGGATGCGGGCGCGTCGGAGCCGACCTGGCCACCGACCTGTCGGTTCACGAACACGAGGTAGCCGTGATCGACAACAATCCCTACGCCTTCCTTCGGTTGGGCAAGGCCTTCCGAGGGAAGACCATCGAAGGGATAGGCTTCGATCGGGATATCCTGATCCAGGCGGGCATCGAGCGGGCGGACGGCTTTGCCTCGGTGACCAGCGGGGACAACACCAACATCGTCGCGGCCATGATCGCCCGCAACGTCTTTCGGGTGCCGAAGATCGTCGCCCGCATCGCGGACCCTCAGCGGGCCGAGATCTACCGTCGCCTCGGGATCCCCACCATCTCGCCGACCATCTGGGGGGCCAACGAGATCCGAGAGATGCTGGTCACCCCGGACCTCGGCAGCAGCTTCACCTTCGGCAGCGGCGAGGTGGAGCTGATACAGTTCCGGGTTCCGCCGCGGCTGGCCGGCTACACGGCGGGCCAGATGATCAGCCCCTCCCGCTTCAACGTGGTCTCCATCGTGCGGGGCGGCCGGGCCTTTATTCCCACGGCCGGCACCCAACTGGCCGAAGCGGACCTGGTGTACGTGGCCGTGGAGGCCGGTTCCCTCACCAAGCTGGAGGAGATCATCCACCCTTGAGGGAGCGGCACATGGCGGGTAGGGGCGTGTGGCATACGCGCTGACGGGCGTCGGGAGGTCGATATGCAGGTACTTGTGGTGGGTGGCGGGAGGATAGGCGCCTATTTGGCCGAGGATCTGGCCGCCAAGGGACATCAGGTGGTAATGATCGAGAAGCGGCCCGAGCGGGTCCAGGAGCTCACTCTCCAGCTTGCCAAGAGCCGGGTGCGAGTGATCCAGGGGGACGGCAACGACCCAACGGTGCTGAGGGAGGCCGGGGCCAAGGACATGCAGGCGCTGGCGGCTGCCACGGGGGACGACGAGGACAACCTGGTCATCGGGCTGCTGGGCAAGCGGGAGTTCGGCATCCCCCGAGTGGTGGGCCGGGTGAACAACCCTCGGAACGCCTGGCTGTACGCGCCCTCTTTCGGCTTCGACGCCTCCGTCCGCCCGGCCGAGATCATCGCCTCGCTGATCGAAGAGGAGATCGAGCAGCCGGCACCCTGAGATGCGAATAGCCCTGCGGCGTCGGAGCTTGTCCCCGACGTCGCGGACCCCACCCGGATCCGCCGGGCACGAGACCCGGCGCCATGTGACCACGGTCGGCGCTCCTCAGACCTCTGGGCCGCGGACATCCACGACCGGCCGCCGGCCCATCATCATCTCCCACACTACCGCCGCCCCAAAGGCCGGAAGTGACAGCTGCCGTCGCCACCGCCACGGCTCCGTGGCCAACCGGTAGAGCCACTCCAACTCCAGCCGCCGGATCCAGAGGGGAGCCCGCTTGCTGCGCCCGGACAGGAAGTTGAACACTCCCCCCACCCCGACGCCGCAGGGGATGCCCAGCTTCGCCTGGTTGCG
>JAJZRD010000066.1 GCA_021845945.1 Chloroflexota bacterium
GCTGCTCGGGGCGCAGGGGGATGGCCTGCCGGTTTAGCAGCCCCTTGGCGTCGAACTCGGAGAGCATGCCGGCGATCAGGGGCTGGAACTCCTCGAACCGGAACTCCCCCTCGTGGCTGCCGATCACCCGGCCCGCGGGGTCCACCAGCATCAGGGTCGGCCACGCCCTAACGCCGTACTCGGACCACATCCTCATGTCGGAATCGTTGACCACCGGGTGATGGATCCCCAGCCGCAGCACCGCCTGGCGAAGGTTGCGGGTGGGGCGCTCGCCGGTGAACTTGGGGGAGTGAACCCCTACGGCGACCAACTGCCCCGGGAAGGCCTCTTCCAGTTTCCGCAACTGCGGAAGCACGTGCATGCAGTTGATTCAACAGTAGGTCCAGAAATCCAGCAGCACCAGCTTGCCCCGCAGGTCGTGGAGGCTCAGCGGGCGGTCCACGTTTATCCAGTCCAGCCCCGCCGGAAAGTCCGGGGCGTGGATCGTTCCCTCGTAGCTCTCGGGTGCCATGATCTCCCTCTATCCCATGACCTCGATATCGTGGGGGCCGCTCTCGCGCCGCCCCGCCTCGGTGATCCGAACGAAGGTGGCGTTCCGGCGCAGCTCCTCCAGGTTGCGGGCGTTGCAGTAGCTCATGCCGGAGCGCAGGCCGCCCACCAGCTGGAAGATGATCTCGCCCACGTCGCCCCGGTAGGGCACGGCGGCCTCCACCCCCTCTGGGACCACCTGCTCGATCTCCTCCTCCCACTCGGCCCAGCCCCGCTCGGGTTGCTCCCGGGCCATCCGCTCCAGGGCGGCTTCGGCAGAAGCCATGCCCCGGCTGATCTTGTAGGGACGGCCGCCCCGGCGGATGATCAGCCCGGGGCTCTCGGTGGTGCCTGCCAGCAGGTTCCCCATCATCACCGAGGCGGCGCCGGCGGCCAGGGCCTTGGTGACGTCCCCAGAGTTGCGGATCCCGCCGTCGGCGATGATGGGCACGTCGTACTTCTCCGCCTCCCGGGCGCAGGCCACCACCGCGCTCAGCTGGGCCACCCCCACCCCGGCCACCAGGCGGGTGATGCAGATGGACCCGGGACCCACTCCAACCTTCACGGCGTCGACGCCCGCCGCCGCCAGGTTGGCGGTGCCGCCGGCGGTGGCCACGTTGCCCGCCACCAACTCCACCGATCCCAGGGCGCCGCGAACCCCCTCCACAGCCCTGAGGGTGTGGTCGGCGTCGCCGTGGGCGATGTCGATCACCAGGGCGTCGACCCCGGCCTCCACCAGGGCGTGGGCTCGCTCCAGGTAGTCCCCCACCACTCCGATGGCGGCGCCTACCCTGAGCCGCCCCTTGGAGTCCTTGGTGGAGTAGGGGAACTGGAGGCTGCGGACCAGATCCTTGGCCGTCACCAGTCCCCGCAGCATCCCGTTGGAGTCCACCAGCGGCACCTTCTCCACCCGGTGCTGCTCGATCAGGTTTCTTGCGATGGCGGTTCCGCTGCCGGCCGGCGCCGTGACCAGCCGGTCCCGGGGCGTCATCCGGTTCTTCACCAGCTCCGAGTCCGGGGCGAACAGGATGTCCCGGCGGCTGAGCATCCCCACCAGCCGGCCCTGGTCGTCCACCACCGGCAGTCCGCTCACACTGTGGCGGGACATGGAGCCGCGGGCGTCCCCCACCCTGTCCTCCGGCTTGATGGTGTAGGGATCCTCGATCATCCAACCCTCCACCCGCTTCACCTTCCGCACCTCGTCGGCCTGCCATTGGATCGGCATGAAGCGGTGGATGATGCCGATGCCCCCCATCCGGGCCATGGCGATGGCCATCGCGGACTCGGTGACGGTGTCCATGTTGGCGCTGACGATGGGGATGGCCGTGGTGATGTGGCGGGAGAAGCGTGTGGAGGTGTCCACGTCTCGGCGCGAAGCAATGGTGGAGTGCTTCGGCTCCAGCAGCACGTCGTCGTATGTGAGGGTCAACCGGTACTCGTCGTCGCTCAACCTTCTCCTCCTGCGGTCGGGTGGCGGACGTCACTCCCGCCAACCCAACGAATGCATCAGCATTATACCTGCATGGACCGGGCCGCGTTGGGATGGGTGCCAGCCGGTTTGAACGGAGGCAGGCAGGATGGTAGGCTATGGAGGAGCGTTCAGCGATCAGCGTTCAGCCACCAGCGGGCTGCTGGTAGCCAACTGCTGATAGCTGATAGCTGATAGCTGACGGCTTGGAGGACGCATGAACGACATCCGCCCCTTCAGGGGGCTCAGGTTCGACGATCGGTTGGTGGGTCCCCTCGGCAGGGTGGTCTGCCCGCCCTACGACGTGATATCCGCACAGGAGCAGGTCGGCCTGCACGGCCGGAATCCCCACAACGTGGTGCGGCTGGAGCTGGGATTCGAGTTCCCCGAGGACGACGCCTCCAGCAACCGGCACACCCGAGCGGCCTCGACCCTTCAGCGGTGGCTGGCGGAGGGTGCCCTGCGGGAGGAGGCGGAGCCGGCCCTCTACCTATACGAGCAGCAGTTCGTCCACGAGGGGCGGACGATGGTGCGGCGGGGGCTGCTGGCCAACCTGCGGCTGGCTCCCTGGGAGGAGGGGGTGGTGCTTCCCCACGAGGAGACCCTTGCGAAGCCGAAGGCCGACCGGCTGGATCTGATGCGGACGACCGCCTGCGATCTGAGCCCCATCTTCCTGCTCTTCGACGATCCCTCGGGCAACCTGTCCCAACTGATGGCGGAGATGGCCCGAAAGCCGGCCGACGCCACCGCCGATACCGGCGACGGCCAGCTTCACCGGCTGTGGGTTCTGCCGGGGGCGCAGCATGGGGACCTGACCGCGGCGCTTCAGGGTCCGCAGCTGTACGTTGCCGACGGCCACCACCGGTACGAGACGGAGCTGGCCTACCGGGACGAGAGGAGGGCGGCGGATCCTCACCCCTCTCCCGATGCCCCCTACAACTTCGGCATGATGCTGCTGGTGGATGCGCGGGACCCCGGGCTGGTGGTGCTGCCCACCCACCGGATGATTCGCGGGGTGGATCCGGCGCTGGTGCGGGGGCTGGACGCCGGGCTGGCCGGCGCCTTCCACGTGGAGAGGGTGGCCGTGGAGGGGCTGGACGCGGCCGGCGTGGCGGAGGCGCTGCTGCGCCGGATGGGGGAGTTGGGCGACGAGGGCCCAGCCCTGGGGATCTATCGCCCGGGGCCGGATGGAGCCGCGGTGTTGAGCCCGCGCCCAGGGGTCGGGGACAGGCTGGTGCCGAGCGATTCCCCCGACGGCAGCGACGTCCAGAAGCGGCCTCTCCTCGACGTGGACCTGCTCCACGAGGGGCTGCTGGCGCCCCTGATGGGGATCGGTCCGGAGCAGCTCAGGGCGGGCACCCACGTCCTCTACACCCGGGATGCTGCCGAGGCGGTGTCGGCCGTGGACAAGGGGAGCGCCCATGTGGTCTTCCTGCTGAACCCCACCAGGGTGGAGCAGGTGATGGAGACCGCCCGCGCCAGGGGGAAGATGCCCCAGAAGTCGACCTACTTCTACCCGAAGCCGGTGACGGGGTTGGTGATCAACCGCATCTAGCTATCAGCTATCAGCGATCAGCTATCAGCGGTAGGGGCGACCAACCGGTTGTAGGGGGCAGGGGTCGGGAGCCGGATTCCGAATCCACTACCGACCGATTGGGAGATGGGGAGACGGGGTGACAGATGGGTTTTCACCCTGTCACCCCGTCTCCCCGTCACCCCGTCACGACTCGGGCTGCCCGCCTTCCGCCGGCGCTTCCTGAGGCGGCTCCTGGCGTGCCCGCATCCGTTGGTCTCGGAGCCACCGATGGATCTCGTCCAGGGCGGGCGGGGAGACGTAGAACACCCGGACGTCGGAGGGGAACTGGACGCGGTGATCCTCGGAGACGAAGAGGAGTCCGGCCTCTTTCGACTGGAGGGTTTGGTCGATCCGCTGGGCCATCACCTCGTACCGGCGTCGGGTGGCCTCGTTGTAGCCGTTCAGGGCTAGCTCTGCCACCTTGCGGCTCTCCAGTCCCACCATCAGGCATCGCTGCCAGTCGAAGGCCTCGGCCATCAGATCCTCGTCCTCCAGCGCCTCGAGGGCGGCTCCGGCATCCACCTTGCCCCGAGCGATCGAAGCGCTCTTGGGGTTCAGCCTCTCCGCCTCCTGCAGCCCCTCTTCGCCTGCCTGGCCCACCGACTCGTGGTACACCCGGGCTACCGCGCCGATGCTGTTCTCCAGCTTCAACAGGTGCTCGCGGACGCCCGTCCAGTACCGCTCGTACAGGTCGGCGTAGCCGTGGGAGGGCTTGGGAGGCGCGAACACCAGGGGTACCAGGTAGATCTTCCGCTCACCCCGGAACTGTTCGGCCGGGGGCTTCTCGATTCTGCCAAGCTCGCTGGACATGGTGTCTCCTCCTGCAAAGGCGGTTGGGCGCGGCCCGCACCGGGTCGCGTGGCCCACCCTCAAAGGATAGCGGCGAGGACCGAGGCTGTCTATACCATCGACCTTATCGACACGGCCGGCAGCCGGCGTTTGGTGTTATGAGAAGGTTGCGCGGGGCTCGCACCCATTAAGAAACGCAGGGGAACTTCCGATAATAGGAGTAGGGGGAAACGATCTTTGACCCGCCTTAGCAGACCGAAAGTCGAGGTACCTGATATGGTTTTGATGGAAGAACAACCGCAGAACCAGGCTACGGCTGTCTCTCCCGATAGCCACGTTACGGTGCTGATTGCCCCCGATCGGATGTCGGCCGAGGTGCTGGTGACGGCCCCGGCGGAAGGCGGACAGGTCGCGACCGTGGAGAAGGTGCTGGCCCACCTGAAGGAAGCCGGCGTCACCTTCGGGATCGACGTGGTAGCGGTGGAGCAGGCCATCGCGGACGCCACGCTGCCTCCCGATCCGTCCAGGACCCTGGAGCGGGTGAAGGTCGCTCAGGGAAGGCAACCGACCACCGGTGCCGACGCCAAGATCGACTACCATGCATGCCTCACCCAGGCCAGCGGCCGTCCCAAGGAGCGTCCCGATGGAACCGTAGACCTCTTCGATCTGAGCCTGGTCCACAACGTCAGCAAGGGGACCGTCCTGGCCGTGATGACCCCTCCGGCTTGTGGCGAGCCCGGCATGACGGTGCTCGGGGTGGAGACCCCGGGCAAACTGGGCCACGAGGTGTGGTTGAAGGCGGGCAGCGGGGCCACTCTCAGCGAGGATAGGCTGACGGTGACCGCGGCCGTCGACGGCCATGCCACCTTGATGCACGGCGAGATCGCCGTCACCAACGTCTACAACGTGAACAAGGACGTGGGGATTGAGACGGGGAACATCCAGTTCGTCGGGAGCGTGGTGATCCGGGGAAACGTCCATCGTGGCTTCAGCGTGAAGGCCGTGGGTGACGTGGAGGTTCACGGCAGCGTCGACGGGGGCGTCGTGGAGGCGGCGGGCAACGTTACCGTGCAGTACGGCATCAGCGGCGGCGGCCACGCGGGGGTGGTAGCCGGAGGTGCCGTCAAGGCCCGGTTTATCGAGAGTGCAGAGGTACGGGCGGGCACCAGCGTCTGGGCATCAGATGGAATCCTGCAGAGTCGCGTGGAAGCGGGCGCCACGGTGGAGGTGATGGGCCGGCGCGGGGCCATCATCGGCGGCCACGTGACCGCCAAGAACGGCGTCTCGGCCCGCAACATCGGCTCCGAGATGGGAGCGCCCACCGAGCTTACCGTCGGCATCATACCCGAGGTGCGGCAGGAGATGGCGGAGATCCACAAAGGGCTGGCCGAGCTGGAGGCCAACTTCCAGCGAACCGACCAGGCCATCCAGTTCCTGACGGCCCAGCAGCGGAGCGGGATGCTGCCGCCGGGGAAGCGGGCGACCCTGTCGAAGCTGGTGCAGGCTCAGGAACAGCTGTTCGCCCGCCAGGAGCGGTTGAAGGCGCGCAAGCTGGAGTTGGAGCAGACCACACGAGAAGCGCGGATCGCCTGGGTTCACGCCAAGGACAACTGCTTCGCGGGGGTCCGGGTCACCATCGGCTCTGCCCACTACCAGGTGACCGACACGATGCATCGAGCCCGCTTCCGGCTCAACCAGGACATGGAGGTAGAGGTGGTGCCGGCCTAGCGGCCGGCACCCGGCCTGGAGTCCTTTGTCCCCCTGTCTTGCCTCGAGCTCTCCCCACCCTTCCCCGTGGCAGAACACTAACGAGGCTTCGCCTCGAACCGACGAGTTGTACGCGCCGAGGTGGTGTAGGCCCACGCGGAGACGCGGAGGACGCGGACAACTATGAGCCTCCCGCTCCCTAGTACTGCCACCTTCTTCGCCTGTGGAACAGCGCCACGTACGCCAGGACCAGGAAGGCCAGGGCGAGGGCTAAGACCGCCACGACGAAGAACCCGGTTAGCAGGACCGCCGCCGACAGCAGCCCCAGGAAAGCAGCCAGGACTTGCATCAGTAGGACGGCAAATCGCCGTCGGACGTTACTCAACATAACGTAAGTATACCACCGTGATGTTGCTTCCGGCCGCCGGGTATAGTAGGCTGCCGCCATACCGGGAGGGGAGCCCGCGAAGGCGCTTCCTCGACGGCTGAAGGCGGCCACCGGAACGGCGAAGACTGCCGGTTTCGAGGCCCGGTGGCGCGTGGACGAGACCTCACCTCATGGAGACTGGAGACGACCTTGGAAAGGTTCATCATCGAGGGCGGTGCACAACTGCGAGGCACGGTCAGGCCCAGCGGCAACAAGAACGCGGCGCTGCCGATCCTTGCCGCGAGCCTGCTGACCGACGAGCCCCTCACGGTGCGCAACGTCCCGCGCATTCGCGACGTTCAGGACATGCTGGCTCTGCTAGCGGCCTTGGGGGTCGAGGTCACCGAGCCGAGTCCCCACGACCTTGTCCTGCGGGCTCGCGACCTGCGCACCACCGAGCTCGACCGGAAGATCTGCGCGCAGATCCGGGCGTCGATCCTGCTGGCCGGGCCGATGCTGGCCCGGGCCGGCGAGGTCAAGCTGCCCCCGCCCGGCGGGGACGTGATCGGGCGCCGGCGGGTGGACACACACCTGGCGGCGCTGCGAGCCCTGGGGGCGGAGGTGAGCGTCGACCGGGGCTACGTGATGCGCGCGGCCAACCTCCTGGGCACGGAGATCTTCCTGGACGAGGCCAGCGTGACCGCCACGGAGAACGCCCTGATGGCCGCCGCCCTGGCAAGGGGCACCACCGTGCTGCTGAACGCCGCCGGCGAGCCTCACGTGCAGGAGCTGGCCCGCTGCCTCAACCAGATGGGGGCCCAAATCGGCGGCATCGGCTCCAACGCCCTGACCATTGAGGGGGTCGATCGGTTGCACGGTGCCGAGGTGGAGATCGGCCCCGACCACATCGAGGTGGGCAGCTTCATCGGCCTGGCCGCCACGACCCACAGCGAGCTGCTGATCGAGAACGCCGCCCCCCGCCATCTGCCCATGGTGTTCGTCGCCTTCGAACGGTTGGGGATAAGGTGCCGGGTGCTGGGCCACCCCGACGCCGGAGAGCCGTCCGTCGCGCCGCAGGCTGAGACCTGCTACCACCGGCTCACTGCGGGGCGCGACGTGCTGGTGCCGGCGGAGCAGCCCCTGAAGATCGAGAGCGACGTCCACAACGCCGTCCCCAAGATCGACGATGGCCCCTGGCCCGCCCTTCCCTCGGACCTGATGAGCATCGCCGTCACCGTGGCGACCCAGTGCGAGGGGACGATCCTGATGCACGAGAAGATGTTCGAGGGGCGGATGTTCTTCGTGGACAAGCTGCTGAACATGGGTGCTCGCGTGGTGCTGTGCGACCCCCATCGAGCGGTGGTGGTGGGCCCCAGCTCGCTGCACGGGGAGCGGATGGAGTCCCCGGACATCCGGGCCGGCATGGCGCTGCTGCTGGCGGCCCTCACGGCGCAGGGTCAGAGCATCATCAACAACATCGGCCAGATCGATCGGGGTTACGAGCGGATCGAGACGAAGCTGCAGGCCCTGGGCGCCCGGATCGAGCGGGTAAAGGTGTAGGAGGTTTTACATCGTGCCGGTGGTCTTGAAGACCCAGAGGCGGCAGACCACGTAGCCGAGGCTGCCGGAAAGGGTGGCGGAGATCTGGGAGAGGTTCGTCTGGAGCCAGGCCGGCAGGAAGGAGTGGAGCAGCAGATCGGAGAAGCCCCACACCACCCCCGCGTTGAGGGCCATGGCCGCCAGGCTCACCACTCCGAAGCGGAAGAAGGAGCCCCAGCTGGCCCTGGGCAGGCCGAAGGTGAAGCCCCGGTTCCACCAGTAGCTGTTGACGTCCCCCGCCAGGTAGCCGATGCTGCTCCCGATCACCAGGGTCAGCGGGGAGGTGGGGTGGACGAAGAAGAAGAACAGGTTTAGGGCTATGAGGCTGACAACCACGTTGGATAGCCCCACCAGCCCGTACTTGATCAGCCGCCAGATCTCCTGGGCGACGGCGCCCAACCGCCCGCCGGGCGGGATCCCTTTCGAAGCCAACCAGGCCCCTTGCGGCACCATTGCCCTCACTGCGCGGCATGCTCCTTCCGGATGGGGTAGATCCCGAGGAATCTGAGGGTGCTCGTATGGCGGCGCCCGGGGGAGGGCCGCAACGGCGCTCCTTTTGGGCCCGCTTCGGTCCTAGCGGCCGCTGCGCAGGAACGCCAGCATGTCCCTCACGCTGGAGGTCGCCGCGGCAACGCAGCTGTCGGCGCCACCATAGTACAGTCGAAGGGTATCCCCGTCGGCGGGGTCCAGGGTGTAGCCGCAGGGGAACACCACGTTGTGGATGTCCCCCACCGTCTCGTAGGAGGTCTCCGCCGTCATCACCCAGCTCTTGGATCGGGCGAGACAGCGCTGCGGATCCTCCAGGTCCAGCAGAGCCAGGCCCACCCGGTAGATCGCGCCGGCCACGGTCCTCTTCACGCCGTGGTAGACCACCAGCCAGCCCTCCTCGGTCTCGATGGGCGGGCAGGCGAGCCCCACCCGAGCGCTGTCCCACCAGGGACCCGGTCGGGCGGGCAGCACTATCTTGTGCCGGCCCCAGAAGGTGAGGTCCGGAGAGTAGGAGATCCAGATGTGGGCGTGGCTCCCACCGATCACCGGCCGGTGGATGAGGGCCCAGTAGCCACCGATCTTTCGGGGGAAGAGGGCCGCGTCCTTGTTCTCGGGCGGCATGATCTGCCCGAAGCGATCGAAGTGGTGGAAGTCCCTGGTAAAGGCCAGCGACACCCCCGGGCCGGTCGGCGAGTAGGAGGTGTAGACGACGGCGTACTGGCCCGCCTCAGGAAGATAGGTTATGCGCGGGTCCTCGATCCCCCACTCCTCCTCGGGGTGGCCCTCCGGGTCGGGCGCCAGGGAGGGCACCGGATCGATCTCCCAGCCGTCCAGCCCGTTTCGAGATCGGGCGGCGCACAGGTGCGAGGAGCCTTCCCGATCCTCGACCCGGCACAGCAGCAGGGTCGTCCCATCGGCCAGCAGGGTCGCCCCGGGGTTGAAGGTCACGTTGATGGGATAGGGCCAGTCGCCGGCGGTAAGGATCGGGTTACCAGGGTAACGGACGAACAGCTCTCTGGAACGGGGCCTCTCGAGGATGGTGACGCCACCCTGCTTGAGCAGGGCTCGATCCGTGTCCTCGCCCGCGATCCGCTCTGAACCAGGCACAAGAGACCTCAAGGGACGGCTCATCGATTCTCCCGATAAGGAAATAAGCTGAAGTGAGGGGGGGCACCCGATTGCGGAAATCGCGCGCCGGGAATATAGGATAGCAGATCTCGTTCGTGTAGTTAAGTACTTTCGGGGAGCAGTTTTGCGGCTCTTAGACCGGGGCCAGGAGACTACGCCACGCCTCCAGAGGTATAATCGCCCTGGATCACCAAGTCCCAAGGGCGGCGCGAGCGATGCCGCGAGGAGGTGTGGAGTGCTCTACGGATTTCAGGGAAGGATCCTGCGCGTCAATCTCACCGATCGTACTACCAAGGTAGAGGAGTACGATCCTGCCTGGTACCGGCAGTACGTGGGCGGCTACGCGATGACCTCATATTTCCTTCTGAAGGAGCTGGCACCGGGCATAGATCCACTGGGGCCGGATAACAAGCTGGTTATGGCTGCCGGGCCCCTGACCGGCGCCGCCTTCTCGGGCAGCGCCAGGATAGGCTTCGGCGCCAAGAGCCCCCTGACCGGCGGCATCGGCAAGGGCGAGGTGGGCGGCTACTTCGGCACCGAGATGAAGCTGGCAGGGTTCGACGCCGTCATCGTAGAGGGCCGGGCCGACAGCCCGGTTTACCTCTGGCTCCAGGACGGCAAGGCCGAGATACGGGATGCCCGCTACCTGTGGGGGAAGGAGACCCGGGAGACGGAGGCAGCCCTCCGGGCGGAGACCGGCGAGAAGTTCGCCCGGGTGGCAAGCATCGGCCCGGCCGGCGAGAATCTGGTGCGCTTCGCCTGCGTCGTCCACGACCTCCACGACATCGTCGGCCGGACCGGCATGGGGGCCGTGATGGGCTCCAAGAAGCTGAAGGCGATCGTCGCCCGGGGCAAGATGAAGGTTCCCTTCGCCGACCCGGAGACGATCCAGCGGCTGGCCCGCTCCATGGCCGCCGACGTGGACACCCGGGCGACCAACTTCCACCAGTTCGGGACCGGCGCCGTGATGGAGGCCTTCAACCTGGCCGGCAACCTCCCAACCCGCAACTACCAGGACGGCTACTTCGAGGGGTGCGAGAAGATCAGCGCCAAGACGATAAAGGACACCATCCGCATCGGCATGGAGGGTTGCTGGGCCTGCGCCGTCCGCTGCAAGAAGGTGGTCCGGGTGGAGGACCCCTACCAGGTGGATCCCAAGTATGGCGGGCCGGAGTACGAGACCCTCGGCGCCCTTGGGAGCGACTGCGGCGTCGACGATCTGAAGGCGATCTCCTACGCCAACCAGATCTGCAACGCTACCGGCATGGATACCATCTCCGCAGGGGCCACCATCGCCTTCGCCATGGACTGCTTCGAACGGGGTCTCCTGACCAAGGAGGACACCGGCGGCATCGAGCTGCGCTTCGGCAACGCCCAGGCTATGCTGCAGCTCCTGGAGATGATGGCCCGGCGCGAAGGGATCGGCAACCTGCTGGCCGAGGGCTCGAGGAGGGCCGGCCAGAAGATCGGCCGGGGGGCCGAGGAGCTGTCGATGTCGGTGAAGGGTCTGGAGCTGGGGATGCACGAGCCGAGGCTGAAGCAGGGGCTCGGCATCGGCTACTCCGTGGCGAACCACGGCGGCGACCACGAGATCGGCTTCCACGACACGGCCTTCGAGAAGGCGGGTCCGGCCTTCGAGGCAGCCCTCGGCCTCGGCTGCCAGGAGCCGATGCCCTCCACGGAGCTGTCCGACCGGAAGGCCTACCTCTTCACCCAGCGCCACAGCTGGATGATGGGGATGGACAGCCTGGTGGAGTGCCTCTTCGTGCCCTGGAGCTACCCCGAGCTGACGGAGCTGCTGAACGGCTGCACCGGCTGGAAGGCGACCCTCCAGGAGATCGTGACGGTGGGCAGGCGGGCCATCGCCATGGGTCGCGCCTTCAACCTGCGGGAGGGCTTCACCCGGGCCGACGACCAGCTGCCGAAGCGCTTCTTCTCCCCGCCCCTCAAGGGCTCCCTGCGGGAGAAGGAGGTGGCCATCGACGCGAAGGCGATGGAGGGGGCGATCAGCAGCTACTACTACTACCAGGGGTGGGACCCGGCGACGGGCGTGCCGACCCGGGAGACCCTGGCGGCGCTGGGCCTCGAGTGGGTGGCGGAGGAGCTGGCCTCCCGTGGGCTGCTGAAGAGCGGCGTGGAGGGGTAGCCGGACCGGGCGGGAGGCTCGCCCTCCCGCCGCCCCCTCCCATGGCTACCACGGACTAATGCAGGGGCCGGCGGAGCCGCCGGCCCCTTCCTATCTGCGGAAAATCCCCGAGAATCCGGCTTGACATCCCCCATCGGGGCCCTTATTATGGCCCCCATAATAAAGATCCCTTAAGAACCCCTGCGACTGAGTTTCCGCCCATCTCCACCCCGGGGTGCTCGCGCGATGGAACCCATCAAGGATGTCCAGGTCGTTCGACAGGTCAACCGCGGTGCCGTCCTGGAGCTGCTGCGCCGCGAGGGCCCGATGCCCCGCACGGCCATCGCCAGGGCCACCAAGCTGACCGCTCCCACCTCGTTTGCCATCGTTGACGAGCTGGTGGCGGCAGGCCTCGTTCGCTGCGTCGCGACTTCCCGATCCTCGCCGGGCCGCCCCAGGGCTATCTTCCAGTTCAACCCAGCGGCTGCCTACAGCCTCGGCGTCGACCTCAGCGGGGCGTCCTTCGTGGGCGTGTTGATCGACCTCTCGGCTCGGGTTCTGGAAACCCGCAGGGTCGCGAGGCCCAATCCTCCCGACGTGTCCGCGGTTATCCAGTGGATCGCCTCCTTCGCGCAGGAGATGCGATCCTCCCCCGCGCTGGATCCGTCCAAGTTGGCGGGGCTGGGCGTCGCCATTCCAGCCCTGCTGGAAGCCGACTCCGGCCACGTGATCACCTCCACCAATCTGAACTGGCACGACGTTCCCTTCGCTCGACTCCTCGAAGAGGCCGTGGGAACCGGCGTCTACCTGGAGAACACCCCGCGCTCCATCGCCCTTTGCGAGCGGTGGTTTGGAGCCGCGAGCGAGGCGGAGCACCTCCTCTGCATCAACATCGGCATGGGCATCGGGATGGGATTGATCATCGACGGAAAGCTGTACGTGGGCGACGATGCCCAGTCGGGTGAGCTTGGCCACACCGCCGTGGTGCCCAACGGTGCCCCCTGTCGCTGCGGAGGCAGGGGATGCCTGGAGGCCGAGGCGGCGGGAGGAGCCATCCTCAGGAACGCCGTCGATGCCCTTCAACGGGGCATGGCCTCCTCCCTGGCAGAGACCGCCAACGGCGATCCCCGCCGGATCACCCTGGACATGGTGGTGAACGCCGCGGACGAGGGCGATCCCCTGGCCTCCAGCGTAGTACGAGCGGCAGGTCAGATGATCGGCACGGCAGTTAGGAACGCCGTGATCCTCTTGAACCCAACGATGGTGGTGCTATCGGGTAGCCTGGTCCACTCCAGCCAACTGCTCTTCGAGACCGTACGCGCAGTTGTCCAGAATCGGGCTCTGCCCCCGCTCCACCGAGTCAGCGCCATGCCCATCGTCCGGGCCCAGCTTGGCCTCTTAGCCGGTGCGGTTGGGGCCGCCGGGCTCGTCCACCAGAGGCGGATGGGCCTGTACGATGGCACCAAGGTGGTAGCCCCTTAGACCGGGCAGGCAGACGATCACGGAAACCCATTGGCGGCCCCAAGAGAGCTTTATCGGCGACCGGCGGTTGTTGAGCTATCGGCCCTGCCACAGGGCAGCACTAACGAATTGGGGGACAGGCTTATGGACCCGTTGGAGAGCTACTACTCGGCAGTTCTGGACTCCCTGAAGCAGATCCGGCAGGAGGAGACGGGGAAGATCCGCGAGGCAGGTCAGCTAATCGGCGAGAGTCTGGCAAAGGGGCGTCTGCTGCACGTCTTCGGCACCGGCGGCCACTCCTACATTGCGGGCGAGGAGGTGTTCTACCGGGCCGGCGGCCTGGTGCCGGTGAACGCCATCCTGGAACCGGGTGTTTCCCTCGCCTACGGCGCCATCCGGTCCACCAAGGTCGAGAGGTCGGCCGGGTGGGTTAAGGCGGTGCTGGACAGCTACTCCCTCCAACCCGGCGACGTGATCGTGGTCGTCAACGCCAATGGGGTCAACTCCGCGACCCTCGACGCCGCCCTCGAGGCCAAGGCCCGAGGCCTGACCGTCATAGCGCTGACCTCCCCGGAATGCTCCAGGGCTATTCCCGCCGGCCATCCTGCCCGCCACCCCTCCGGCAAGAGCCTCTATGAGGTCGCCGACCTCTGCATCGACGATAAGGTGCCGGTGGGCGAGGCGCTGGTAGCCGTCGAGGGCTGCGACCAGAAGGTGGCTCCCGGCTCGACCATCACCAACGCCTTCATCCTGCACTCCATGGTCATCGCCGCGGTGGAGCACATGGTTAGGCTAGGGGTAAAGCCGCCCGTCTGGAAGAGCGCCAACGCGCCCGGCGGCGACGAGGCGAACAAGCGGTACATCGCAGAGTACTCCGGAAAGATCAAGCACCTGTAGAGCGGTTTGCCGTCCGAGGGGGAGTGCCTCATGTCTAAGGTCCAGCTAACCCTTCCCTACAGCGATTCGGCCTCGCTGACCCTTGCTCTCCACGAGAGCATCCTGGGGGAGGTGATCAGCCCCCAGAGGGTGAAGCCGGTAGGGGACGAGGACGCCGCGATTCGGGCCGCTCTCGATGCCCCGATCGGGGCACAGCGGCTGGAGGATGCCGTGAAACCGGGGTCTCGGGTGTTGATCCTGAGCGATGACAACACCCGCCCGACCCCGGTGGCGAGGATCCTCCCCCACCTGTTGGAGCGCCTCCAACGGGCCGGCGTGGAGGAAGGAAAGGTGGAGATCCTGATCGCCTCGGGGACCCACAGGCCGGTGACCCCGGAGGAGATCCAGGCGAAAGTGGGCACCGAGGTGGCGCGGAGAATCCCGGTATCGTGCCATCGATGCGGCGAGCGCGGCGACCTTTTCCGAGCCGGCACGACGCCCGACGGCGTCGAGGTCTGGCTAAACCGAAAGCTGCTGGAGGCAGACTTCATCCTCGGCATCGGCAACGTTGTGCCCCATCCCCAGCCCGGCTGGTCCGGCGGGGCGAAGATCCTGTATCCCGGCGTTGCCGGCGCCGAGACCATCGCCGCCTTCCATCTGGTGGGCGCCGAAGATCCCACCAACTACCTTGGAAGGGAGGATGCGCCCGCGCGTCGGAGCCTCGAAACCCTGGCCGAGACCGCCGGGCTGAACTTCATAGTCGACACCGTCCTGACGGCAGACCATCGGCTGTACGGTGTGTACTGCGGCAACCCCCGCCAGGCACAGGCAGCCGCCCAACGTGCCTCCAGGGCCGTCTACGGCGTGCGGGTCAAGCATCCCTACAGAGTCGTGCTGTCCAACTCCTACCCGGCCTTTCTCGAATTCTGGCAGGCAGGCAAAGGGATCTTCTCCGCCGACCTGATTCTGGAACCGGGCGGAACGATCGTACTGACGACGCCCTGTCCGGAGGGGGTCGGAGTGACCCACCCGAAGCAGGTGGAGTACCTGGGGCTCGACGTCGGCGAACTGCTGAGGCGCATCGCGGCGCGGAAGGTGGATGATCCCATCGCGGCCGCCGTCTGCGCCAAGGTGAAGCAGGTCATGCAGAGAGCGCGGGTGTCCGTGGTGTCCGAGGGCCTCGCCCGAGACGATCTGCGGGCCATGGGTTTCACGCCCTTCGAAAGCGTGGACGAAGCCCTTAGAGCCGCGCTGAAGGAGCACGGACAGGACACCAGGGTCGCTGTGATCACTCACGGAGGAGAGACGGTTCCCTACCTGGTCTGAAGGTCCTTCGGCAAAGCAGCAGGGCGGGGCCCTGTGCCCCCGCCGCCCGGCGCGACGGTAGCGGCGACGATGTAGGGCGGGGCCCTGTGCCCCGCCGCCCGCGGGGCGATGGCAGGCCGGCGGCAGGGCAGAGCGCCCTGCCCTACGTCTCGGAACCCTTGGTGGAGCAGTGGGAAACAGCCACAAGGCGTGGCCCAAGGCATGGGGGCAGAGTTCGAGAGGAGGTGGCCACGGATAGAGAAAACCGCACGAATGTCGTGTTCGCCT
>JAJZRD010000332.1 GCA_021845945.1 Chloroflexota bacterium
GGGACCCCTCCAGGAGGCTTCTGCCGGCTACTCCCCCGCCACCCAACTGGAACATGACGACGTTAGCCCCGGACGCCGCGTAGCCGGCGAAGATGGAGAGGTGGCCCATCCAGTTGTCGACGAAGTAGAGCCCCTTGCCCGACGGCCGCTCGGCGTACCTCAGGACCCCCCGAATCGGCGCCGTGCCCGCCTTGTGGATCGCCCCGAGGCTCTTCTCCTCCAGGGAGCTGAGGCCCCCCTTGATGTTGGCGGGGACGGGGTTCACGGTGCGGATGTCCAGCCCGGTGGCCTTGGCCCGCTCCTCCTGGGCACGGGCCGCCTCCAGGATCGCCTCCGCCACCTGGGAATTCGCCGCCCGCCCGGCCAGGGCCTGCTCGGCCCCGATGATCTCGGTGGTCTCGCCGAACAGGGCGGTGCCGCCCGCCGCGACGATCTTGTCGTACAGGTAGCCCACGGCGGGGTTGCCGGCCAGCCCCGAGGTGGTGTCGGAGTAGCCGCACTTGACCCCCAGGCAGAGCTGCTCGTCGCCCACCGGCTCCCGGCGCGCCTTGGAGGCCTCGTACACCATCTCTCGGGCCAGCTGGATCCCCTTCACGATGGCGCCGTAGGTCCCGCCGTCCCTGGCGGGATCGATCAGCTCGACCCGCTTGCCGCTGGAGGCGATCTCGTCGGCCAGCCGCTCGGGCCGCAGCTCCGGGTACCCGGCGCCGGGGCTGGCGGCGTGGAGGATCACCGAGGCGACGTTCGGGTTGCGGCCGATCCCAGTCAGCACCCGGGCGATAGTCTCACGGTCGTTGGCCGTGCGGCCGGAGCCGTGGTCGGGACCTGCGAAGCTCCTGGTGCCGGCCACGAAGTCGCAGATGCTCTTGGCGATGATCCCCTGGGGGATCACCAGGACGTAGTTGCGGGTCCCCACGGAGCCGTCGGGCCGGACGTATCCGAGAAAGGTCATCGCTCGCTCCTCCTCTCCAGGTCGCCCCGACCTCGGGTGCCCGCGAGGTTGTGGATGTGGATCAAGGCCCCCCTGGCGATGGGGGCGGTGGCCGTGCCGATGGCCTCGCCGTACTTCCGGATGATCTCGCCCTGGGGGATCTCCTGGAGGGCGAGCTTGAAGCCGAAGGGGATGGTCTCGATGGCACGGAGGGTTATGGTCTCCCTGCCGGCGGGGATGGCCACCTCCTCGCCGGACTGGATCTCCTCCACCGCCGTGGCCACGTTGTCCGAAGGGTGCATGATCAGCGCCCGTTTGCCTGGCATCGATGGCAGCCTCCCTCGTGGTGGTTTTGTGGAGACAGTATAAGGCGGGGATGCCCCTTCCCCCAACCCTTTCCCACTTCATGGAAGGGGAGTCTCAGGGAATCCCCCGATTTTCGTGAAAACCGGCACGAGATTCGGCCAAAAGGCTTGACAGGAGCCGGTTCGTGCTCTAAAGTACGATGCCATAGGGGGGTAAGGTATATGCCCTCACGGGATGTGGGTGCCGATGGCCGGCATCCGCCGATACTGCGGCGCCGTCTGCCGCAAGATTGCTCTACTGACCGACCTTTGAGTCGGAGAGGGGGAAGACCAAGCAGTATGGATGCACTGTTGGCAGCCGAGTTGAAGGAGCGGTTCGCAGATCGGGTCACTTTCGACAAAACCGAGCGTCTCATCTACGGCCACGACGTCGCCAGCTTGCCCGAGGCCGTCGAGATGCTGATCGATAACGTGCCGGAGGCCGTGGTGCAGCCCCGCACCGCGGAAGAGGTGCAGTTTCTCGTGGGCCTCTCCAGGATGTACTCGGTGCCCCTGGTCCCTCGCGGTGCCGCCACCACCGGGTACGGTGGGGCAGTGCCCGCCAAGGAGGGCATCGTCGTCGACATGTCCTGGATGAAGCGGGTCCTGGAGATCGACGCCCAAGCCGGCACCGTCACGGTGGAGCCGGGCGCCGTCTGGGCGCGACTCGAGGAGGAGTTGATCCGCCATGGCCTGATGCTGAGGCTCTACCCCACCAGCGCCCCCGGCTCGACGGTGGCCGGCTGGGTGGCCGAGGGCGGCGCCGGCATCGGGAGCTACGAGTACGGCTTCGTCGGGCAGAACGTGGCGTCGGTCACCATCGTGAGCCCGGAGGGCGCGGTCCGGAAGCTGACGGGCGACGATCTGGAGTTGGTCAACCGGGCGGAGGGGATCACCGGCATCATCGTCGAGGTTACCCTGCTCACCCGCCTTCTGGAGGGTCAGAAGCTCCTGGCCGCCGCCTTCACCAGGCTGGAGGATCTGTCGGCGGCCCTGGCGGCCATCAAGAGCGAGCATCTGCCGCTCTGGCACGTCTCCGTCTCCACCGCCGAGTTCGTGCGGAGTCACCAGGAGGCGCTGGCCCTCAGCCAGAACGGCAACGGCCACGGCTCCGCCGGCCACACCGTCCCCATGCCGCCACAGGGCAGGCACCTGGCCACCTTCGTCTACCCGGCCTCGCGGTCGGCCCAGGTGGACGGGAGACTGACCCGGATCCTAACCTCCCATGGGGCCGAGATCCAGCCCGACCAGGTGGCCAAGCACGAGTGGGACGAGCGCTTCTACCCCATGCGGATGAAGCGGCTGGGTCCCTCCCTGGTGCCCAGCGAGGGGATCCTGCCGGTCTCCGGCCTCCCGCAGGTGGTGGCCGAGGCCTCTCAGAAGCTGCGGGGCATCGCCATCGAGGGGCACCTGGTGGGCCCGGACGAGATCACCCTCCTCTGCTTCCTTCCGGAGGACGAGCGGACCGGGTCCTACATGATCGGCTTCAGCAAGTCGCTCACCATGCTGGGGATCATAGAGAAGCAGGGCGGCCGGCCCTACTCCGTGGGGCTCTACTTC
>JAJZRD010000067.1 GCA_021845945.1 Chloroflexota bacterium
GGGTGGCGCGCACCTCCAGCGCCCCCTGCTGGTTGATGGTGCCGGCGTACAGCTCGTCGCCCATCCCCTTCTCCACCGGCACCGATTCCCCGGTGATGGGGGCCTGGTCCACGGTTGAGCTGCCGCCGACCACCACTCCATCGGTGGCAATCCGCTCCCCCGGGCGCACCAGCAGCAGGTCGCCCGCGGCGATCTGCTCCACCGGCAGCTTCAGCTGGCGGCCATCCTTCAGGAGGGTCGCCTCCCGTGGGGCCAACTGCAGGAGCGAACGGATCGATCGGCGGGTGCGATCCATGGTGTAGGACTCCAGGGCGTTCGCCAGGGAGAAGAGGAACACCACCGAGGCAGCCTCGGTCCACTCGCCGATGGCGAGGGCCCCGACGACGGCCGCCGTCATCAGGACGTTCATGTCGGTGAGACCCGAGCGGAGGGAGAAGAGGGCGCTGCGCGCCGTGTGGTAGCCCCCCACCACGACGCCCAGCCCGAAGGCCAGCTGCGGCAGCGGGCTCGGGACCGACAACAGGGTCAGCAGCAACCCCACGGCCACCAGACCGCCGGAGAGGGCGGTAGCAACCCCCCGTGGGTGCCGGCGCCAGAAGGCCAGGGCGCTTCTCCCCTCCTCCCGGCCCTCCGGAGTCTGCTCCCGCACCCGATACCCGGCCTCGTGGACGCCCGCCACGATCCGATCCCGACCCATCAACTGGGGCACGTACTCCACCCATAGAGTGGAAGAGGTATAGCTGAGGCGGGCGTTGGCGACCCCCGGCATCCCGGCGATCGCCTTCTCCAGGCCGGCCGCGCAGTCGGGACAGTCCAGCCCCTGCAGCTCCAGGGTCTCGCTCCTCAGCTCCGCAGCGGGACCCAACGTCGATGCCGCGTTATCCATCTCCACGCTCCTCACCGTTGCGCAGTCTCGTGGGCGCGCCGGCCCATCGTGAGCCGCGACCGCGCTCCCATACTCACCATGTTACTGGCCGCGACCTGGCGAGGCGATGGCCACGGGCGGGGTAAGGCTGCTGGTTGAGCGCCCAACCGCCGGCTCGCCATCTGTCCGCGGACAGCCCAAACGCAAGAGCAAAGCCGTCAAGTTCGAGGCTGCGGCCCATCTTGCCCTCGCCGGTCGGCTGCCAGGGGCAGATGGACGGTGAAGATCGAACCCCGACCGGGGGCGGAGGCAACCTCGATCCTCCCGCCGTGAGCACGGGCGATCCAGTCGCAGATCGCCAGACCCAGGCCGGCCCCACCTTCCGATCGGGATCGGGCCTTGTCCACCCGGTAGAAGCGCTCGAAGAGATGGGGCAGGTGCGGGGCCGCGATGCCGATGCCGGAGTCGGCAACCGCCAGGGCCGCGCTGCCACCCCTGCGCTCAACGGAGATGGTGACGTTGCCACCGGCGGGCGTGTACTTGATGGCGTTGTCCGTCAGGTTGAAGAGAAGCTGCATCAGCCGGGTCTGATCTCCCATCACGACCGCCGGCTCCACCCGGCCGAGCCCCAGACGTATTCCCCTGGCCCGGGCCAGGGGCTGGAGCTCTTCCGCCACCTCACAGGCGAGTTCGTCCACGGATTGCGGCTCCAGTTCCAGTCGCTCCCGTGCCGAGTCTGCCCTGGCCAGGATGAGAAGCTCCGAGACCAGCCGCCGCATCCGCTCCGCCTCGCCACCCACCACCCGCAATGCCTCCTGGTACTCCCTCGCGGACCGCGGCCGTTCCAGCGTCACGTCAACCTGGCTGGTGATAACGGAGAGCGGCGTCCGCAACTCGTGCGAGGCATCGGCGGTGAACTGCCGCTCGCGCTGAAAAGCGCTCTCCAGCCGCTCCAGCATGGCGTCGAAGGTCTCGGCCAGCCTCCCCACCTCGTCGTTGCTGGACACCATTCCCACCCGGCGGGAGAGGTCTTCAGCGCCGATCCGCCTGGCCAGCCGGGTGATGCGATCGATGGGAGAGAGCGCCCGTTGGGCGAGGAACAAACCCCCGCCAGCTGCCAGAACCAGGGTCGCCGGCACGGCAAGGCCCATCAACAGCAGCAGTTGGCCGAGGGCCGCCCGCAACTCGTCCTCCGGCCGTCCCACCTCCAGCACCGCGACCGTACGACCATTCTCCTGAACCGGCACGATGAGCACTCGCCACCCCTCGTCGGTGCCCTGCTGTACGGTGGCGAAGGTCACCTCTCCGCGGGCCGCTTGCCCCCGGGCCCCCGCCAGGGGGGAAGCTGCCCACCGGGGGGCACCATCCAGAAGAAGCTGCCCCTTCGGGTCGTAGAGCGCGACGGCGACGTCAGGGGGGAGCTGCCCGGCCACCCCTCCCAGGCGAGGCCGCCCGTTCTCGAAGTCGACGCTCGTCTGCAACTGGGCTGCCGCGGCCCGCAGCGTGGCCTCCTGCTGCTCGCGTAGCCCGCGCGAGAGACTGATGTACAGGAAGCCGGAGAAAGCGAAAAGGATCAGCGCCAGCAAGGCCACGTACCACAGGGTGAGCCGCACACGGATGGGAAGGCCGCGCGGCCAGGAGAGGACGTGGGAAGCCAACTGCCGGGGGTGCTTCATCGAGGGACCTTGAGTTGATAGCCTGTGCCCCGCACGGTGTGGATCAGTCGGGGCTCATGCCCGTCGTCCAGCTTGCGACGCAGGTACCGGATGTAGACGTCCACCAGATTGGACATCGCGGTGAAATCGTAGCTCCACACGTGCTCCGCGATCTGGGTTCGGGTGAGCACCCGACTCGGGTTGCGCACCAGGTACTCCAGCAGGGCGTATTCCTTGCTGGTCAGTGCGACCATCCGGCCAGCCCTGCGCACCTCGCGGCTGATGGTGTCCACCTCCAGGTCCGCCACCCGCAGCACCGGATCCTTCACCAGCTCATCGCGGCGCAGGAGGGCCCGGACGCGAGCCACCAGCTCCCGGAAGGCGAAGGGCTTGATCAGGTAATCGTCGGCGCCGCTGTCCAGCCCCGCCACTCGATCGTCCACGGCGTCCCGGGCGGTCAGCATCAGGATCGGGGTGGCCACCCGGCGGGCCCTCAGCGACCGGGCGACCTCCAGGCCGCTCATAACGGGCAACATCACGTCGAGAATGATGAGGTCGTATTCGGCCGTCTCGGCGAGGGCAAGGCCGTCCTCGCCGTCGTGGGCCACGTCCGTGGCATAGCCGTGCTCCTGAAGTCCGCGCTTCAGCACTTCGGCCAGTTGCTTCTCGTCCTCAACTATCAGGATGCGCACCGTACAACCTCTCGTTGCCCCAACGCTGGCCCATTGCGCTAACCGTAGATAAGTATAGCAAACCCTCGAGCGGGGAGCCCTGCTCCCTCTCGCCGGTACAGGGCTATGACCGGCGTTGATCCCCCTGACTGCCAACTCGTTGCCCCCATCGCTAGTCCTTCTCTCAGCACTCAAGATGAGGGGCGAGGAGTTCTCCTCCTCGCCCCTTGCTCCGCATGGACCGGCTGCCAGAAAGGCTAATCCTCGGCCCCGGCCGTTTCCGCGGCTTCATGGCCCTCGTGACCCTCGGGTCCGCCCGCCTCGGTTGCCAGCACCTTGGCGTTGCCGGCATCCACCTTCACGTCCTGGGCCTTGCCGCTCTTGTCGGTGAGCTGGACGCTGTAGACCACGCTGCCGTTCTCGTTCTCGAGCTCCACCTTGTTCACTGTCGCGCCCGGGAACTGGGCCAGGGCCGCTTCCTTGGCCTGGTCGGCCGTGATCTTGGCCATACCGGCCAGCGCCTTGGCCTCATCCTGCTCGCTCTGATCCTTCTGGTCCTGCGGCGCCTGGATCGACCCGGTGTAGGCAGGCTGCTCCTGCTCCTGCTTTACCTGGTCCTGCTGCGCCGCCGTTTGGGGCGTTGCCGGCGCGGTGGGGGCTTGAGCCCCGGCCACTCCCAGGGTCACACTCCCCAGGAGAAAGGCCGCCACGAGGGCCCCGGCCATACCGCCGCCGAAGAGTAGTCGCTTGATCATCGGTTGATCCTCCATAACGTTGCCGTGTATTGCCCCCTGCCGCCGAGCCATCTCGCCCTCGGCCTGGTGGGGGATTCCCTGATTGGACGGGATAAGCTACCCCACGGGGATCGGCCTTCCTCCGGCCCGGGTCCGTCGCCGATGGATCCCCTCGATCCGTCGCGCCGGGCCTCCCGGACGGACGACGAGACTCACCTCCTTCCCGTGTAGTCCGTGGGGTCTCTCCACGTCGCGTTTGGAGGTTAGCGTCGGACGATTAAGCCACGATTAAGCCAGCCCATAAGTATTCTCATCGAATGGCACAAAGTGGGTGTCAGAGAGTCTTTGAGATGCGACTTACTCGGATGGCTAGAGGCCTCGGGATGCCGCCCGATCACGAGCCACAGGAGCATGACTGGCCCTCAAGAACTGAACGATGGGGGAGCGGTGCGTCATGGGGGCCGGCGTCTCTGCCGGCCCCGTGAGGACAGGGTGTCAGTGCTTGAAGTGCCTGCGGTAGGTGAACATCATCGCCATCTGGGCGGTGTTGGCGGCGCGGATCACGTCCTGATCTCGGACCGAGCCGCCCGGCTGGATCACCGCCGTGATGCCGGCATCGGCCGCCACCTCGATGCCGTCCGGGAAGGGGAAGTAGGCGTCGGAGGCCATCACGCTCCCCTTGGCCCGATCCCCAGCCTTCTTGATGGCCAGCTCCACCGCGTCCACCCGGCTCATCTGGCCGGCGCCGACCCCCGCCACCGAAAGCTTCCTGGCCAGGATGATACCGTTGGAGCGGACGTGCTTGACGGCGTGCCAGGCGAACAGCAGATCGGTCAGCTCCTCCAGGGTAGGCTCCCGCCGGGTAACCACGTCCCGAGGGAAGGAGTCCTCACCGTTGCGATCCCGCTCCTGGACCAGGAAGCCGCCCAGGATCCGCTTGAAGTCCAGCGCCGGCACTCCGGCGACCTCCTGCCGCCTGGCCTCCCAGTCCTCCTCCACGGCCATGATCCGCAGATCCCGCCTGGCTCGAAGGACTTCCAGCGCCCCATTGGTGAAACCCGGCGCGATCAGGTCCTCGAAGAAGACCTGGCAGATCTCGCGGGCGGTGGTCTCGTCGACGATGCGGTTAACCCCCACGGCGCCGCCGAAGGCCGACTTGGGATCGGTGGCCAGGGCCCGCCGGAAGGCCTCGGTGACGCTCTCGGCGCAGGCCAGCCCGCAGGGGTTGCCGTGCTTGACGATGGTCACCGCGGGAGCGGTGAAGTCGGTGACGATGGACCAGGCCGCGTCCAGGTCGTAGCTGTTGTTGAAGGAGAGCTGCTTGCCGTGCAGCTGTTTGGCCGTGGCTACCCCCGATGGGAGGACCCGGCTGGTGGCATCGACGTAGAAGGCCGCCGCCTGGTGCGGGTTCTCCCCGTAGCGAAGCTCCTGCACCCGTTGGAGGGGTACGGTCAGCTCGTCGGGGAAGAGCACCGTCTCGGGCCTCAGGTAGTTGGCGATCTGAGCGTCGTAGAAGGCGGTGTGCTCGAAAGCCTTCACCGCCAACCTCCGCCTGGTGGCCTCGAACACCCCGGCCTCGCTCCTGAGCTCGGTCAGCACCGCAGGGTAATCGGCGGGATCGACTACCACCACCACATCCTGGTAGTTCTTGGCCGCCGCCCTCAGCATCGTGGGCCCACCAACGTCGATCATCTCCAGGACCTCGCCCAGGTCGGAGCTGCGGCGGGCCGTCTCGGCGAAGGGGTAGAGGTTGACCACCACCAGATCGACGGGCCGAATCTGGTGCCTCTTCAGCTCCTCCATGTGCCGGGGGTCGCTCCGGCGTGCCAGGATCCCACCGTGGATCGCCGGGTGGAGCGTCTTCACGCGACCCCCCAGGATCTCCGGGGAACCCGTCACTTCGCTCACCCCCGTGACGGGGATACCGGCATCGGCGAGGGCGGTCTGGGTGCCGCCGGTCGAAAGGATCTCTATCCCCAGATCGCTCAGACCTCGGGCGAAATCCACGACACCCGATTTATCGTACACACTGATGATTGCTCTCACCGGTTCCTCCTACTCCCTCACCTCGACTCTCAGCAGTCCGTCCTCCGCCAGCTTGCGCAGCGTCCGATAGGCAGCCAGCCCACCGCCCGCCCGTTGAGCCAGCACGGAAAGAACCTGAGGGCCGCTCAGGCCGGCCACCAGCTTCCACTCGCCCCGACCGATCTGCACCTTCTCCACCCCTGTTGGCAGATCGGTCACCAGCCGGACGACCGCGGAGGCATCGTGGAGCACGTTCCAGATCCCCAGCCACTCCTCCTGGACCGCTGCCGCCTTTTCCAGCAGCAGGGTCGCCGGCTCCTCCAGACTCTCCCTCGGCGTGGTGGCGCCGTCGTGGTAGGCGAAGCTGCCGGCATTCCAGGAGCAGAGCAAGTCCAGGGCGTCCCTGCCCTCCCGCCCGTCCGTCTCGGCTGACACCGGCCGGCCGTCCCGAAAGTAGAGAGCGCCGGCCTGCGTGATCCCTCCCCTCCCACGAGAGAAGCGAATCACTCCCGTCTTGGCGGATGAGGCGAGGAGATGAAGAAGGTCGACGATCGTGAACTCGGGAAGGCTACCCTGCAACAATGTCGGGATCCTCTGCGATTCTCACCCGGCGACCCTCCACTCTGAGTTTGCCCTCGGCGAAAAGTCGAATGGCCCGCGAGTAGTGGCTGTGCTCCTGCTCCAAGATGCGCGCCGCCAGCCGCTCCACGGTGTCGCCTTCCAACACCGGCACGGCCGCCTGCAGGATGATGGGACCCGCATCCACGGCGCCCTCGGTGACGAAGTGGACGGTGCAGCCCGAAAGCTTGACGCCGTGCTCCAGGGCTTCCGCCTGGGCGTGCAGGGTCCCCGCGAAAGCGGGCAGCAGCGAGGGGTGGATGTTCACGATCCGGCCGCGAAAGGAGTCGAAGATCGGCTGTCCGATGATCCGATCGTAGCCCGCCATCACCACCAGATCGGTGCCCGCCTCCGCCAGCCTTCGAGCGATGGCGGCTTCGTGGGCATCCCTGGTCGAGTAGTCCCGCCTCTCGAGCACCGCCGTGGGCAGTCCCCTGTCCCGTGCCCAGACCAGGCCCCGGGCGTCGGAATGGTTGCACAGGACGAGGGCAACCTCCGCCGCCAGCCGCCCCGCCTCGACGTTGGCCACGATGGCCTGCATGTTGCTGCCCCGCCCCGAGATCAGGATCCCGAGTCGAAGAGGTTTCGAGCTGTTGCCAAAACCACTAAGACTCGAAGACACCGAGTTCTCCTCTGTGGCTCTTCGCGTCCTGGTGACTTGGTAGTGAGCCGTGACAGCTGCTAGCCACTCACCACCTCCACCCGCTCGCCTCCCTCGGTGGCCACGATCTCCCCCACCAGCATCGCCTCCGGCACCAGGCTTTGCAGCCTCTCCCTATCGCCGGATGGGCAGATCACCACGTAGCCCAGCCCCAGGTTGAACACCCTCAGCATCTCCTCCTGGGCGATCTTGCCCCGCTCCTGGATCGCCCGGAAGACGGCGGGCACGGGCCATCGCCCCCAGTGGAAGAGCGCCTTCATTCCGGTGGGGACGATGCGGGCCACGTTGCCCGGGATCCCCCCTCCGGTGATGTGGGCCATCCCCTTCACGTCTACGGCCGAGTGCTGAGTGCTGGGTGCCGGGTGCTGAGCGCCGGGTCCGGCACCCCACCCCTCTCCCCTCCCCGCAGCGGGGAGGGGCAGGGGGAGGGGTTCTGTCCCTCTCTCCCCGTCTCCCTGTCTCCCCATCTCCCCGTCTCCCGCGGGAGGGGGCGCGAGCAGCCGCTTGATCGACTCCAGGTAGCACCGGTGGGGCTCCAGCAGCTCGTCCCCCAGGGTCCTCCCCAGCTCCGGCCAGAAGCGGTCCAGCGGCTCCCCCTGCAGCAGCTTCCTCACCAGGGAGTAGCCGTTGGTGTGCAATCCGCTGGAGGGTAGCCCCCAGATCAGATCCCCCGCCTCTATGCGGCTCCCGTCGACCACACGGTCCCGCTCCACCGCCCCGACGATGAAGCCGGCCAGATCGTAATCGTCCCCCGAGTATATGCCGGGCATCTCCGCCGTCTCCCCGCCGACCAGGGCACAGCCGTTGGCTCGGCAGGCCTCGGCAAGGCCGCTCACCAGGGCGGCTATCCTGTCGGGGTGCAGCTTCCCCATGGCCACGTAATCCAGGAAGAAGAGGGGGGTGGCGCCGGTGGTCAGGATGTCGTTGACGCAGTGGTTCACCAGGTCGATCCCGACGGTGTCGTGCCGGTTCATGGCAATGGCGATCTTCAGCTTCGTCCCCACCCCATCGGCGCTGGCCACCAGCACCGGCTCGCGGTAACCACCGAAAGCGAAGAGAGATCCGAAGCCGCCGATGCCGGTGAGCACCTGGGGGCCGAAGGTGGAGCGCACCTTCTCTTTGATCAGGTCCACGGCCCGGTTGCCGGCGTCGATGTCCACGCCGGCAGCCTTGTATGCCCCCTCTCCCTCTGGGAGAGGGTCGGGGTGAGGGCTGATTCGATGTGCTCCCGATGGCTCCTGGCTCACGAGGCCTCCAGCACAAGCTTGTCCATCTCCAACTGGATGGGCACAGGATAGCTACCGGTGAAGCAGGCCCGGCAGAAATGGCCCTGCTGCTGGCCCACCGAGGCGAGCAACCCCTCCAGGCTCAGGTAGCCCAGGGAGTCGGCCCCGATGTGCCGTCGGATCTCCTCGACGCTCATGTTGGCCGCTATCAGCTCCGATTTCCGCGCCGTGTCCACCCCGAGATAGCAGGGGAAGCGCATGGGCGGGGCACAGATCCGCATGTGGACCTCTCGGGCCCCGGCTCTGCGCAGCAGGCTCACCACCGGCGGCGTCGTGGTTCCCCGCACGATGCTGTCGTCCACCACCACCACCCGCTTGCCCGCCAGCACCGGCGGCAGGGGGTTGAACTTCAATCGAACGCCCACCTGCCTCAGCCGCTGGTCCGGCTGGATGAAGGTGCGGCCGATGTAGCGGTTCTTGATCAGCCCCTCGCCGAATGGGATCCCCGACTCCTGGGCGTAGCCCGTGGCGGCCGGAATGGCCGAGTCGGGGACCGGGATCACCAGATCGGCGTCCACCGGGTACTCCCGAGCCAGGTGGCGCCCCATCTCCTGGCGGGCCAGGTAGACCAGCTGGCCGTAGATGCTGCTGTCCGGGCGGGCGAAGTAGATGAACTCGAAGATGCAGAGCGCCCGCTGGCGGCACTCCACCGCCTGAAGGCTGCGCACCCCTTCGCCGTTGATCACCAGCAGCTCGCCCGGCTCCAGCTCCCGGATGAAGGTGGCCCCCACGGTATCCAGGGCGCAGGTCTCGGAAGCCACCACCCAGCCGCCGTTTAGCCTGCCCACGCAGAGAGGGCGCACCCCCATGGGATCCCTGGCGGCATAGAGGGTGTTGGCCGTGGCCATCACCAGGCTGTACGCCCCCTGGAAGCGATGAAGGCTGTGCAGGATCCGGGATTCCCAGTCCAGGCCCGGCGCGGAGGCGATTGCCCTGGCTATCACCTCGGAATCGGTGGAGGTCTCGAGCCGCTCGCCGCTTTCCTGCAGCTGCTCGGTGAGGGAGACCGTGTTCACCAGGTTGCCGTTGTGGCCCAGGGCCAGCTGGCCCAGGTCCGAATCCACCACGATCGGCTGGGCGTTGCACACCTTGCTGGAGCCGGTGGTGGAGTACCGGGTGTGGCCGATAGCCACGTGCCCTTCGAGGAAGCTCAGCTCCTCCTCGTTGAAAACCTGCACCACCAGCCCCATGGACTTGAAGGTGCGAAGCTCTTTGCCGTCTCCTGTGGTTATGCCCGCGCTTTCCTGTCCTCGGTGTTGCAGAGCGTAGAGGCCGAAGAAGGTGATGCGGGCTACGTCTATGCCCGGCGCGTAAATCCCAAACACACCACAGGCTTCGTGCAGTTCAGCCATCCCTTACCCCCAACCGCTGTCCGGCACGTCGCCCTTGACGCCACAACAGCTGTCAGCAAGCCCCGCCAAAGGGGCATGAACGCTGCGCTCGCTCGCGTTCATCCCTCCGGGCTCTCCCCTCAGAACGCGAACAGGACTACTCGCTCAGCATCCGGTCGAGCGCATTGCTCCAGACCTCCCGCATC
The DNA here is from genome assembly GCA_021845945.1 of Chloroflexota bacterium. The sequence continues at coordinate 10,053 of JAJZRD010000067.1, forward strand.
TGGGACACGGGCAGATCCACCAGATTCCCCAGCCGGAGACGAGCTTCATCTCCCCGTCTCCCCGGCTCGGCGTCTCCCCGTCCGGCAACGGTGCCCAACACCGCCAGGGGAACCCCGTTGTCGGCCGCCAGCCTCTCCAGCTCGGGTAGCTTCTCCCGGGCCATCGAGAGGATTATGCGGGACTGGCTCTCCCCAAACAGCAGCGCGTCGGGCCGGCATCCGTCCCGCCTCAGCAGCGCCTCCAGGCTCTCGGCCTCGCACTCCATCCCCAGGTCACCGGCCATGCAGCCCTCGGCCAGGGCCACGGCCAAGCCGCCGTCGGCGCAATCGTGGGCCGAGCGCACCAGGCCGGCTCGAATGGCCGCCAGGCAGCAGCGCTGAACCCGAGCCTCTGCCCCCAGATCTATGCGCGGCGGGGTACCCGCCACCCGGCCGGTGGACAGCTTCAGGTACTCCGTGCCGCCCAGGTCGTCGAGATTCCTTCCCAGCAGCACCACCAGGTCGCCGGGCTCCCGGAAGGCGAGCCCGGTGGCATGCGCCACATCCTCCAGCAGCCCCACCATCCCCACCAAGGGGGTCGGGTAGATGGCGGACCCGTTGTTCTCGTTGTAGAGGCTCACGTTCCCGCTCACCACGGGGACGCCCAGGAACTCGCACGCCTCGGCTATCCCGGCCACGCTCTCCCGGAAGGTGTAGAACACCTCCGGCTTCTCCGGGTTACCGTAGTTGAGGCAGTCGGTCACGGCCAGGGGCTCCGCTCCCGTGCAGACCAAGTTCCGTGCCGCTTCAGCAACCGCGATCATCCCGCCCCACCGGGGCTCCAGGTGGCAGTAGCGACCGTTGCCGTCGGTGGTGAGGGATATCCCCTTTCGAGTCCCCTTCACCCGCAGCACGGCCGCGTCGCCTTCCCCCGGCAGCAGCATGGTGTTGGTTTGCACCATGTGGTCGTACTGCTGGAACACCGACTTTCGGCTGCACAGGTTGGGCGAGGCCAGCAGATCCAGCAGGGTCCGGCTGTACTCCCCCTTCAGGGGAAGGGAGGAGGGATCGAAGCGGTGGGCTTCCTCGATCCAGGCGGGGCGAACCCCGTCCCGATGGTAGACCGGTGTCTCGTCGGTCAGCAGCCGGGCGGGGATCTCCGCCACCACCCGCTCGCCCTCCCGCACCCGCACCAGGCCGTCGTCGGTGACCGCGCCGATCAGGTCCGAGTGGAGGCCCCAGCGAGCGAACAGCCGCTGGACCTTCCCCTCGCAGCCCCGGCGAGCCACCACCAGCATCCGCTCCTGGGACTCGGAGAGCATCAGCTCGTAGGGGGTCATCCCCTTCTCCCGCCGGGAGACCTTCAGCAGGTCGATGTCGATGCCGCAGCCACCCCGGCTGGCCATCTCCACCGCGGAGCTGGTCAACCCGGCCGCCCCCAGATCCTGCATCCCCACCACGTAGTCGGTCTGCAGCAGCTCCAGGCAGGCCTCGATCAGCAGCTTCTCCAGGAAGGGGTTCCCCACCTGCACCGCGGGACGGCGCTCCTCGGAGCGTTCGTTCAGCTCCACCGAGGCGAAGGTCGCCCCGTGGATCCCGTCCCGCCCCGTGTCCGCGCCCACCAGGATGACCGGATTGCCGGCGCCGCTGGCCGTGGCCCGCACGATCTGGTCGGCCCGGACCAGCCCCACGCACATGGCGTTCACCAGGGGATTTCCGGAGTAGCTGTCCTCGAAGTAGACCTCGCCGGCCACGGTGGGGACCCCCAGGCAGTTGCCGTAGCCCGCGATGCCCCCCACTACGCCGGAGACCAGATACTGGTTGCGCCGCTCCGCGGGGGAGCCGAAGCGGAGGGAGTCCAGCAGAGCGATGGGGCGGGCTCCCATGGTGAAGATGTCTCGCACGATCCCGCCGACGCCGGTGGCCGCGCCCTGGTAGGGCTCCACGGCGCTGGGGTGGTTGTGGGACTCGATCTTCAGCACCACCGCCAGCCCGTCGCCGATGTCCACCGCCCCGGCGTTCTCGCCAGGCCCCTGGAGCACCCGAGGGCCCTTGGTGGGGAGGAGTCGCAGCACCGGGCGGGAGTTCTTGTAGCCACAATGCTCGCTCCACATGGCGCCGAACATGCCCAGCTCGACGTGGTTCGGCTCCCGGCCGAGCTTGGCCACAATCAGCTCGTACTCCTCGGGGGTGAGCGCGACCTCGTCCAGCATCTCGCGGGTAGCGGGCATCAGTTGTGCTCCCGGGTCGGTTCTGTGTTCTGAGTCCTGAGCCCTGAGTGCTGAGTGCTCCCCCTCTCCCTCTGGGAGAGGGTCGGGGTGAGGGCTGATCCAACCGGCTTCAAACCCAGGATGGATCGGAAGACGTACGACCCGTCGGTGCCCCCGAGGATCGCCTCGCAGCAGCGCTCCGGGTGGGGCATGAGGCCGAAGACGTTGCGCCCCTCGTTGCAGAGGCCGGCAACGTTCCACAGGGAGCCGTTGGGGTTCGACTCCCGGGTCACCCGTCCGTCGGGGTCGCAGTAGCGAAGAAGGATCTGCGAGCGGCGTTCCAGTTGCTCCAGCAGATCCTCCGGCGCGTAGTAGCTTCCCTCTTGATGGGCTATCGGTAACTTGAGTACCTGCCCCGTCTCGCAGGCCGAGGTGAACGGGGAATCGGTGGATTCCACCCGCACGTGGACCCAGGAACAGCGGAACTGGAGGTGGTCGTTGCGCAGCATGGCGCCGGGCAGCAGGCCAGCCTCCAGTAGCACCTGGAAACCGTTGCAGATCCCCAGCACCAGCCCGTCGCCGCGGGCAAACCGCTCCACCGAACGCATCACCGGGGAAAAGCGGGCAATAGCCCCCGCTCGCAGGTAATCCCCGTAGGCGAAACCACCCGGAAGAAGGATGCAGTCGTAGGGGGAGAGGTCCGTGTCCTCGTGCCAGATGTACTCCACCGGCTGGCCGAAGACGGTGTCGATCACGTGGTAGGTGTCCCTGTCGCAGTTGGTGCCAGGGAACACTATCACGCCGAATTTCAAAGGGGGCCTCCTCGGCGGCTAGACGCGTTTCAGATGGGGCAATTCTAACACACGGATAGAGGTTGCTGCCATACGAAATCCGCGGGTTAGCCCAGCAACGTTGCTCCTGCGGTCGTCCTCTTGACCGACCCTCCAGACTCGAGTACACTTCGTGCACTAATGATTAGGTACCCAAATATAGGGGAGGGTGGCCGTGAGCGACGAGGAGATCTACCCCGTGGCGCTGCAGATCCGAGCTCTGACCGGTCTGGTGACCAAGCTGTCCAGGGCAGATCTGGAGCGGCGGCTCGAGGCTCGTGGCCTCGCCGTGGGCGCCCTCCCCTTCGGCGTCATGCAGCTGCTGAGCCGGCAGGCGCAAACCATCAGCGAGTTGAGCCGCACCATGCGGCTGACGCCCGCCACCCTGGTGCCCGTGGTGGACACCCTGGAGCGCAAGGGGCTGGTGAAGCGGGGGAGGGACCCTCACGATCGCCGTCGCACCCCACTGTCGCTGACCGAGCAGGGTGCCGGCGCACTGGCCGGGGTTCCACTGGTGGACGAGGACGACACCCTGGTCAGGAGCCTGGAGAGCATGGGCGAGGAGAAGGGCCGCCGATTGCTGGCCCTGCTGCGGGAGTTGGCCAACCAGATGGCAGAGAAGGATGTGGCCCAGGAGATCGCCCAGCTCTCCAACTCCCTTCACCGGCCCCTGGGGGCGAGCTTCCAGAGGACTGCCCCCTCCCACACCGGCTGACCGAAGAATGATGTGCCGAACGGCTGCGTCCCGCTCGACGCCGTGCCGCTCATCGCGGACGGGCGATCTCCGGAGGCTTCACCAACGCCGCCGAGAGCGGTTTCGAGGTGGCGGGTAGCCACGGCGGAACGCCTGGCCCTACCTTTCACTCGAGTCCTCTGGAACATCCCGGTGGCGCAATACTTGCTGCACATCCCCGTGTCTCTTTCCTACCCGCCGACCCATCGGAGGCCACCGGGTCGGCGACCAGATGGAGGGAGCCTGACGCTCACGACCCCATGAAAGGGCGCGCGGTCCACATCGGAAAGATGGCTCGATGAAGGACGAATACCCTTTTGCCAACTACCCGCGGCTGCTGCTGGAGTCCACCGACCAGGGCATTTTCGGCGTGGACCTGCGGGGCTGCTGCACCTTCGTCAATCGCTCTGCAGCAAAGATGCTGGGATACGAGCCCGAGGAGCTGGTGGGCAAGAGGATGCACGACCTGATGCACCACACCCACAAGGACGAGACCCCCTACCCTGTGTCACGGTGCCCCCTCTTCCGATCCCTTCGGCTGATGCAGGGCATTCGCGTCGACGACGAGCTGTTGTGGCGTCGAGATGGCAGCTGCTTCCCGGTGGAGTACTCGGCCCATCCCATCATCGACGGAGACGCGGTGAGGGGAGCCGTCGTGACCTTCACCGACATCACCGGACGCCGGCAGGCGGAGCAGTTCCGGCAGGAGTACCTGGCCCTCATCTCCCACGACCTGCGGGCCCCCCTGACGACGATCCTGGGCCACGCCCAGATAATCCAGCGGCTCCCGAACCTACCCCAGCGGGTGCAGAGCAGCGCCGAGGCGATCCACAACAGCGCGAAGCGGATGAATGCCATGATCCAGGACCTGGTGGACACGGATCGCGTGGAGTCCGGGTCCCTGCAGCTCCGGCGTCTGCCCACCGACTTGCGCTCCTTCATCCACAGCCTGAAGGAGCGGCTCAATCAGTCCGGCCAGGGGGAGCAGATAGCGGCGGAGCTTCCCGAGGAGCTACCCCCGGTGATGGCCGATCAGATCTGCTTGGATCGCGTCATGACCAACCTGCTCACCAATGCCATCAAGTACTCCCCACCGGGAAGCGAGGTGCTGGTGAGGGCAGAGGCGGGGGAGGGCGACGTGAGGATCTCGGTAGTCGATCGGGGCACGGGGATAGCCCCCAGAGAGCTGCCCCACATCTTCGATCGCTTCTACCGCGCCCAACGAACCAGGAAGGCCGAGGGGTTGGGGCTGGGGCTGCACATCACCAGGATGCTGGTGGAGGCCCACGGCGGGCGCATATGGGCCGAGAGCGAGGTGGGCAGGGGGAGCAGCTTCAGCTTCACCCTGCCCGTGGCCCTCGGACCGTAACCGCCCGCTAGATCACCAGGTCGCCGACCCGCACGGCCTCGAGGGTGCCGTCGGCCAGCCGAAGCAGCAGCGCCCCGTCCTCGGCCACGTCCTCGAAGGTGCCCTCCAGCTGCTGGTTGCCCTCGGCAACCACCACCTTCTGGGATCGCCGCCACAGACGCGAGGCCCACCGCTCCCGGGCGACGGGCTCCAACTGGCGAAGATCCAGGGCCAGAAGGGCGTCCAGGTGGAGCAGGATCTCGTACAGCAGCCGCTGCCGTGAGAGCTGCAGGCCCGTTTCCCGCAGCAGACTGGTGGCGTTGTCGGGGACACCGGGAACCGTGGAGGGATCGAGGTTCACGTTGATTCCCATCCCCACCACGGCGAAGGGATGGCCCGGCGACCAGTTCACCTCCGTCAGCACACCCCCCAGCTTCCTGCCGTTCACCATCAGGTCGTTGGGCCACTTGATCTCGGCTCGAAGGGGGGCCAGCTTCTCGATGGCCTCGCAGGCTGCG
>JAJZRD010000333.1 GCA_021845945.1 Chloroflexota bacterium
CCCCTCCACCACCTCGCCCAGCTCGTCGGAGAGCTGCTGGGCGGTCACCAGGCCGTCGGCTATCGGCATCATCAGATCGCCGGCCTCCTGCAGGGCTGCATCGCGGGAATCCACCACCACCCGGGCCTTGGCGATCACCTCGCCCGCGATCTCCCGGACCCCGGGGGCATGAGATCCAACCCCGTTGATGTGGGCACCGGGCTTCAGCCAGGGCAGCTCCACGATGGGTGTCTTGGAGGTGCTGGTGGTCACGACGACGTCGGCTCCTCGCACCGCTTCCTCCGGGGAGTTCACCACCTCGATGGTCGCTGAGGTGGTGGGCTGCATCTCCTGCCGGTAGCGCTCGGCGTTCTCCCGGGAGGCGTCGAAAACCCGCACCCGCTCGATCGGTCGCACGGTGGTCATGGCCGTCAGGTGGAACCGGCCCTGGCCGCCCGCGCCCAGGATCGCCAGCTCACGGGCGTCCTCCTTGGCCAGCAGGGTAGTCGCCACCCCCGAGGCGGCTGCCGTCCTGATCCCCGTCAGATAGCCCGCCTCCATGACCGAGAGCGGAACCCCTGTGGTCGGGTCCAGCAGCAGGGTCAAACCCAGCGTCGACGGCATCCCCCTGGCGGGGTTCCCCTTGAAAACCGTCACCGACTTCAACCCCAGGGCCCCGCTGCCGAAGAGGTAGGCGGGCATCACCCCGAACCAGCCGTCGTGCTCGGGGATCAGGATGACGCTGCGCACCGGCATGGCGGCCTGGCCCCGTGAGAGCTCCGCAAAGGCCCGGCGGAGGGCGTCGATCGCCTCGGGCATGGTGATCAGCTTCTTGATGTCGCTGCGGGACAGCATAAGGACCATGTTGACCTCCATCACAGTCCTGAGTCCTGGACCGGGAACCCGACAACTCCAGGCCCCAGCGCTCAGGACCCAGGACCAAGCACTCGGCCCTCGCTACTGGGTTGCCAGCGCCTCGAAGGCCTTGCCGGCCTCGTCGGCGACGTAGGGGATGGTGAAGGGCCCCTGGGGCAGCACGGCCACCGTGGACTCGGGTCCGTACCGCTTCATCAGCTCTCTGACCTTTGCCCCGATGTCGTGGACCGGGGTGATGTGGGCCATCTCCAGCTCGCGATCCTCGATGGTCGAGTAGACGTACACCTCCGCCCGCTTCTGGATGCTGGCCTGGATCTGCACCTCCCACTGGTCGAACAGCAGGTAGCCGGGCTCGTGGATCATCCTCAGCAGGTCGTCCGGGTTGGAGCGGGAGTGGAGGATCTTCTTGTAGTTGCCGTGCTCCGGAAGGCCGTCCCGGCACTCCGAGGCGGAGATGATGGCTCCGCCCGTCTTCACGATCAGGTTTGCCGCGCTGATCCCCTTGATGGCCTGGTAGAGATTGAGGTCCAGGGGATAGCCGCTGTTGGTGGTGACGACGATGTCGAAGGGCTTCGGGGTCGGCCTCATGGCCGTCCGGCGGGCGAAGTCGATGCCGGCGTCGTGGGCGGCCACCAAGCCACCGTAGTAGACGCCGGTGATCTGCTTGTCCCGGTTCAGGGTCACGTTGCACAGGAAGGTGGGCTTGGTTATGAGGGCGGACTCTCGCATCTCCTGGAAGGCGGGATTGCCCTTGGTGACGCCCCAGATGGAGCCGGCGTCGCCGATCATCTCGGCGTCGTGGTTGCGCAGCACCGTGTGCTCCCCGGCCACGCCCGGGAGGACGGCCTTGCCGCCCCCGGAGAAACCGGCGAACATGTGGGGCTCGATGAAGCCGACCAGGATCTTCACGTCCGCCTTCAGGTACTCGGCGTTGACCCACACCTCGGTGCCCCGCCGGGTCTTGCCGGCCAGGGCCAGGGTGCTCTTATCGAAGGCGTTGTGGTTGATCGCCCGGTAGTTCTCGTACACCGCGTCGCCGACGATCCGCCGCATCTCCTCCTCGGTGTTGGGGCGGTGCATGCCGGTGCAGCTGATCAGGACGATCTGGTCCCGCGGCACCGCGCTCAGCTCCTCCAGGATCGAGGGCAGCATCCGGGCGGTGGGGCAGGGGCGGGTAACGTCCGGAAAGGTGATGGCGACGGTATGGTGGGGCTTCACCAGCTCGGCCAGAGGGGGAGACTGCATCGGGTTGCGGAGGGCTTCCCGAAGGGCCGCCTGCTCGTCGGGAAGGCCGGGGATGTAGTGGGGCTCGATGACGCTCACCCGCTCCTCGGGGAGCTCCACCTCCAGCCCCTGCTTGCCATAGGCCAACTTCACAATCATCGGAGAGATCGCCTCCCTGTTACACCCTAGAGCTGTCAGCCATCAGCGATCAGCAGTCAGTTGGAGTCAGGAAGCTGGCTGCTGATGGCTGACAGCTGATTACTGGTTGCCAATCGGCCATCAGACTAGCACAGGTGGGATCGATGGACAATGGGTGCGCATCACGATTCCCGGCGAGGCGCCCCCACGAGAATCTCGGCCCAATGGCGAAGCCCGTGGACTTTGCGGTAGAATCCCCGCACCCTGTCCCGTCTCGTCATCTCGTCAGTCAGGAGAGCACCCCATGAGCGACAGCGAACTGGAGAGCCTGCGCCAGGAGATCGACCGGATCGACGCCGAGTTGGTGAGACTCCTGAACCGGCGCGCCCAGGTGGTGTTGGAGGTCGCCCGGCGGAAGGCTCAGAGCGGCACCAACGTCTTCGTACCGGACCGGGAGAAGCAGGTAATAGAGAACGTCCTGGCCACCAACGCCGGCCCCCTCAAGCCGGAGCATCTGCGCTCAATCTACCGGGAGATCCTCTCCTCATCCAGAAGCCTCCAGAGAAAGCTCAGGGTCGCCTACCTGGGACCGGCCGCCACCTTCTCCCAC
>JAJZRD010000334.1 GCA_021845945.1 Chloroflexota bacterium
TCTTCGCCTCCACCGACCCGGGGGTGACCTCGCCGCTGTCCATCAAGTACTTTTGCTGTCGTCGGGACACCACCCTCACCACGACCTACGCGGCGGCGCCCGAGGACTACCAGCTGGCGCTGGATTTGATCGCGGCCGGCAGGGTTCAGGTGGGTCCCATGATCACCCACCGGGTGAATATGGCCAGCGCGGCCCGCGGCTTCCAGACCGCGGCGAGCGGCCAGGACTGCATCAAGGTGGTCGTTCTGCCCCACGCGTAGGCGAGGGGATCAGCATTGCGGGCTGAGACAACCCGCCCGTCCGTTTTGAGATCGGCGCAGTGGTTTGCCTGACCGCCTCTTCCCTTGGGAGAGGTCGCCCGAGGGGCGGGTGATGGCTGAGACGTTGCCAACCAAACAGCCCTCACCCCGACCCTCTCCCAGAGGGAGAGGGAGACCTCTCACCCCGCTCTTTCCTTGACAGTGGCGATGGCCTTGGATATGCTAACTGTAGAGGCTGCGAACAAGAGGAGTAGGCGGGGACGGACCGAGAGAGAAGAGCGGCCATCGGCTGGAAGCCGCTCGCGGGATCGCTTGCCGAAGGTCGCTTGGGAGCCGGTGCGCTGAGCTGGTGCTGTTAGGCGCGCCCGGGGTGCGCCCGTTACAGCGGATGAGGGTCGCCACCGCCACTGAGGTAGCGGAGCGGCCGAACCGAGGTGGTACCACGAAGGCTCCTTCGTCCTTTGGATGAAGGGGCTTTCTCCTTGTCGAGCCGAAGATGACGGGACAGCCCTCACCCCGACCCTCTCCCAGGGGAAGAGGGAGGCGAGTATCGGAGGTAACAGTTGACCGAGCCGAACATGCCGGAGATGCCCAAGAGCTACGACCCGAAGCTGTACGAGGAGAGCTGGTACCGCTTCTGGGAGGGCCGTGGCTACTTCAAGCCCGAGATCAATCCGAAGGGCAAGCCCTTCACCATCATCATGCCGCCGCCCAACATCACCGGCGAGCTGCACGTGGGCCACGCCCTCACCGCCTCCATCGAGGACATCTTCATCCGGTGGCACCGAATGATGGGCGACGCGGCCCTCTGGCTGCCGGGAGAGGATAGCGCTGCCATCGCGGCCCAGAACGTGGTGGAGCGGGAGCTGGCCAAGGAGGGGCTCAGCCGCCACGACCTGGGTCGGGAGAAGTTCCTGGAGCGGATGTGGGAGTGGGCCGACAAGTACCGCCACATCATCGCCGATCAGCACAAGCGGCTGGCGGCCTCCTGCGACTGGAGTCGCGAGCGGTTCACCATGGATCCAGGACCCTCCAGGGCCGTCCGGACCGCCTTCGTGCGGCTGTACGAGCGGGGTCTCATCTACAGGGGCAACCGGATCATCAACTGGTGCCCACGCTGCTCCACCGCCCTTTCGGACCTGGAGGTGGTGCACAGCGAGGAGCAGGGCGACCTCACCTACGTCAAGTACCCGCTGGTTCCCAAGAAGCAGGGGGCCGAGCCGGAGTACCTGGTGGTGGCGACCACCCGGCCCGAGACGATCCTGGGCGACACCGCCATCGCCGTCAACCCGGGGGATCCTCGCTACAAGAAGATGGTGGGGCGGCAGGCGGTGGTGCCGGAGATCGGGCGGGTCATCCCCATCCTGGCCGACGAGGTGGTGGACCAGGCCTTCGGCTCCGGCGCCGTGAAGGTGACCCCGGGCCACGACCCGACGGACTTCGAGATCGGGCTGCGCCACGAGCTGCCGATCGTGCTGGTGATCGGCACCGACGACCGGATGACCGACGCCGCGGGCAAGTTCGCCGGCATGCCGAAGCTGGAGGCCCGGAAGGCGCTGGTGGCGGATCTAAAGGCGGAGGGGTTGATCCTGAAGGTGGAGCCGCTGCGCCACGCCGTGGGCCATTGCCAGCGATGCGGGACCGTGGCCGAGCCCCTGGTGATGGAGCAGTGGTTCGTGAGGATCAAGCCGCTGGCGGACCCGGCCATCGAGGCCGTGCGGGACGGCCGCACCCGGATCATCCCCGAGCGGTTCAGCAAGGTGTATTACAACTGGATGGAGAACATCCGCGACTGGTGCATCTCGCGGCAGCTGTGGTGGGGCCACCGGATACCGGTGTACTACTGCGACGCCTGCAGCGAGGTGATCGCCTCGGTGGAGGAGCCGCAGCAGTGCGAGCGGTGCGGTGGCCCGCTGCGGCAGGATCCCGACGTGCTGGACACCTGGTTCTCCTCCGGCCTGTGGCCCATCTCCACCCTGGGGTGGCCCGAGGAGACCGACGATCTACGGAAGTTCTACCCGACCTCCGTCATGGAGACGGGGTACGACATCCTGTTCTTCTGGGTCGCCCGGATGATGATGCAGTGCATGGGGATGACGGGGGAGATCCCCTTCCGGGACGTCTACCTTCACGGCCTGGTGCGGATCGGCGGGGAGAAGATGAGCAAGTCCAAGGGGAACGTGGTCAACCCCCTGGACATGATCGACCGGTACGGCGCCGATGCCCTGCGCTTCGCCCTGGTGACGGGCACCACGCCGGGCAACGACTCTCAGATGTCCATTACCAAGATCGAGGCGAGCCGCAACTTCGCCAACAAGCTGTGGAACGCGGCCCGCTTCGTGGTGAGCAACCTGCCCGGAGGGTGGGAATCGGGCGACCTCAGCGCGCCGCTTCCTCTGCCCGCGGGTCCCCACGCGACCGACGCCGATCGCTGGATCGTCAGCCGGCTGAACGGGGTGGCAAACGACACACAGCGGCTGCTGGAGGCCTTCCAGTTGGGCGAGGCGGCCAGGGCCCTCCACGAGTTCATATGGAGCGAGTACTGCGACTGGTACATCGA
>JAJZRD010000068.1 GCA_021845945.1 Chloroflexota bacterium
CTTCCCTGGACTGCGCAGCGAGGGAAGCAGTCCAGGTGGACCGCCCTGCTCGCCCCGCGCCGCAGCGTTTGGAAGGTCGGAGGAAGGAGACAGCTCTCGCCAACGGGCAGAGCGGAATTCATTCCCACATCGAAAGGTACTCACGATGCAATCCCGTAAGACAGGAATCTTCATGGGAGTGGTGGCAGCGGTGGTAGCGCTGGCCATCACGCTGGCCGTCGGCAGCGCCATGGCCGGGGCGGCGACCTCGAACCAGACCCAGACGCCGCCGGCCACCCCCCAGGCCCGGACGGCCGCACCCAAGCAGAGCCAGGCCAAGGCCAACTACCGGAACTTCTTCCTGGATAGGCTGGCGGCGGACCTGAGCACCACTCGGGACAAGCTGGACAGCGCCTTCACCCAGGCTCGCAACGAGACCGTGGACCAGGAGGTGAAGGACGGGAAGCTCACCCAGCAGCGGGCCGACAAGATCAAGGCCAGTCCTGATTCCGGACCCGCCTTCGGCTTCGGTGCCGGTCGAGGCGCCGATCGCTTCGATCGCGGCGAGAGGGGCCTCGGCTTCATGGGCCGCCACCATCCCCAGGGAAAACACGCGCCGATGAAGTCCGACAACCGGTCGAAGCCCGCGGCGTAACCACCGAGTAAGAGTTGGGACAGATCGGCTGGCATGTTTGTTGCGCCCAGCCGCGCTGCAGTTGAAGGCAAGACCAACGTAGGATCTGACACGGAGTGCAAGGCAGCCCAGCGCCGCGTCCACCCCTCCCCGACCGGGAGCCACCACCGCCCAAGAAGGGCAGACTGCTCCGACCCTTCGGGCGCTGGCCGGCGCTGCTGGCCGCCATCCTGGGGTTGCTGGCCACCGTCGCGGCGCTGGATCTCTGGCTGGAGAGCCAGCCGCTGCCGGCAACACGACCGGTCCCTACCGGCGCAGCACTGCCGACGGCGTTGCCCCTGCCGACGATCGCTCCCGGCGTCCTCAATCCCCCGCGAAGCCCCATCGTTCCGCCCGTGATAAACCGGGTGACTCCCCCCAACCGGAAGCCTCGCACGACGGACCCGGATCCCTCCACCGAGCACTTCGTCGTGGTGGACGGGGATTCCGGGGCCATTCTGTTCCAGCAGAACGCCTTCCAGCCGATAGCGCCGGCCAGCCTCACCAAGATCATGACGGCGGTCCTCGCCATCGAGCACGGGGGGCTGTCGGATCAGGTGAAGGTGCACGTGGACGCGGCGGCCTTCGAGGGTAGCTCGGTGATGGGGCTGAGGGTGAACAGCGAAGTGAGCTTCAGGGACCTGCTGTACGGCATGATGCTGCTATCGGGGAACGACGCTGCGATGGCCATCGCCAGCCACGTCGCCGGCAGCGAACGGGCCTTCGTGAAGATGATGAACGACAAGGCCGCCTGGCTGAAGCTGGGGGGCACCCACTTCGCCAACCCCGACGGCTTCGACGCCGACGACCAGTACTCCTGCCCTGCGGACATGGTGGCCCTGGCCCGCTACGCCATGCAGTACCCTCTCTTCCGGGCGATAGTGTCCTCCGCGACCTACCAGCTGCGCGACCCGAACGGCCTTCGCACCATCCGCAACGTGAACGACCTCCTGACGGCCTACCCCGGCGCCGACGGCGTGAAGACGGGCGACACCCCCAGGGCGGGAAGGGCGTCGGTGGCCACGGCCGTGAGAGACGGCCACAGGGTCTACGCGGCCTTCATGAGGTCGACCGACGGGGCGGTAGCGGACGGCGTCCTGCTGCTGGACTGGGCCTTCAACTCCCACAGCTGGGCCCCTCGCGCCGCGATGCCCGACCGCCAGTAGCACCCGTAGCGGGCTGCCAGTCTGGCGGAGTGCCGCGGGCCTGGGACCGGCCGGGCGGAAGGGGCTCCTGCGCCTGGCAGGAGCCCCTTCCGCCCGGCTGCGTTGCTACTTCCTGAGCCTCGGCAGCACCTCGGGGTTCACCGGCGTCAGGGGGGACCGGCCCTGGAGCACGGCCAGGACGTTGTTGGCCGCCAGCTCCACCATGGCCCGTCGGGTGGCGATGGTCGCGCTCCCGACGTGGGGCAGCGCCACCACGTTCTCCATCTTCAGCAGCGGGTTCTCCGGACCCGTCGGCTCCTTCTCGAAGACGTCCAGCCCGGCGCCCGCGATCTTCCCCTCCCGCAGGGCGTCGATCAGGGCCCGCTCGTCCACGATGGGCCCTCGGGCAGCGTTGATCAGGTAGGCCGTCGGCTTCATCATGGCGAACTGGGCCGCCCCGATCATCCCCCTGGTTTCCGCAAGCAGCGGCAGGTGGAGGGTGACGAAGTCCGACTCCCGGAGCAGGGTCTCCAGGTCGACGAACTGGTAGCCGAACTTCCTCTCCAGATCCTCCCGCCGAACGAAGTCGTGGTAGAGCAGCTTCATGTGGAAACCGAGACCCCTCTCGGCTACCGCAGCCCCGATCCGGCCGAGCCCCACCACCCCCAGGGTCGCGTGGTGCACGTCTCGTCCCAGCAGGTTGCCGGAATCCACCCCCTTGCCCCACCGACCGGCCCTGGCGAGCCGCTCCGCCTCGCCGATCCGTCGGGCCACCGTCAGCATCAGGGTGAAGGCCAGGTCGGCCGTGGTGTCGGTGAGGACGTCCGGCGTGTTGGTCACCAGGATGCCCCGCTGGGTGGCGGCGGCCACGTCCACGTGGTCGAAGCCCACCGAGGAGGTGGCGACGATCCGCAGCCGAGGCGCCCTATCCATCAGCGCAGCCGAAAAGGGAGCGTAGCCCAACACCGCCTGGGCGTCGCGTACCTCCCTCTCGACCATCTCGGCCGGGCAGCGCCCCTCTCCCGTCCACCGGCTGACCTCGCACAGCTCGGCCAAGCGACCGGAGAGCTGCTCGTCCAGGGGGGCGGTAACGAAGACCTTCGGTTTCGACATGGAGTACTCCTTTCTGATGTGAGCGATGGGCGAAAAGGCGGAAGGACGGGGCGTGCTGCCCCGCGCCCTGCTGGCCGTCGCTGGACAGCAGAAGGATACGACATCCGGCGAAACATGGCGAGGGGCTGCCCCCTATCGGGGTAGCATCACGTTTCCGGGTCGGGGTGACCAGGCGTGTAGGGCACGTCCGCGTGCGGGATGGCTGCGGGAAACGTGTAGGGGCGACTGGCAGTCGCCCCTGCAACAGTCTCCCATACTGGCTTTGCGGTTCGCGGAGGGACTAGGCGGCGGGCTCGACGGCCACCACCGCCATCCCCAGCTTCTGCTCCAGCCCCTGGAGACACTCCAACTGGCTCTCGTTGAGTCGAGCAGCCGCCACCTGGTCCGGCTCGTAGGCCAGCAGCACCTTCCCTCCCAGGGTCGCCTCGGCTTCCTTCAGCAACCGCTCATCCTCGTCCGACAGGCGGCTCAGCGTCCAGATCTTCGCGGGCATCTCCTACCTCCTTTGCACCGACGACCGGTGAAACCAAACCGGGCGCAAGTTCTGTACCGAGAGGGAAGGGTTATGTCACGTCCTCGCGGGCAACGCCGGGGATACCCAGGACGAAGTCCGCCCCGTAGGCCAGGGAGGGGGTCTGGAAGCCGGGCGGAGCCTCACCCCCCAGCACCCGCTCCATGGCGGACACCGCGGCCAGGGCGGTAAAGTCGTAGCTCTCCGGGCCTCGCAGCCGCGACACCGCCCGCCGCCCGGCCTCATCCTCCACCTCCCCCCACAGCCGGCTCTCGCCCCGTGCCCGCTCCTCCTCCGATGGGCCGGGGGCCATGGCGTCTATCCACGACCTGAGGAGGCCCTGCACCACCGAGGAGCCCAACAGCCATCCCAGGCGGCGGGACATCTCCATGGCCCAACGCATCGAGGCGGGGAAGGCGGCGCACACCTCCACGTTAGGGACGCCGGTGCTGTAGTAGGCGGTCGCCACGTCCCCCCAGGGGAGGGTGACCGCCTCGACGGGGCCGCGACCGAGATCGACGGTGCGGCTCTTCCAAGCCGCGGGAACCGGCGTCAGCACCCCCTCCCGCCGGATCAGCCCACCTCGAAGGAGGCTCTCCACCGCCGTCGCCGCGGTCCCCCGAGAGGGGCGGCCGGCCACCTGAAAGGCCAGGATCAGGCGGGTCGCCGAGGGAAGCCGTCGCTTCAGGTGGGCGGCCAGGCAGTCGGAGGGGACCACGTCGAACCCCACGCCAGGGAGCAGCATCACCCCGGACGACCGGGCCTCGGCGTCCAGGGCGTGGAGGCCCTCGAAGACGGCCACCTCGCCGGTGATGTCCAGGTAGTGGGTCCCCGTCCGCAGACAGCTCTCGGCCACGGTCCGATAGCTGTGGGAGAAGGGCCCGGCACAATTGAGAACGGCCACCACGTCCATCAGGGCGGCATCCACCACGGCCGAATCCACCAGGGCGAAGGCCCGGTAGGGCAGGCCGAGCCTCTCCCCCTGGGAGTACAGGCTGAAGCGGTCGCGACCCGCCAGGACCGGCCTGAGGCCACGCCGCAGCGCCTCCCGGGCGATCAGCTCGCCGGAATAGCCGTAGGAACCATATATCAGGAAGCCCGATGCCATCTCGCCGCCTTCCTATCACCAACCGTACCAGCCCTCTCATAGACGTCGAGCGGCTGCCGCCGCACGTCCTGGGGGCGTTCCTTTCCGAGGAGAACCTGGTGATCCTCTCGTCACAGTTGGAGTCGGCCCCGGCCAAGGCACCGGCCGACGTCCTGACCCACGAGCTCCAGCACGCTTCCGATTTGGCGACTATGGGGGAGCCCCAAACGCCCGCCCAGTGCTTCAACTTCGAGGAGCGGGCCTTCTTCAAGCAGGCCGAGGTCTGGAACCAGCTCTGGGGAGGCAACCTGCCGCCCAGCGACAACCCCTTCTACACGGAGTTCAACGACATCGCCACCACCGTGGACACCAACCCCAACGCCTTCGTGGCGCAGCTGGTGCAGCGCTACCGCTCGGAGTGCGGGCCGCTGCCGCAGTAGGGTGAGGCCTGGTCCCAGCAGCGCGGGGCCGCTCCCGAAGGCGAACCACCCCGTAGGGTCGATCGGGCAGGGGCTGCCATCCGCTCGGTGGTCCCGGCAACGCTCCGGCAGGGTGGGGCGATCCTCGCGATCGCCCAAAAGGCCCAGGGGCTAACGCAGGCTTCGCCAGGTTCTTTACCAGCCTAGCGGGGGATCAGACTGGAGAGGAAGGGGCCGTACTTCCAGAGGACGGCGAGGGCGAGCCAGACACCGGTCAGGGGGATGGGATCCAGGGCCAGCAGCCAGACGGGGAGACCGACGGCCACCGTCGCCAGCAGCCAGACGGCGACGACCCGGGAGAGGAAGGATTGCGGTCCGAGGGGGCAGCTCTGGAGGTCGATGCCCGCCGAGGCCAGCAGCGGAAGGGCAGCCAGCACCACGATCGCCCCCAGAGCAAAGCCCAGCAGCGTCCGCACGGTCACCCGCGGCCGCCGCAGCATCACCAGGAGTCCCCCGGCCAGCCCTCGAAGACCCGCCACCGAGCCCACAGCCACCCCCAAGACCACGACGTCAATCGTGCATATACCCCACCCCAGTATACATCAGCTGCGGCTCAAGATGTGGAGCCAACCCCCGCTGCAGCGCGAATCCGAAGGCAGCCGCGGCGATCCGCGGGTGGGGATCCTCGGGCAGCGCAAGCTCGGGGGCCAGACGGCCCCGCAGGATTCTCAGCTGCTCGCCAGCACGAGAGGCTCACCCTCTCCGCCCCGAACCCCATCTGGCTCCGTCCTGCGGACGGGGTTCCTCAGCGTCCCGAGACCGTCGATCCGGCATTCCGCGACGTCGCCCTCGTGAATGGGCACTGCCCCCGGGGTACCCGTGCTGATGATGTCGCCGGGGAAGAGCGTGGCAACGTGAGAATGGAAGGAGACCAGATAGTCGGGCGGGAACGCCATGTTGGACACCACATTCTCGCGGAAGAGGGATCCGTTGCTGTAGGTTCCCACCTTGAGCCCCAGCAGATCGGGGACCTCGTCCAGGGTGATCAGCTCCGGACCAAAGGAGAAGAAGGTGTCGAAGTTCTTGGCCCTGGTCAGGTAGCGCGGATTCTTGATCACCATATCCTCAGCCGTCATGTCGAGGATCAGGCAGACCCCAGCGACGTAGGACAGGGCTTCCTCCGTGGAGACGTTTCGACAGGTCCGGCCGATGATGACTCCCAGTTCCGCTTCTGCAGTGACCCGCTCGGACTGGTGGGGCAGCTCGATGTGGTCGCCGGGCCCGATGATGGTGTGGTCGGCCTTCAGGAAGCTGGCAGGCTCGGTGGGGAAAGGTGCGCCCAGGTCCCGCGCGTGCTCCCGGTAGTTCAGGCCGATTCCCCAGATCTTCCTGGGATGGCGATAGAGAGGACCGATGCGGACGTTGTCCAGGTCCAGGACCTCGGGCGTGCGCTCCGCATCGCGCTGAAGGAATGGGTTTACACCATGTCTAATCAGCTGAAACAGGTCCGTAGGCCACGATTTCCCCCAGTAGGCATTTATCGCCCTGATCGGCACGGCGCCGGCACCGGCGATGACCGCGGCTTCCTCAGCTCCCCAAGGTTGATCCAATCTCCGCAACGTTACTAAACGCACAGCCCTGATTTCCTCCTTCTACTCATGCTGCAAAACTATCCCACAGGCTATCGCGCCCATGAGCCGGATTGGCCATGGGATCGACGGCTGGCATCACTCAGCACCCGTTTCTGCCTGTCGATTCCGCAGAAACGAAGTGCTGAACCTCTGCCCAATAGCTGCAGCACATCCCCGCAGTCCCATCACTGGAAGTGCAGGAATCCCTCAATCGTGCCGTGCCATAGAGGGCTGAGCGGTATACGGATGGAAGACGTGGCGGCCGAAGCTTACGGTTGCACTGCCGGTACCCGAGAAGCTCTCATCTCGCAACCAAACGCCATCGGTCGGACGGAGGAGAGGCGGCGGAACACCAGGGCCCTGGAGTCAACATGGGAAGTCCATGCGGGCTTCCGCCGTCGAAAAAGGGGACCCGATAGGTAGCAGTGTCGGGAATCAGCCTTCCTGCGCGTAGGATACATGATCCAGGTTGTTGGATCAAGTGGTGGTACTACAGCCCCAATTCCTCCCCGACCAGGACCACTGTCACGTCGAGGCCGCGGGTCTTGCGGTGGAGGATCACCGTAGCCTTGCAGATCCGGTCCCGTGATTGGCAGTCGGAGCAGACGCCGGTGGTGGTGCAGGGGGTATCGCAGTTGAGCCGTTTGGCGTTCGCGGGGGCAGCGAAGTTGGCTGCCCGGTCCAGCGCCTCCTCCAGGGTGGGCACCACCTTGTTTGCACCTGCGACGACGATGGTCCTCTTCGGCCCGAACAGCATGGCTGCGGACCGGTTGCCGTTGGAGTCCAGGGTGACGAGCCTGCCGTCCATGGTGATGGCGTTGGTCCCCGTCAGGAAGACGTTGGCCAGGAGGGCCTCCCGGCGCATGGGCCCCCGCTCCGCCCAGGGCACGGCCCTCTCGGTCCAGGGCGGGTTGACCAGCCGGTAGTCCCCGGCCCGCAGCGCCTCCAGGATGCCCGTCTCCTCCAGGGTGAGGGAACCCCCGAAGCCGATCGCGGTCCCGGCGGGGATCATCGAGAGGACCGCCTCGCGCGCCGCCGCGCCGTCCTCGACGTACAGGGCCTCGAAGCCGTTGCGCTGCAGCGCCTCGACGGCCGTCCTCGCCCGGGTTTCGTAGAGCCACTGTTTGGATGGATGCATGAGACCTCCCGTAGTCACTACACTCTGCGCTGCCAGGCTGGCGAGACCCTGGCATGAACATCGAAACAGCCACCGTACCCCGGATCCCCCTCAGGGCTTGAGGGCTACGAGGACGATGCGCCGCTTGAGGAAGAAGAGAAGGCCGGACTCGCGGCGGACCACCTCGGAGGACACTTCGGCTGGCGCCGACTCGACCAGGGCCAGGGCCTCGGCCGCCTCAGGTCCAGAGGAGGTCGGCGTCGTTCACCCCCCGCTCCTCGGCCTGGGCGGCGAACTGGCGCCCCATCTCCGGCGTCAGGTCGACTCCGACGACGCGGCCGGCCAGCGGCGCGAAGGCGAGAGCGGTGTTGCCCGCCGCGGTCGCCACGTCGAGGAGGGATTCGGTCCCGACGGGCGACAGCAGGGAGATCAGCCGGTCCAGATCCTGTCTGGCCGAGTGGCCGGCAGGCGCGTAGGCGGCAGCGTGCTTGCCGAAGAACCGGGTTACCCGTTTCTTGCGATCCATAGGCACCACCCCGATCGCCGGCAGGAGCCGGCTCCTACAGGACCTGGGCCGGCAGAGACGACGGCCCCTACACACGCGGTTCTGTTGGCTAAGCCCTCACCCCGACCCTCTCCCAAAGGGAGAGGGAGCAAGAAAGCGCCTCTCCCAAGAGGAGGGAGCAAACGGCCTAGGCGGTCACGCGGGCTAGGCCGGCCACAGGCTCGCCCTTGGGGAGGCCCGCCAGCCGGCTCCCCTTGCGGTCGCGGGGGGTGGTGGGGATCGCCCTGGCAGCCACCCGGAAGATGGCGTCGTCGGCCGTCCAGACGACCAGCTCGTCGCCGGTCGCGACAGCTACGCCACCCACCAGGGTGTCCCCGCCGGCGAGCCCCATGGCCTGCACGCCGCCGGTGGCCCGGCCCTTGGTGGGGTACTCCTCCAGGGCCGTCTTCTTGGCAAAGCCGGAGGCGGCCACCGTCACAAGGAAGCGGCGATCCTTCTCCGCCAGGGCGAAGGCGCCCACCACCTCGGCACCCTTGGCCAGGCCGATGGCCGCCACCCCCTGGCCGACCCGACCCGACACCCGCACGTCCTCGTCGGAGAAGCGGAGCGCCTTGCCGTCGGTGGTCAGCACCAGGTACTGGCCGGCCCCGTCGGAGATCAGCGCCGTCTGGAGCTGGTCGCCCGCCAGCAGGTTCAGGTCCGAGAGGCCGGAGCCGTCGGCGCTGCGGTAGTCGTAGAGGGCCGACTTCTTCACCCGGCCGTTGCGGGTGAACTGCACCAGGTAGCGGTCCTGGGAGAAGCCGTCGGCGGCCAGGGCGGCCACGATCTGCTCCTGGGGACCCAGGCTCAGGATCCGGCGGATCGACTCGCCCTTCCCGTTGGTCTCGGGCAGGTTGTTGGCCCGCAGGGCGTAGATCTGGCCCAGGTTGGACAGGAAGAGGACGTAGTCCATCGTGCTGGCCGAGAAGGAGGCCAGCTGTGCGTAGTCCTTGCGACCCCGCCGCTTGCCGTCGGGGGTCACCCGCAGGTGGCCGTCGGGGGTGAGGTGGAGCTGGAGGCTCTTCTCCTCGATGATGTTCTGGACCTCGGTGACCTCCACCTGGCCCTCCCGGTCGATGACCGTCCGGCGGGCGTCGCCGAACCTGTCCCGCACGGCCCGATACTCGCTCTTCAGCAGGTCGATCAGCTTGGTGGCATCGCCCAGGATCTCCTTGATCTCCGCAATCCGGACCTCCAGGCTCTTGCGCTCCTCCTCGTACTTGCCGGCGTCCAGCTTGGTCACCTGGGAGAGGGTCATGTTGGCGATGACCTCGGACTGGATCTCCGACAGCCTGTACCGCTTCTGGATCTCCAGCTTCGCCTCCTGCCGGTTGGCCGCCTGCTGGAAGATCTTCACGATCTGCTGGGCGTTGGCCGCCCCGACGATCAGCCCCTGGACGATGTGGAGCCGCTCCTCGGCCTTCCTCAGCTCGTGCTGGAGCCGCTTGGTCAGCACGTCCCTCTGGTGGTCGTTCCAGTGGACCAGCAGCTCCAGCATCCCAACCTGGCGAGGCTCCACGGCGGGCCGCCCGGCCTCCCCCATCAGGAAGACCATCTGGGCGGTGTAGTTCTGCTGAAGCTCGGTGTGGGCGTAGAGGGCGTTCAGCACTCTGGCGGGCTCGGCGTCCTTCCGCAGAGTGAGGACGATGCGGAGACCGTGGTCCTCGTCGGACTCGTCCCGGATCTCCGGCATGACTCCCTCGATCTTCCGCTGGTTGATGGCGTCGGCGATGGAGCCCTTGATCTTGTCCTTGGTGGTGTAGGGGATCTCGGTGATCACCAGCGCCTGGCCCCGCGGGCTCTCCTCCAGCCGGACGGTGCCCCGCATGGCGAAGCGGCCCTTGCCGGTCTCCAGGTACTCCCGGATCCCCTCCTCCCCCATGATGTGGGCGCCGGTGGGAAAGTCCGGACCCTGGACGTAGCGCATCAGCTGCTGGGTGGTCATATCCTGCTTGTCCAGCAGGGCGGTGGCGGCGTTCAGCACCTCCGTCAGGTTGTGGGGAGGAACGTTGGTCGCCATGGCCACGGCGACGCCGCTGATGGGGTTCACCACCGGAGGCAGGTGCCCGGTCAGGTAGAGGGGCTCGGTGGTCCTGGGGTCCTGGAGGTAGGTGGGTATCAGCGGCACGGTCTCCTGGTCCACGTCGGCCAGCAACACCTCGGCCAGGGGGGTCAGCCGGGCCTCGGTGTAACGGGAGGCGGCCGGCGGGTCGTTGTCTATGGAGCCCATGTTCCCCTGCCCATCGATCAGAGGGTAGCGCAGGGTGAAGTCCTGAGCCATGCGGGCCATGGTCTGGTAGATGGCCACGTCACCGTGGGGGTGGAAATCGCCCGTGACCTGTCCGACGATCTTGGCCGACTTGATGGTGGGCTTGTTGGACCGGTAGCCGTTGACGTACATGCAGTAGAGGATGCGCCGCTGCACCGGCTTCAGACCGTCGCGGGCATCCGGGATGGCCCGGTCCACGATGGTGGCCGCCATGTATTGCGCGTAGTTGCGAGGGAACAGGACCGCGAAGTCCTCTTCGCGGATGCCCTGATCCGGTACTAACAGTTCGTTAGACAATGGTTCGTCCTTCTAGCCAGGCTCGCCGGGGTGCGTTGGGACCTCACCCCCGACCCCTCCCCGCTGCGGGGAGGGGAGATCACACCCCACTTCACCCGATGTCAGATGATCAGCAACTCGTGCCTTCACCGAGATGCGAGCGAGGACTGCTGCCACGTCATTCCTGACTTCATCGTTTCGAACGCGGACGATGGTGAGGCCGCGAGCGGCGATGATCTGGTCACGCTCTCTGTCATAGTCAGCACGTTCGTCGTGAACTGGGCCATCAACCTCTACTACCAGCCCAGCGGAAGGACAGTAGAAATCCGCGATGAACCCGTCAATGACTTGCTGCCGGCGGAAACGCAGCCCTAGGAGTCTACGCTCGCGGAGCTGATTCCATAGGAGACGCTCTTCTTCCGTCATGGAGCGGCGCAACTCCCTCGCGCGCTCCACCTTGCCTCGTTCTACCCTCTGCCCAGAGACGATGAACCGGTCCACCATCCGCTTTTCTCGCCGCCAGGTCCTACCCCCGGCCCCTCCCCGTTGCGGGGAGGGGCCGGGGGTGGGGTACGCCCGCTACACATCCAGGTTCCCAGCCATCGCGAGGTGCCTGGCCTGCTTGGCCAGGAGGGCGCGGCGGGCCTCGGCGTTCTCCTTGGCCATCAGCTCGTTCACTATCTTGGCGGCCAGGGCCGAGTCCTCCATGGTCACCCGCTTCAGCACCCGCTTGGAGGGATCCATCGTGGTGTCCCGCAGCTCGCCGGCGTTCATCTCGCCCAGACCCTTGTACCGCTTGAACTCCAGGCTGCCGGCATCCGGGTGCTCCCGCAGGAACTTCTTCCGGGCCTCGTCGTCCGTGAGCCAAATCATCTTCCCCTTGTACTTCACGGAGTAGAGGGGCGGGCAGCCCAGATAGACGTGCCCGGACTCGATCAGCCCTGGCATCTCCTGGTTGAAGAGGGTCAGCAGCAGACAGACGATGTGGCTGCCGTCCACGTCGGCGTCGGACAGCAGGATGACCTTGTGAAACTTCAGCCTCTCCAGATCGAAGAGGTGCCGCGTGCCGGTACCGATCACCGAGATGATGGTCCGGATCTCCTCGTTGTCCAGGATCCGCTGGAGAGTGGCGTTGGCCACGTTCAACGGCTTACCCTTCAGGGCCAGGATCGCCTGGAACTCGCTCTTGCGGGCCTGCTTGGCGCTGCCGCCCGCGCTCTCGCCCTCCACCACGAACAGCTCGTTCTTCTCCGGATCGTTCCCGTTGCAGGCGGCGAACTTCTTGGAGAGGGTGACGTCCACCAGCTCGGAGCCCTTCTTCTGGCCGGTGCGGGCCAGCTCCTCGGCCATCTGGGCCTCGTTTCGGGCCTTCTGAGCCAGGTGGATCTTCTTCAGCCACTCCTTGGCCTGGCTCTGGCTGGTCTCGAACCACTCCGTGAGCCCCTCGGTCGCCACTGAGCGGACGATCCCCTCCACCGGCGCGTTGTTCAGCCGGTTCTTGGTCTGCCCCTGGAACTGGGGATCGGCCAGCTTCACCGAGATCACGACGGCCAGACCCTGCTGGATGACGTCGGGCTTCAGCGCCTCCTTGGCCCGATCCTTGATCAGGTTCCACTTGAGGGCGTAGTCGTTGACGATCTTCGTCAGCGCCGCCTTGAAGCCGATCTCGTGGGTGCCACCGTCCGGAGTGCGCACGCCGTTGGCGAAGGAGAGCATCTGGGTCTTGTAGCCCTTGTCGGGCTGGAGCACCACCTCCACGGAGACCTCGTCCTTGGCCTTGACGATGGAGATGGGCTGCTTGAAGAGGGGACCCGGCCCCGTCGCCTCCAGGGTCTTCAGGTAGTCGGCCAGACCGTTCTCGGAGTGGAGGACGCGACGAACGGCCTTCCGGGTTTCGTCGTCCCAGTAGGAGAGCTCGATCCACAGCCCCCGGTTGAGGCACGAGGTGGCCTCCAGCCGTGAGATCAGGGTCTCCACGTCGTAGGTAGCGTCCTCGTCGAAGATGGAGGGGTCGGGGAGCCAACGGATCTGGGTCCCGTGGAGCTTGGGATCGCAGGGCTCGAAGCTGTACTCCAGGGCGTTCCCTTCCATGAACTGCTGGTGGAACCGCTGGCCGTCCCGCCAGATGTCCACCTCCATCTGAGCCGAGAGGGCATTGATCACCGTGAGCCCCACGCCGTGAAGGCCGCCGGCCTGCTTGTAGGCGCCGGGCTCGAACTTGCCGCCGGTGAATGGCTTGATGAAGATCCAGGTGGCGGTGGGCAACACGGCGCCGCCCCACTCCTTCATGTCGATGGGGATGCCCCGGGCCTCGTCGCGCACGGTCACCCGACCGTCCCGGTCGAGGGCGATCCACAGCTGGCTGCCGTATCCGGCGTTGAACTCGTCGACCACGTTGTCGAGGGCCTCGTAAACCAGGTGGAGCAGACCTGAGGTGGAGGTGGTGCCGATGTACATGCCCGGCCGCTGCCGGATGTGCTGGACCCCCTCCAGGATCTGGATCTGGTCGCCGGTGTACTCGCCGGACTCGACGGTGCCGTTGCCATTGCCGTTGCCGTTGCCGGGTGCGACGGAAGGAGGGACGGCCTCGACCGAGACCCGGATGGCGGGGGAGGACCGGTCGGCCGCCACCTTGGCCGGCGAGACCGTCGCCACCTTCTTGGCAGCGCCGGCCCCGGCGGGCTTCTCCGCGGCTTTCCGGGTCTCGACAACCTTCTTGCCGGCCCTCGGCGCCTTCGCCTCGGCCTTGGCTTTGGCCTTGGTCGCCGCCCGCTTCAGCCGCGTCTCCTGGTCCCAGGCCATCACCAACTGCTTGGGGTCAAGATCCTCCAGGGCGGCGCCGGCCGCCGGTGGGACCCTACCCCCTTCACCAACCACCTTAACGACCACTACAAGAACCTCCGTGGGCAGCCCGCGCTAGAGGCGGGTCCACTCCCTTCCGATGTCGTACGAGAGGCTACGGGGAGCCGGGATCGAGAAAGCTCCGACCGCCGGCAGGATGTCGATGGTTCTAACGGAGGGGCAGGGCTTGGAGCCCTGCCGCCCTCGAGGACACACACCCTTCGTCCCCGTGGGCGGGATTCCCGTTTCTCTGAACACGCGCATATTAGCAGAAGACGGGGCCGAACAACAGCCTCTTGGCGCCGCAAATTGCCGCCACCGTTGCCGTTCGGCCCCCGTTTCCCCACCTCACCCCGAGCGAGACGCCCCGTCGATATAGAACATATGTTCTGGTGAGCACATTTTGCGGGATTCCAGGCCGAAATGCAAGAGGGGCGGCCCACGGCGATCCCTACGTCGAGGAATCGAAGCTCTATCCGGTAAGCCGGGTACGAACGACTGAAGTCGCTACCACGAGATGGCAATCGCCGGCAGGAGCCGGCTCCCACAGCTCGGCGGCGTCACGGCACGTAGGCCTTCTCCACCGCCTGGATGCCCGCCACCAAGTCGTCCTCCTCCATCCGGTCCCGGCCGTGCATCGCCGCCGAGGCCGCCCCATACCAGCCGGCGAGGGCCAGGCACTTCCCCAGGTAGTCCCATCCCTCGCGAAGGTGGGGGCTCTCCAGCAGCGACTTCCGCAGCAGGTAGTTGGAGAGGAAGCGGGTCAGGTAGTCGTCGAACTGGGTCCGGCTCAGGTCCCGGTCCACCCGCCCCAGGGCACCAAGCTCCACCCAGCCCTCCAGGGTGGAGAGGTACAGGGGCCCGGAGCCGTTCCCCACCGCCAGGGCGTAGCCAATGGCGGCCGACCCCCGACCGGAGGTGGGCGTGTGAGGGGTCTCGATGTCCCCAATCATGGGGGCCAGCACCGGGAGCTCGGGCAGGGAGGGGTTCTCGGCGGAGCCGACCCGGTCGAAGGCCGGGAGATAGGCTGCCCTCCTCCACTCCCGCAGCCACGCGGCGACCTCCCCCTGCTCCAGCCACCGCTTCCCAGAAGCCCAGTCCGCCATAGCGACGAGCAACGCGCCCCCCGCCACCCACCGGGCAACCACGGGGAACTCGCGCCGTGCCAGGATCTCCAGGAGGGATCTCTCCAGCTCCAGGTAGGCGGACCAGCCCATCCGGCGGCCGGGCGCCAGAAGGGCCTCCGGGTCGACGTTCCGACGGCGGTTGAGTCCGTTTCTGTCGGGGGAGCCGTCCAGCCACTCCTGAACCAGCGCCTCGTCGACGGAGAAGGGCTCGCCCTCGCTGCGAACCAGGGCCGGGCAGGCGTAGTCGGCGCCCACCAGCACCCCCTCCGTCGTGTGCCCCAGCAGGAACGGGAACCGCCGGCAGGTGAAGGGCTTGGCCTGCTCGCCCAGCACCTTGTGGATCAGACAGAGGTTGTCCTCCTCCAGGAAGACGCACCGCCCCTTCAGCTTGGCGATCTGGATGCTCGGCTGAAGCTGCCCCGGAAGCCGCTGCTCCTCGAACAGCGGCACTCCCCGCAGCCGGGGGCTATCCTGGGCCCAGTCGCGGGCCAGGAGCCGATCCCGGTCCTCCGGCTCCACCAGGATCCGCCACCCCCGGCAGCACCAGCCGCAGCGCCGGCAGGAGTACATCTGCCCCTCGGGCACCGCCAGTTGTACTCGCAAGGTTCGTCCTACCGATTCTCGTACATGTCCACCAGGGACTTCACCTTCTGTGGGTTCGCCTTGGCCGCATCCACCACGTCCTTCAGGGTCTTGAATGGGCTCTCCTTCTTGACAGATATCACGACCGGCTCGATGTTGTCCAGGGCCAGCGAGGTCAACTGTCACTGCTCAGGGAAAATGTCCGGTTTAACTGCTCAGGGAAAATGTCCGCCATACTTGAGGTATGAGGACACTTACCTTGAACCCGAAACAGCAACGAGAG
>JAJZRD010000335.1 GCA_021845945.1 Chloroflexota bacterium
GGTGGCCATTCGGAGCACACCATTGGAGGACCTCTATCTGATCCTCAACTCCTGGGAGCAGGACAGGGCCTCCTTCAAATTCATCCTCAACCCGCTGGTGATGTGGATCTGGATCGGTGGCTGGGTGGTGCTGCTGGGCACCACCCTGGCCTTCTGGCCCGACGCCCGGGAGAAAAAGCGCGCCGAAACCCGCATGGCCGCCCAACGGGCGGCACTAATCGGGGCAGAGGGGTAGGTGAGGGACATGAGACAACGTCGTATCGCGGCCATCTTGCTGTCCCTCGTGCTGCTGGTCGCCACCTGGCTGCCCGCCGCGGCCGACGACGCCTACGACCTTATCAACGAGCTTATGTGCCCCTCCGACTGTGTGGAGACGCTGGCCGTCTGCCAGATGACGGAGGCGGTGGCCATGCGGAACTTCGTCAAGGAGAAGGTGGCGGCCGGTTGGTCGAAACAGAAGATCACCGACAACCTGGTGTCCCAGTATGGGGAGAGGATCCTGGCCGCCCCCACCAAACAGGGCTTCAACCTGACGGCCTGGCTGACCCCCTTCGCGGCGATCCTGGCCGGGGGTGCGCTGATCGCCTCCCTGATAGCCACCTGGGTCAGGCGGCGAAGGGTCCAGGATGTCTACGTCAGGGCCGCCCTGCATCAGCCGGGAGAGGGAGACGTCGACCGCTACCGCTCTCGCCTCGCGGCGGAGCTAAAGGATTTCGAGTGAGAGGGGGGTACTAGCCGTGTCATCGGAGATAACGCTGGTGGTGATGCTGGTGGCGGCGGTGGCGGTGGCCACCTTCGTCGCATGGCCCCTCCTGACCGGCAAGTCGCCTCAGGATGCACAGGAGGGGGCCCCGGAGGAGGAGTCGCCCCTGGAGGATCTGCTGGTCCAGAAGGAGGCCACCTACACCGCGATCAAGGAGTTGGAGTTCGACCACGCCATGGGAAACCTCTCGAACAGAGACTACGAGGAGCTGGCCGGCCGGTACGAGGACAAGGCGGTGGCGCTGCTGAAGATCATAGACGAGGCATCTGAACGGGAAGGTCCCTTCAGCGCCATCGCCTCCGCCCCTCCAGTCGTGGTGGGCGTGCAGATAGGCAGACCTCGGGGAGGCCGGCTGGAGGACGCCATCGAGCGGGAGGTGGCGGCGATGCGCCAACCCAAGAAGCACAGGGGCGACCTCCCCGCCCCCGCTGCCGGCTCCGGCTGTCCGGGCTGCGGTGCGCCCCTCAGAAACCCTGGCGCCGCCTTCTGTCCGAAGTGCGGGATGTCGCTCCAGATCCGGTGCCCGGTCTGCGGCGAGCCCGCCGAGGAGAGCGACCGCTTCTGCTCCGCCTGCGGAGGTCCGCTGGCTCGCCACGAGGAGACCATCCCTGGAAAACCGGTTGTGGGAGGCGGGAATGCTTAGCTTGAAATCCCTTTCGACACCCAGTCTTCGCCCGATCCTTCGGGCTGCACTGTGGAGCAGGCTGCTGGGCGCGGCAGCCCTGGCCGCAACCCTCGCGGCCATCCCCGCCTACGCCGCCGACGGCGGGACGATCAAGGGCAAGGTGGTGAACGCCACCGCTAACGGTGGCAGCGTGGCCGGGGTAGAGGTCGCCCTCACTGCCTACTTCGGGCAGACGGAGCGCAACAAGAGCACCGCCAAGACCGACGACCAGGGCAACTTCCAGTTCACCGGTTTGGACGCGGGCTCCAGCTACTCCTACGAGGCGACCACCAACTACCAGAAGGCCGACTACTCGGCCCCCAGGGTCACCTTCTCCAACCCCGGCGAGACCAAGGAGGTGACGCTGAAGGTGTACGACGCCTCCACGGACCCCTCTGCGGTCAACGCCACCGCCAAGCACTACGTCCTGAACCTGGGGAAGGGCGAGGTGGAGGTCAGTGAGATCCTCGTTCTCAACAACCCCACCGACAAGAGCTACATCGGCTCCAGGGAGGTGGGCTCGGACCAGCGAGAGACCAGCCGCTACCTGCCCCCCTCTGGCGCCAAGAACGTGGAGTACGGCGACACCTTGATGAGCTGCTGCGTGGTCAAGGACGGCGCCGGCTTCGTGGATACCATGGCCATCAATCCGGGCGATGCCCAGAAGATCTACTCCTACAAGCTGCCCTACGAGGGGACCACCCTCTCCTTCGGCACGACCCTTCAGCAGAACGTGGACAAGGTGCAGCTACTGGTGCCGAATGGGGTTCGGGCCGACGTGCCGGGTCTGGCCAGTCACGGGACCCAGAGCGTTCAGGGCACCAGCTACCAGCTCTTCAGCGGGGAGAAGCTCCCGGCAGACACCACACTGAACGTCAATCTCCAGGGATTGCCCCAGGGTGGGTTCCCGGGAGGCCCGCTGGCGCTGGTGGGCGTGGCCGTGGGGGTGCTGGCGGCCCTGGCCGCCGCCTTCTACCTACTTCGCAAGCGCTCGGCGGAACCAGCGCGGGTTCCGGCCTACGGCTACGCTCCGGCCCCCACCTCCAAGCGAAGCTCTCGGGCGCCGCTCCCCGGCGGCAATCCCGCCCTCCTGGAGTTGGAGAGGCGAGACCTGCTTGCGGCCATGGCCAACCTGGACGACTGGTTCGAGGCCGGACGGATCCATCGCAGCGAGTACGAGCGGCTAAGGGCCGAGAAGAAGGAAAGGCTCGTCCGCCTGATGAAACAGCTGGGAGCCAAAGGGGCGCCGGTCCGGGCCTAAGCACGTATCCAAAAGAAAGGCATCGCGATCAAGCTACCTGTAGTAGTTGCACTGGATGGGGCGCAAGCTCGTCGAAGAAGCGACGGGCCGTGTTGGTGAGTTCATTGATGTTGCCTGA
>JAJZRD010000069.1 GCA_021845945.1 Chloroflexota bacterium
GGCCAGCACCCAGCCGAGCCAGCGTCGCCGCTGCAGGATCTGCCCCAGGGACCAGACCGCAGCCCCTACCAGAGCGGCCAGGGGCGGTCCCATCATGATCAGGTAGTAGGACTGGAACATGCCCTGGGTGAAGCTGAAGTAGGCCAGCTCGGCCAGCAGCGAGCCTCCCCACAGCACGAGGGCCTGCTGTTTGGCGTTCAGCCGGCCCTTCCGGGCCACCTGCACCACGAGGAGCGGGATGGCGAGGAGGGCCAGCGGCAGCAGCCAGCTTGCCTGGGTCACCAACGGCTGGCCGAAGAGGCGCAGCGGTCCGGGCTGTCCCGATCCAAAGGACCCGAATCCTCCTCCACCCCTCGGAGCCGCGAAGTTGCCGGTCCTGCCCCCGAGGTCGAAGCCTGGCGTCCCACTGCCGTCGGCCCGGGGGGACCGGTTCTGCGGGAGCTGGCCCGACTGGCCGTTCCCTCCGAACAGGTCGAGGTTGAGGTTGAAGTCCCCGAACCATCCCGTAGGCATCAGGCGGGCGATCCCGTTGTGCCCCACGATCAGCTCTATCTCGCTGTTGTCGCTGCTGCTGCCCACGTAGGGCCTGTCCTGGGGCGGCGTCAGATCTACCGCTACGGCCCAGGAGAGAGACACGACCAGCAGAACAGCCGTGGCGGCGGCCAGGTGAAGGACCCTCTTTCGCCACGAATGGGGCGCGCCCCACAGGTACAGGGCGTAGAAGGCCGGCAGCGGCATGAACGCCTCGAGCATCTTGACGTTGAAGGCGACCCCCACCAGGAAGGCGCCCAACAGCAGGATCCGGAGCCGCCCGGAGCGGGTTGCCGACCAGAAGGCCCAGGTCGCGAGCAACAGGACGAACACCAGGAGACCGTCCATGGTGTTGTACCGGTCCGTCGCCACGGTCACGGGCATCACCGCCAGCACCAGGGCGGCGACGAGGGCCGCCACGACGCCGAACTGCCGCTTCACCAGCCCGTACAGCAGGGGGATGGAGAGCACCCCCGCCAGCGCCTGCGGCAGCGCCAGGGCGAAGCCGTTCACCCCGAGGAAGTAGGCCGACGCCGTCTGGGCCCACAGGTCCAGGGGCGGCTTGTCCACCGACACGGAGCCTCCGGGCTCGAAGGAGACGAAGAAGAAGTTGTGCCACGACTTGAGCATGCTGTCCACGGCTGCGGCGTAGTAGGAGTTGCCGATGCCGCCGGCACCCAGGTGGTAGAGGCGCAGGAACGCTCCCAGCAGAACGATCAGGCCCAACCCGACGGTGGCGACCGCCGGATGCCTGCCCAGCCCCGAGAGCGGGGAAGGCTCGATCCGGCTCTCGCCATCGAGCTCCCCATCCAGGCTGTACGTTTGCTTCTTCAGTGTTGCCACGAGATCCTCTTGGGTCCTGAGTTACTCTGACTCATCGTCAGATAGTTTACCCAACGCATGTTAAGAAGCCCTAAAAGCCGCGTTAAGAAACCGTTCGGCTTTTGGGGCTCTGCCATGCGGGGCAAGGGGGCGGGAGGCGCGAGGGAGGAACCGTCGGGGTGGTAACGGTTAAGCCAGAGTCTTTTGGTCCTCGTCCGGGCCCTCACCCCGACCCTCTCCCAGGAGGACCAGGTCCTGGCCGGAGAGGATGGCCTTCTCCACCTGGGGGACGACCGTCTCCTCGTAGCCGACGAGGCCGGGGAAGGGGCTCTCGCCCCGCCGCAGCTTGCCGATGAGGTTCTTCCGCAGCTCCGCCTTGACAGAGAGGACCCGGTAGTCGCTTGCTCGCAGCTCGCGGATGGTTCGAGGCTTGGCCATGGTGGGGTCTCACTTCCTAGGATCTGTTGCTGGGGCATCTGGTAGAGCCATCTCGAACAGCACTTTCTGCGCCACGCCGCTTTGCCCTTGCCCATGCCCCTGACGGCTGCCACTACGAAGGGAAATGGTGCCTCCCGGCAGACTGGCTTGATGTAGGGCGGGGGCTTGTCCCCCGCCGCCCGGCAGGCGATGACGGGAACGAGCGGCAGGGCAGAGCGCCCTGCCCTACGCCTTTTCGAGATCGTTGCGACGGCTGGACTGATATTAACATGGTTAGGAATAAAGGCAAGCCAGGAAAAGGTAGTGTGACGGCGGGGTTGGGACAACACCGCCGTCCGAGCAGGTAAGAGAACGGGCGGGTTGGGACAACCCGCCCTACCACAAGGTGGATTCCGCGGAACGGCGATGAGCCGGTGGCGTAAGGCTGTTGATGGGAAGGAGGGCCTGCGAGTACAATCCGCCGCGAGTTCGCCGTCCCGCGGACGATCAGCGCCGGTGATGCTGTCGCAGTCCGGACCCGGTGACGCCCGGGGGATCGATATCTGGTTCTGGCTGCGTACGTGATCCAGTATGCCGCCGCGACCCGGACCGGGCGATGCCCGGGGGATCGATCCGAATCATGGCGGCGGTTGAGATCGTCGAGAGCGAGTTCCCAGTCGGGGCAGGACAAACGGAAGGGGATTCCATGAACAGAGAGATGACACCTCGGGAGCGGGTGCTCACCGCGGTCGCTCACCGAGAGCCGGATAGAGTGCCGATGGATTTCGGCGGGCGCGTCAGCACCCTTCACGCCTACGCCCAGAGAGAGCTGAAGAAGCAGTTGGGCCTGGAAGGGGGCGAGGAGACGATCCGCGGCTACATGACCTACACCGTCGAGCCGGATCCCAGGCTGGTGGCGAAGTTCGGGCGCGACACCACTCCGTTCTATCCCAACCCCGGCGCGGCCTATCAGTTCGAGATCGATCCCATGACCAACAGCTACCTGGACGAGTGGGGAGTCCGGTACCGGATGCCGCCCGGTGGGTATTACTACGACCCCTTCCAGTTCCCCCTGGCGGAGGCCGAGACAGTCTCGGACCTGGATCGTCACGCCTGGCCGGACCCCCGCGATCCCAACCGAATGCGGGGGGTCGCGGAGGAGATCAAGGCTACCCACGCCGCCGGGGAGAAGGCGATAATGCTGGGCGCCCCCACCCTCGGGCTCTGGCTGCTCCCGCAGTTCCTGCGCGGGATGGAGCGCGCCCTGATGGACCTGGCCCTCGACCGGAAGATGGCCGAGGCACTGGCGGAGAGGGTCACCGAGTGGTACGTGGACTTCTGGGACAGTGCCCTGGCCGAGGTGGGGCCCTACGTAGACTTCGTGCACATGGAGGGGGACCTGGGTGACCAGATGGGGCCGATCTTCTCCCCCCGCACCTTCAGAGAGATCTACAAGCCGAGGCTCCGGCGCGTCATCGAGGCCATCAAGCGACGCTCTTCGGCGCGAATATGGCTGCACTCCTGCGGATCGATCTACTGGGTAA
Source organism: Chloroflexota bacterium (assembly GCA_021845945.1). Next base: position 3,315 of record JAJZRD010000069.1, read on the forward strand.
TTCCGGATCTCATCGACGTCGGCGTCGAGGTGCTCAACCCCGTGCAGGTCAACGCGGCCGAAATGGACAGCGCGCGGCTGAAGCGGGAGTTCGGCAAGGACCTCACCTTCTGGGGCGGTGGCTGCGACCCCGTGGTGCTGCAGTTTGGGTCGCCTGGGGATGTGCAGGAGGAGGTCCGGCGCCGTATCGCGGACCTCGCGCCCGGCGGAGGCTTCGTCTTCGCCTCGGTCCACAACATCCAGGCGAACGTCCCGCCCGCCAACATCGTGGCCATGTTCGAGGCGGCGCATAAGTACGGGGTGTACAGCTGAGTAAGTGGCAGATAGTTCCTGGGGATGTCCAGAAGGGGCTTAGCCCCTTCTGGCGGGGTCTGGGGTGTCCCCAGAACTGTCGAAGACCTTGTGATAGTCACCTAGAGGATGTGGCCGTGCACTACTCCAGGGCAAGCAGGTAGCGCAGCTGCTCGTCGATCAGTTCCATGATCGTCTCCCCTGCCAGAGAGCCCAGTCTGTCCTTTAGCCTGGTCTTGTCTATCGCCTGCACCTGCTCCACCATCGCCCGCGTCCTGGTACCGTTGATCGTCGTCTCCGGATGGATCTCGTCCGGCCTCGCGTCGCTGAAGAAGGGCACCACCACTACCGTAGAGAGCCAGTTGTACGGCTCGTCGGAAACCACGACGGCGTAGTGGGGGCCGTCGATCCGGTGCCCTTCGCCCTTGAACGCCACTCGGAAGAGGTCGCCTCGCTCGATCCGATCCACCTAGGGTTCTCCCCGGTCGGCTTTCTCCCACCGCTCGGCAGCGTCGTCCCAACCGGCGTTCGCCATCCGCCGTCCCAGCTCCATCGCCTCGGCGTCCTCGGCCAGCGCCTTCATCCGCTCTCTCGTGCGGTTTCGCCTCTCTTCCCGCACCATGCGCCGGACAGCCTCCCGGATGAAGTCGCTCTGGGTTGGGAAGCGATCCACGTCCCGCACCGAGTCCATCTGCTCGATCAGATCTCTCTCCAGCCGCACCGAAGTGGTGGGCGTTCTCCCCGCCTGCGCCGCCGTTCTCGCCATGGCCATCACCTCCAGATCCCCATTGTATCGCAGCACAATATGCAACACAATTGGTGCTGCAAAGCGGGTGCCCTATCCGGTACTGGGTTCAGTTGCAGGCTGTGAGCGAGGGATTCTTGCAGTAGTTCCCGAGTCGTTGGACGGTGGTGGAGGCGGCGATGGTCACGATTGCTCCTATGGGAGGAGCCTCTCCAGGTGAGCGACCAGCTGAGGCAGGTCCACCGTTGCGGTGCTCCAGAGTATGTCCAGGTCGATGTCGAAATAGGCGTGCACCAACCGGTTTCTCATGGAGATGACATCCGGCCACAGAATCTCGGGGTGGCCGTCTCGATACTCAGTGCTGACCCGTCCCGCGGCCTCCCCAACGATCTCGACGGCCTTCACCATCGCCAGCATCATCTCGGGATCTCGGTCCAGGTCACTTCTACTGCGGCCTCTGGCGAATCGAATGGCGAGTCTCGCGGCGTCCAGCATGTGACGTAGCCGTGTCAGGTCGTCACGCCGCATATTGCACCTCGGCCTCGTCCAGCACTTCCTGCCGGAAATATCTGCTCAGGTCGCCGGGGGTTCGCAGGTCGACTCTGCGGCCCACGATCTCTGAAAGCTCTCGCTCGAGGCCGGCCAGCCGAATGAGGCCCGGCACGTGTTCCGGCTCGAACTCTACCAGCACGTCCACGTCGCTGTCTGGGCGAAAGTCATCCCGCAGGACGGAGCCGAACAGCGACAGCTTCTGAATGTGATGCCTCCGACAGAAGTCGGCTATCCTGTTGCGATTGATGGCGATTCTGGCGGTCATGGCGTGCTCTCCTCTGGTATGGACAAGGGATATTGTACAGCCGCCGTCTCCTGGAATCGAGGCTCACAGCCTGCCCCCGCCTGCCGGCGCACCCAGCCGGTGTCCCCTACGAGACAATGACACGGGGCCTGGGGAGCCCCAGTTCGTCCCGAGGCCGCGACGTCAGAGGAACTCCACCCGTCCGGCCATCTCCGCCTGGTCGAGGGCATCGTAGATCAACACCAGGCTTGCGACGAGCTGGCCGATGGTCAGTGTCCCTCGCTGCGAGTAGGCTATCCCTGCATGTTCGTGCTGCCGGTGCAAACGGAGGAAATCGGTGTCCTGAGTCACCAGCACCCGTCCTTCGGCGTGGCAGCGTGCGAGCAACTCGTCGTCGGGGGCGCCGAGCAGGCCGGCCTCGGCCGCTGTTAGCACGCCGATCCCACGGCGCCGCAGAGCCTCGGCTACGGCGTTGGCAATGTGTTCGTCTAGCTGGAAGCGAATCTCACCCACGCTGGGAGCGATTCAGCTTCTGCTGCAGGGGGCCTCGGTAGCCCCTGCGGAACTCCTCGATGAAGGCGTCGTCTTCCGCGATGGAGCGCTCGATCTCCTCTCGGTTGTCCCAGTAGTAGGCGAGGGCGGCATGTACGTCGGCCATGGTGATGGTTGGATGGTTGTGCACGATCTCGTCCGGCGACATGCCCAGCTTCTCGTGCCAGATGACGATGTCCTGCACGGTGATGCGGTGTCCCGCTACGCGGGGCTTCGGACCGCCCGCGCCGGGGACAATCTCGATGTGCTCGCGAATCACGTCGACCATCAGCCGATCCTTCTTATCCTCGGTCCCGACCCATGAGTCGATTATAGCAGGTAAGCGGTCTGCGGACCGGGGAGCCATCCATCACGACTTCCTGCTACCCCGCCTCGACCTCGTTCAGTTCGCCTCGGATGAAGCTGTGCCCCAACGGCAGGATCCATCAGCGTCGAGGCTTCATTCTGCCGCGGCCTCGGTCGATGAGTACTCCCGATAGCGCCGCACCAGGGCATAACCGCGCGCCAGCCAGAGGCCTACGGAGAGGAACAGCAGGTCGGATGCGATGATGGACGGCGTGGTTGGAGCTTGAGTCAGATGACCTGGCCCCGGATTCGCGAAGCCGCCGGTTGCGAGGTAATCGATGCCCAGACGTAGGGCCAGGGTCGCCATCCAGATGGCGACGTAGAGGGCGCCACCACTCATCCAGATCTCACCGGTCGATCCATTGCGCCAGAATCTGATCGTGCGCATCATCAGCCATCCGATCACGAGGCCGGCAAGCAGGGCGAACGGCGCGATCTCGATGAACAGCGCATAGCCGAGTAGCCGCGGGTTCGCGGCGAGTCCGGCAACCGATTGATGCCTGCTTCATCTCGTGCTATCATCTGACGCATCAACAGGAGGTGGCACATGGTTGCATCGACCCTGAGGATGCCCGAGGAGCTTCACCGGCGGCTGAAGCAGTGGGCCAGGGAGCAGGGCCGGTCGGTCAACGACCTGGCCGTGGACATCCTGGACCGAGAGGCGAAGCGGCACGAGGCCCGGCGGACGTTGGAGCGGGCGAGCCGATTCAGGGAGCGGCTCCGGGCTCGATACGGCACGATGCCCGACTCCACCCCCGCTGTAAGGGGGATGCGAGAGGAGCGTGCGGGTCGTGGCTGAGGTCCTCTGCCTGGATTCCAGCGTTCTGGTGAAGCTGGTAATGCCGGAGCCCGGCAGCGAGGAGGCCCATCGGCTCGTGGACGGGGCATTAGCGAATCACGGCGAGTTGATCGGCCCTGCCTTCCTGCTGGCCGAGGCGTTGTCGGTGTTGAGGGGTAAGGCCCTGCGCGGGTTGCTGACCCCCGAGGATGCCGATGAGGCTGCGGGCTACCTGCTGTCGCTGCCGCTGGTGGAGGTCTCAGGGCCGGAGGTCTACCGCAAGGCGTGGGAGATCGCGGGAAGGCTGGAGATGCCGGTGATCTACGACGCCGTCTACCTGGCCGTGGCTGAGCTGCAGGGAGCGGCCTTTTGGACCGCCGACGAAGCCCTCTATCGAAGAGCCCGAGACAGGGGCTACCTGCAGCTGCTGGCGAGGGACGCCTGAGTGAGTCTCGGATAGTCCGCGGGGATATCCAGAAGGGGCGAAGCCCCCTAAGGCCCTACTCCTCCACCAGCTCTATCAGGACGCCGTGGGTCGCGGCGGGGTGCACGAAGGCGACCTTCGTCCCGTTGGCGCCGGGGCGCGGGGCCTGGTCGATCATCCTGACGCCGGCAGCCAGCAGTTCCCGCACGGCGCCCGCGACGTCCTCCACGCAGAGGGCGATGTGGTGGATCCCCTCCCCCCGCTTCTCCAGGAACTTCGCCACGGTGGCGTCGGGGTCGGGCAGGCTCCAACAGCTCGATTTACCCACCTACCTGTAGCGGCCCACGAATGGGGTAGGGCAGGGTCTTGCGCCGTGCCGCCGATCTGCCACGGTCAGCGGGCGGCGGGGGACAAGCCTCTGCCCTACAGATCAAGACCAGTGTGACGAAGGACTACTCTCCGGCTGGCCTGCGGACAGCTCGGTGCGGCGGATCTTCGGCTCCATCCGGCCGAGGGCGACCAGAAGACCCTGGATGAGGGCCTGAGGACGGGGTGGGTCGCCCGGAATGTAGACGTCCACGGGCAGGCAGCGGTCGACCCCGCCGGCCACTGCGTAGCTTCCCTGCAGCACGCCTCCCCCGCAGGCTTCGTCCCCCGCGGCCACGACCAGTCGGGGTGAGGGCATCGCCTCGTAGGTGGCCCGCAGGGCCGGCTCCAGGTGACGGGTCACCGCTCCCGTGACCAGCAGCAGGTCGGCGTGGCGGGGCGACGCGACGAAGTCGATCCCCAGCCGCTGGACGTCGTAGACGGGGTTCAGGAGGGCCGATATCTCCCAGTCGGTGCTGTTGTCGGAGCCCGCGGCCATGTGCCGTATGTGCAGGGATCGCTGGAGGAGGCCGCGGATCCGGCCGTTCAGGCGGCTGGACCCCTTCCGCAGGCTGGCAGCGTCGGGAGATGCCCAGAGCTCCTCGACTGTCGTGGCCGCCTCACCGGAGCCACTACCACCAGCGATCCGCTGCCCGTGGGTGACGCCCACGATCAGCTCCTGCCGGGTGCGGGCCGCCAGCTCGAAGTCGCCGGTCATCTGGATGGCGCCGTGGGGGCAGGCCTCCTCGCACAGCCCGCAGAAGACGCAGCGGGCCAGATCCAGCTGCCAGCGGCGAACGGAAGGGAGCTGGGAGTCGAGGGTGATGGCCCCCGAGGGGCAGACTTCGGCACAGCTGCCGGTAGCCTGGCAGAGTGATGGATCGATCCGCGGGCGGCCCCGAAAGGCAACCGCCCCATTGGACTGTTCGGGATAGCTCTCCGTCACCCGACCGGTGCGGAGACTGGCGCGGAGGATGTTCAGCATACAGGCACCTCACCCAACCTTCAGCGATCCAGGCAGGAATAGCACAGCTCGAAGCTCTTGTTGATGAGCGGGAAGTCCGGCACCATGTTGCCGGGCACGGCCAGGGCGACGATGGGCCAGTTGCAGTAGGAGGCGGAGCGAATGCGGTAGCGGTCGATCCGGCCGTCCGGGCCCGTTCGAACCCAGTGAACGTTCTCCCCTCGGGGCGATTCGGTGACGCCGATGGCCGAGCGGTATGGAGGCAGGCTGCCCACCCCCGTGGCCAGGGGGCCGTCGGGCAGCGTCTCCAGCAGTTGGAGGGCGAGGCCAAAGGAGGCGCGAGCCTCGTCGATCCGCACCAGCGTGCGAGCCCGCACGTCGCCCTCGGTCCGCACAACCACCGGGACGCTCAACCGTCCGTAAGCCGCATGGGGATGATCTCGGCGTGCGTCCCGATCGATCCCGCTGGCACGGGCGGCCACGCCCACCGCCCCCAGGTCCCTGGCTGCCTCGGCCGGCACGACCCCCGTACCGGCCAGCCGATCCACGAAAGGCTCAGTGGACAGCAGGAGATCGACGAAGTCCCGGAACTCGGCCTCGACTCGACGTAAGGTGTCGGCGGTATCGTGGACGGCGGCGGCGTCCAGGTCGCGTCGCACGCCGCCGATCCGGCATACGCCCCTCAGGAAGCGGTGCCCCGTGAGCCGTTCGTTGAGCCGCTGAAGCTCCTCCTTGAGCCGGCCGCCCTGGCTCGTGCCCACCGCGAACCCGACCCCCGCACAGATGTTCCCGAGGTCGCCCACGTGGTTGTAGAGCCGCTCCAACTCCAGCAGGAGGGTGCGGAGCGCCGCGGCCCGCGGCGGGATCTCGACACCGGCCAGCGACTCGATCGCCTGGCAGTAGGCCACGGCGTGGGAGAGGGCGCAGACGCCGCAGATCCGTTCGGCGATCTGGAGCACCTGATCGGCGCTCTTCCCCTCGGCCAGCTTTTCGAGACCCCGGTGGCTGTAGAAGAGGCGGGTTTCCAGGTGGAGCACCACCTCGCCGACCGCCGCGAAGCGGAAGTGGCCGGGCTCGATGACCCCGGCGTGGATCGGACCGACCGGGATCTCGACGATCCCCTCGCCGTGCAGGTGGTGGAAGCGGTGCTGGGGGCCGCGGACTCGGGGCACAGGCCTCGCCGGATCGAAGTCCTTGCGCAGCGGATGCACCCCCTCGGGCCAGTCGTCGTGCAGGACCAGCCGCCGAGGGTCGGGGTGACCCTCGGGGACCAACCCCAACAGGTCCTGAACCTCCCGCTCGTACCAGTGGGCGGCCGGCAGGGAGGGCGTCACAGAGGGGAAGACCGGGTGCGCCGGGTCGATCTCCGCTTCCACGCTGACCCAGCGGCTGCCGATAGAGAAGACGTAGACCAGCCGGAACCGGCCCGTTTGCTGGCGATCGTCCAGGCCGACCATGGTCGACAGGGGGGCATCGAACCGGCTGCGCAGGGCGGCGCAGCTATCCGGCAGCCTGTCCAGCGGCACGACGATCCGGATATCGCCGGTGGCGTCGCCCTCTACCAGGGTGCCGGCGCCAAGGGCGCTCTGCAGGCTGGCGGTCAACTCCTGTTCTGTCTCCTGGGCCACGATCGTCATAGCCTGCCTCCTCCAAAGATGGACACGATCTGCTGGACGGCCTGGTTCACCGGCGGCGGGACGTAGATGCCGAACAGGACGACGAAGGCCGTCGGCACGGCCAGGGCCACGGTACCGAAGGGGCCGACCAGCACGGGGGACAGCTTCGGTCGCGGCCGCCCGAAGGCCATCTCCAGGGCGTGGCCGAAGGCGCCGGCAAACACGATGGCCAGGGCGGCGATCAGTACGACCCCGACGGCGGGGTTCCCACGGGCGAAGCCCGCTCCGACGATCCCGAACTCGGTCACGAAGATGGCGAAGGGAGGCACCCCCGTGATGGCGAAGGTACCCAGGAGCAGCAGCAGCCCGGTGGCGGGCATCGCCTGGATGGCGTTGCGAATGCGAGACATCTGCGTCGTGCCGTAGCGCTGGGCGAGGTTGCCGGCGACGAAGAAGAGCAGAGCCTTGGCCATGGCGTGATTGAACAGGTGGAGCAGCCCGGCGTACAGGCCGAGCGGACCTCCCAGGCCGATGGCCGTCGCTATCAGCCCGATGTGCTCGACGCTGTGGTAGGCGAGCAGCCTCTTCAGGTCGCTCTGCACCAGGATGAAGGGCACCGCGACCACGACGGAGAGAAGTCCGAAACCGAGCAGGAGGTTGGAGGAGAACTCGGGGGAGACCGCCCTTGACGCGATCAGGTGGAAGCGGATGATCCCGTAGAGGCCGCACTTCAGCAGCACCCCCGAGAGCAGCGCGCTGATGGGCGATGGTGCCTGGCTGTGGGCGTCCGGCAGCCAGGCGTGGAGCGGTGCGAAGCCGGCCTTGGTGCCGAAGCCCACGAGGACGAAGACGAAGGCCAGCTTCATGAGGCCGGGGTCCAGTTGCCCGGCGTGCTCGAACAGGGTGGTCCAGGTGAGACCGGCCTCCTCGCCCAGGCTCTGGGCCGAGGCGTAGTAGGTGAGCAGTATGCCGAAAAGGGCGAAGGTGATGCCCACCGTGCAGAGGATGAGGTATTTCCAGGCGGCCTCCAGGGAAGCTCTCGTGCGGTAGAAGCCGACCAGCAGCGCGGAGACGAGGGTGGTGGCCTCGATAGCCACCCACAGCAGCCCCAGATTGTTGACGACCCCGGTGATCAGCATCGTCCAGAGGAAACCGTGGTATCCCAGGTAGTACCAGCCCACCTGATCGGGCGGTACCTTACCGTGGGCGACGTCTCGTTGCAGATACCCGACGGAGTAGAGGGCGCCGATAAAGCCCACCACCACGATCACGACCAGGAGCAGGGCCCCCAGGGCATCGACGTAGAGCAGGTCTCCCAGGGCCCGGACGGGTCCGCCGGCGAACACCCGTACTGCCAGGGAGAGCCCCGCCCCCAGGGTAGCCGTGGCTCCCACGGCGTTCACCCCTTCGCTCCAGGAGCGGCGGGGCAGGATCCGGCAGAGGAACCCGGTGATCAGCGGTACCGTGAGAAGGATCGTAAAGTCCATCGGCTAACCTCGGAGCGTTTGGAGATGATCGGTGTTTATGGTGTCGAAGGTGCGGTGGATCTCGCGGGCGACGATGCCCATGACCAGAACCCCGACGGCGAGATCGACGGCCACGCCCAGTTCGACGGCGAGGGGCAGACCGTGGGTGGCCACCACCGCCATCAGGTAGAGGCCGTTCTCCATCGCCACTATGCCGGCGACCTGGCTGAGGGCCTTCTTCCGGATGAGCATGGTGAAGATGCCGATCAGCAACATAGAGATGGCCGCCGGCAGGGCGTTGCGGGTGAGAAATCCATCCAGCGGCCGAAGGGGGCCGACCACGTAGTAAGCGACCAGCACCAGACCGATGGCCAGCAGCAGGGCCGGGCGCTGGGGAAGGACCGTTTCGATCTCGCGCTTGATCCGCACCTCCCGCAGGGCGAAGAGCAGGATGCCCGGTACGACCAGGACCTTGACCAGGACGGTCAGGCCGACGGCGATGAAGGCGTGAGGGCTGCCGGTGGCCAGGGCGACTACCACGGCGGCCGCCGCCAGAAGCGCTCCCTGCCCGGCGAGCAGGCGGATGGAGTCCTCCAGCCGCCGGAGGAGCACCGACCCGAGGGCCGTAGCGAGAAGAAGGAGAGCCAGGCTATCCAGCAGGCCCTGGGCGGTTTGAAGGTCGATAAAGGTCATCCCAATCCTCCTACCAGGTAGATGGAGGTGACCGCCAGCAGTCCGAGAAGGCTCGCCGCGCCCAGCAACTCCGGAACCCGGAAGATGCGCAGCTTGACGTTGGTGGTTTCCACCAGGGCGAGGGCCAGACCGAGGATCACCAGCTTCAGCAGGTAGCCGCCGAGTCCGACGGCCAGGGAAGTCGCACTCAGCTCACGAGCCATTCCCCAGGGAAAGAGGAGTGCGGCCAGCAGGGAGAGCACGACGAGCTGTTTGATGTGAGTGCCCCAGAGCAGCAGCCCCAGGGGCCGGCCGGAGTATTCGAGGATCATGCCCTCGTGGGCCATGGTCAGCTCCAGGTGGGTGTCCGGATTATCCACCGGGATGCGCCCGGTTTCGGCGATGGCGACGATGAACAGCGCTGCCAGGGCCAGCAGGCGGGCCACACTCACGGTGCCGTCACCCACCAGGGCTGCCAGCGAGGTGGAGCCAGCCGGAAGGGCGAGGGCGAAGAGGGCGATCAGCAGGGCGGGCTCTACCATGGCGGCGAAGGCCAGCTCCCGGCTGGCGCCCATCCCCCCGAAGTTGCTGGCCGTGTCCAGCGCCGCCAGCGCCAGGGCGAAGCGAGCCAGGGCCAGCAGGCCGACCAGCAGGATCACGTCCCCGAGGCCGGGCAGCGGAGAGGTCACCGCCAGGGTCGGGACCAGTCCGGCGGCGGCCAGGTGGGCGGCGAAGTAGACGTAGGGCGCCCAACGGAAGAGCCAGGAGGCGTGCTGAGACACGACGCTCTCCCGGCCAAGGTACTTCCAGATATCGAACCAGGGCTGCAGGACCCCCGGGCCGCGGCGGTTTTGCCAGCCGGCCTTGGAGCGCTTGATGATCCCATTCAGCAGCGGCGCCGCCACCAGGGCGAGTCCAAGGTTGGCGAGAAGCAGGGCTACGGACACTGGATACCTCCTTATCGCGTCAGCAGCAGCACCACGACCAACGTCGCACTGATGTAGGCGAGGTAGGTCCTGAGGCTGCCGTTCTGCAACGCGCGGATCTGCTGAGCCAGGGAGAGAAGGGTCCGGACCGCCGGAGCGTAGAGATAGTGCTCGTAGACGGGACGGATGCCGGCCTCGTACCGGACGCCCGAGACGAAGTAGGCGGCACCCGGCTGGTGCTGCCGCTCGACCTCTCGATAGGGGCGGACCAACCCACGGAAGATGATCCGGATCGGCTTGGCCAGGGCTGTGGCGCTGTACTGCATGGAGGGCTCCAGATGGATCCCGCAGCACCAGGGCGCCGCCACCCGACTCCGCCCCGGGCCCCCCATCAACCTCCCGAGGAGCAGAGCCAGGCCGAAGAGCGCAGCCAGAAGAGCGACCAGAGCCAGCGGCGCGAGGGAGCCGCGCGTCGACAGGGGCAGGGGCGTCAGACCCAGAGAGGGCTGGGCGGCGACGCCGGCCAGCCCGACCGTCACCGGGGCGATGAGCCGGGCGACGAAGGTGGGCAGAAGCCCCAGGGCGAAGCAGAGCAGGGTCAGGAAGCCCATGCCCAGCCTCATGGATAGGCCAACCTCCCGGGCCGCGGCAGCCTTTTCGCTCCGGGGCATGCCCAGGAAGGAGATCCCGAATGCCTTGACGAAGCAGAAAGCTGCCAACCCGCCGGTCAGGGCGAGGAGGCCGGCGGCGACCACCGAGCCGAAGCCCAGCACCGGGCTGGCGGCGCTCAAAGCCAGCAGCGATTGGAAGGTCAGCCACTCGCTCACGAAGCCGTTGAGGGGCGGCAGGGCCGAGATGGCGGCGGCCCCGACCAGGAAGGTCGCGGCCGTCCAGGGCATGCGGTGGATCAGTCCGCCCAGGGCCTCCAGATCGCGGGTTCGAGCCGCCTGCTGGACGGCGCCGGCCCCGAGGAACAGCAGCGCCTTGAAGACGGCATGGTTGAGCACGTGGTATAGACCCGCCAGGAGCGCCAGGGCCGCGGCGACCGGTTGTCCCAGCGACGCCAGGAGGAATGCGGCGCCCAACCCCATAAGGATGATGCCGATGTTCTCGACGCTGTGGTAGGCCAGAAGCCGCTTCAGGTCGTGCTCCATCAGGGCGTAGAGCACCCCCAGGACGGCGGATACGGCGCCCAGGGTCAGGACCAGAGCGCCCCACCAGGCGGGCCCGGGCCCAATCAGATCCCATCCGATGCGAAGCAGTCCGTAGATGGCCATCTTGATCATGACCCCGCTCATCAGGGCCGAAACGTGGCTCGGCGCCGCGGGGTGGGCGCGGGGCAGCCAGACGTGCAGCGGGATCACACCGGCCTTGGTGCCGAAGGCGACCAGCGCCATCAGGAACACCAGGTCCCGGCTGAGGGGCGGCAGGGCCGGCGCCGCCGCTCGGAGGCCGGCGAAGTCGAGGCTGCCCGTGGCCGCGAATAGCACCAGGTAGCCCACCAGCAGGAAGGCCGTGCTGACGTGGGTCATGACCAGGTAGATGTAGCCGGCCCGCCGCACCTCGTCCTGGCGATGGTGGTGGATGACCAGGAAGAAGGAGACGAGGGACATCGCTTCCCAGGCGAAGAGAAAGGTGAACACGCTGTCGGCCAGCACGACCAGCACCATCGATGCGAGGAAGCCGTTGTAGGCCGCGCCCTGAGCGGCGAGGGAGCCATGCTCGGCATCCAGATAGCCGAGGGCGTAGAGGGACGCGGCGACCCCGACGAGCGAGATCACCAGGACGAAGTAGGCTGCGAGGGGATCCAACCGGAGAATCACGGTAGCGTAGGGTGCGATCGGAAAGGAGGCGAGTTGCTCCGCGGTGCCTTCCAGGAGGGCCTGGAGGGTGAGGGCGGTGCCCGCCAGACTACCGATCAGGGCGGCTCCGTGGGATAGCCGTCCGCGAGCCGTGGGGTCCAGGAGCGCCAGCAGCGATCCGAGCAGGTAGATCGCCACGGGCGCGAGGAATAGGTGAGGTTCCAGGTCTGGCATGATCTCTCCTTGCCCTGATACCCTTTAGGCGCCGACTTGGCCGGCTGAGACCACATAAAAAGGGACCACCCGGGCGCACAGTGCGCCTGGAGAGGTCCCTCCACACCTACGGGGTAAGCTGACGGGTTCGGGCAGAAAGGACGTTGCCCTATCCCCATGAGGGGAATTCACCCCGAGTTCTCTGGTTCCCCCGCGCCACCCTGGGTGGCTTCGGCTGTGATCG
>JAJZRD010000070.1 GCA_021845945.1 Chloroflexota bacterium
GCAGCCCCACATCGCGGCACCGTAGCCATCCATACTTGCTGGGCGTGGACGCCAGCCGAGGAGGGGATTGCATGTCACAGCAGACCCTGGAAACGGTCCTGGACGCCGACACCATCAGACAGTACGAGACCGAGTACGTGCTGTACCCCTGGCAGGCCCAGAAGGGACTCAGCCCCGTGGTCGTCGACCACGCTAAGGGGAACTACTTCTACGACAGCTCCGGCAAGCGGTATCTGGACTTCACGGCGCAGTTCGTCTTCAGCAACCTGGGCCACGCCGACGAGCGGGTTGTGGCCGCCATAGCCCGGCAGGCCGGCAAGCTGCCCACCTCCGCCTCTCCCTTCGCCAGCGAGCCCAAGGCGCGCCTGGCCAAGCTGCTGGCGGAGGTCACGCCGGGGGACATCAAGAAGAGCTACTTCTCCACCAGCGGGGCCGAGGCCAACGAAGGGGCGCTCAAGCTGGCCAGGATGGCCACCGGCAAGCAGAAGATCATCGCCCGCTACAGGGCCTACCACGGTTCCACCATGGGGGCCATGGCCCTCTCCAACGACTACCGCAACTGGGCCTGCGAGCCCTCCGTCCCCAGCGTCATCCACTGTCTGGATCCTTACTGCTACCGCTGCCCCTTCGGAGCCACCTACCCCAACTGCGACCTTCAGTGCGCCAGGCACGTGGAGGACGTGGTGCGCTTCGAGGGGGGCGCCAAGCGGGTGGCGGGCTTCATCTCCGAGACGATCGTCGGGGCGAACGGGATCATCGTGCCTCCCGACGGCTACTGGCAGAGGATCCGGGAGATCTGCGACAGATACGAGATGCTGCTGATGGTGGACGAGGTGATGACCGGCTTCGGACGGACGGGGAAGTGGTTCGCCATCGAGCACTGGGGAGTGGTGCCCGACGTCATCACCCTGGCGAAGGGGATCAGCAGCGGCTACGTGCCCCTCGGGGCCACCTGCATGCGTCCCTGGGTGGCGGAACGGTTCGAAGGCCAGCAATGGGTGCACGGCCACACCTACAGCGGCCACACCCTCGCCATGGCGGCCGGCGTCGCCACCATCGAGGCCTACAAAGCGGACCGCCTGGTCCAGCGGTCGGAGGAGTTGGGAGGGTATCTGCTGGAGAGGGCCCTGGAGCTGCAGGAGAGGCACCCCAGCATCGGCGACGTGCGCGGCAAGGGGCTGTTCGTGGGGCTGGAGCTGGTCAAGAACCGCAAGACCAGGGAGCCCATCCACGACGGGCTGGTGGACGGGGTGCGGCCGCCCACGGCCAAGGGCAAGGTGCTGGCGAAGGCGCTGCAGGAGGGGGTCTACTGCCTCCCCGGATCGGTCAGCGTCATCATGCTGGCTCCGCCGCTCACCATAACCAGGGATGAGATCGACTTCGCAATGGATGTCCTCGATGGGGCGCTGCCGATCGCGGACGCCGAGGTGGAGCAGGGGTAGTGATTCGTTCCGGGGCTCCTCGGATCGGCGTGAGCTGGTTCGCGCCCGACCAGGCAGCCGCGCAGCTATACGTGCGGGCCATACGAACGGCCGGCGGTCGGACTGTGCCACTCCCGGCCGAGTCGCTCTCCTGGTCGACGGATCTGCCGGCCCTTCGGGGGCTGGTGTTGACGGGCGGCAATGCCGTCGATCCCTGCCGCTACGGGCAGGTGAACGAGGGCCTATGCCGAACGGTGATCCCCCATAGGGACGAGATGGAGCTCGAGGCGCTGCGCTACTGCCTGGACAGGGACCTGCCGGTGCTGGGCATCTGCCGGGGCATGCAGCTCCTCAACGTCGCCCTGGGAGGATCGATGCACCAGGACCTGCCCGTCACCACCGTCGAGCACGAGGCCGTCGGCGATACGTCGCGCTTCCATCCCGTCGAAGTGCTGCCTGGGACGCTGCTGGCCTCCATCACCCGCGCGCCGGGAAGCTATCAAGTGAACAGCCGGCACCACCAGGGGCTGGAGGCAAACCATCTAGCGCCGGGCCTCCGGCTCAGCGCCCTGGCACCCGACGGCGTCGTGGAGGGACTGGAGGGGACGGCCCATCGATTCCTGGTGGGGGTTCAGTTCCATCCCGAGCGGCCGGACGAGGTTCCAGACATGACGGCCATCTTCCAGGCGCTGCTGGCCCAGGCGGCGAGGGCTTGAGAGGGAGCGAGGTCCTATGGGACGTTACATCCTGAGGCGTTTCCTGCAAGCGATCCCCATGCTGATAGGCATCTCCTTCGCGGCTTTCGTGATGCTGCGGCTGGCCCCGGGCGGCCCGATGGCCGTCTATGCCCAAAACCCCAACATGACCGAGGCCGACATGCGGCGGATCGAGCACCTGCTGGGGCTGGACCAGCCGGTCCACATCCAGTACGCCATGTGGGCTTCCGGAATGGCCACCGGCAACCTGGGCTACTCCTATCGAACCGGTCGACCGGTGGGCGAGGTGATCCTGGAGCGCGTCCCCGCCACCCTTCAGCTGATGGGATTCGCCTATCTGATCGCCATTACCCTAGGGGTGGCCACCGGCGTGGTGAGTGCCCTGCGCCGCTACAGCATCTTCGACTACCTGGCCACCTCCGGCGCGATGATCGGGTTGTCCGTGCCGACCTTCTGGTTTGGGCTGATGGTGATCTTTCTCTTCGCCGCAACCCTACGGTGGATCCCCTCGGGAGGCATGGCCAGCCTGGGGGCTCCCTTCTCCCTCCAGGACCGGTTCATCCACCTGATCGGTCCTGGAGGGGTCCTGGGGCTCTGGATGACGGCTACCTGGAGCCGCTACACACGGTCCAGCATGCTGGAGGTCATCGGCCAGGACTACGTGCGAACGGCCAATTCCAAGGGGCTACCCCCGAGAACGGTGCTGCTGCGCCACACCCTGAGAAACGGATTGATCCCGCTGATAACCCTGGGCGGGCTGGAGTTCCGCAACCTTTTCGGCGGCGCCCTGGTGACGGAAACCGTCTTCTCCTGGCCGGGCATAGGCCGGCTGTACATCGACTCCCTCAACTATCAGGACTACTCGGTAATCCTGGGGCTGCTGCTGATTACCTCGGTCACGGTGCTGGCAGGTAGCCTTCTGGCGGACATCCTGTACGCCGTGGCCGACCCCCGCATCCGTCTGAGCTAGACGCAGCGACACGAGCAGAGGGCAGTTCCGGACGGGTCCAGGGGCGCCGCCCTGGTCGGGTCCGGGCCATCCGCAGGGAGGTGCCGAAACAGGCTTTGGTGCACTCAGAGAGCAGGCATGGGGGGTATAGCCAGTGAGTTGGACTCGAGTCGGTGGGGCGAAGCGGGATCTGAAAGCTGCTGCCGCCTCCCCAGACTTCTATCCCTTGCGGGCCCGGCGCAGCCAGGCCTCCATCGTTTGGACCAAGTTCCGTCGCAACAGGACGGCCTGCGCCGGCGGGATAGTGGTGGTTGCCCTGGTGCTGCTGGCGATCTTCGCCCCGGTGGTGGCCCCACGGGACCCACTGTACATCGATACCACCTACCGGTTCGCACCGCCCGGGCAGAGCGGCTTCCTGCTGGGGGCCGACGAGCTGGGCCGGGATCTCCTCAGTCGGCTGCTCCACGCCGGTCGTGTCTCCCTGGGGGTGGGCCTAACCACGGCACTGATCACCGTACTGGTGGGCTCTGTCCTGGGATCCCTCGCCGGCTACTATGGGGGCACGGTGGATGCCATCATCATGCGGCTGGTGGACGTGCTGCTGTCGATGCCCACCATCTTTCTGCTGCTGGCGCTGTCGGCCTTCCTGAAACCGACCCCCGTCACCATCACCATCATCATCGGGCTCAACTCCTGGATGGCGGTGTCGCGCATGGTTCGCGGCCAGATCCTATCCCTCAGGCAGCAGGAGTTCGTCACCGCGGCCCGTGCCATCGGCTCGACCGACCGCCGGATGATCTTCCGGGAACTGCTGCCCAACGCCCTGGCGCCGGTGCTGGTGGCCGCCACCCTCAACGTGGCCACGGCCATACTGCTGGAGTCCTCGCTCAGCTACCTGGGATACGGGATCCAGCCCCCCACGGCCAGCTGGGGCAACATGTTGAACAACGCTCAGACCTACGTGTCCTACGCCCCATGGGTGGCCATCTTTCCGGGATTGATGATCACCCTGACCGTGATCAGCTTCAACTTCGCGGGTGACGGTCTCCGCGATGCCCTGGATCCCCGCCTGACCATCTAGCAAGGAGCCACTGGAGGGGCTCGAGGAGGGTCGGGATACCCCGAAACCCGCCGGCGGGGATATCCCTCCTGGATACCCACGATCCCTATCGTGGAAACAGTGCATCCCAACATCCGTACGAATGCTGGCTGAGCAAAGAAGGAGGAGACGATGGCCAGATCATCGGAGGGGACAGAGGGACACAGGGACAGGGTTCTCTTGACTCGTAGACAGCTGCTGGCCAGAGCGGCCATGGCCGCCGGTGGTCTCGTGGCCACCGGTCTGCTTCAGGCCTGCGGAGGAGGGGATCAGGCCCCGGCCTCCAAACCCGCCTCCGGGGCGGCAACCGCGGCGCCCGGGGCGGCCGGCGGGCCTCAAAAGGGGGGCCAGATCATCGTCGGCATCTCCCAGGAGCCACAGAACTTCAACCCCATCATGCCCTACATCGAGACTCAGCGTGGCATCCACATGTCGCTCTTCGATACCCTCTGGCGCATCGATCCCAAGGGCCAGTACGTCATGGACCTGGCCACCGAGCTGCCCACCATCGCCAACGGCGGCATCTCGGCCGACGGCACCGCCTACACCGTCAAGCTGCGCAAGGACGCCAAGTGGCACGACGGCCAGAACTTCACCGCCAGCGACGTCGTGTTCACCTGGAAGACGCTGATCAACCCCAAGGTGACCGCCTATTCCACCGTGGGCTACGACCAGATCGCCACCATGGAGGCACCGGACGACTACACGGTCAAGTTCAAGCTCAAGCAGCCCTATGCTCCGATCCTGACCACCATGGCCGACATGTTCGTGGCACCGGAGCACATCCTCTCCAAGAGCGAGGACATCAACAAAGACCCCTTCAACACCAAGAAGCCGATCGGCACGGGCCCCTTCAAGTTCGTTGAGTGGGTCGCCGGCGACCACATCACCCTGGAGGCCAACAAGAGCTACCACGGCCCCGGTCCCTACGTCGACCGGCTGATCTTCAAGTACATCTCCGACCTCACGGTGCTGTTCACGCAGTTCAAGACCGGGGAGATCGACGTCACCGGGCTCCAGGGCATCCCGGTGGACCTCTACCCCGACGCCAAGTCTCTGCCCAACATCAAGCTGTTCGTAACCCCCACCACCACCTACGAGACCATCGCGCCCAACTTCCTGAAGCCGATCTTCCAGGATAAGCGTGTGCGCCAGGCCCTCTACCACGGCATGGACAAGAAGCCAATCATCGACAAGGTGTTCCAGGGGCTGGTGCCCGAGGCCGAGAGCTACGTCCCGCCCGAATCCTGGGCCTACAACCCGAAGGTCAAGGGCGCCCACAAGTACGACCCGGAGAAAGCGAAGCAGCTTCTGGAGGAGGCCGGCTGGAAGGTGGGCCCGGACGGGATCCGGGTCAAAGATGGCCAGAAGCTCTCCTTCGAGAACGGCTGCACCGCCGGCAACAAACAGCGGGAGCAGATGCAGCAGATCCTCCAGCAGCAGTGGAAGGCGATCGGGGTGGACGTGAAGATCAACAACAAGCCTGCTGCGGTGCTGCTGGGCGACTTCTACCGGCTATCGCAGTTCGAGACCATCATCAACGGCATAGCCATGGGACCGGACCCGGACCACAGCTTCCGCCTGCACAGCAAGTACATCCCGGCCAAGGGCGGCATGGGGCGCAACTCCATAGCCTTCGAGAACCCGCAAGCGGACAAGCTGATGGACGATGGGGTGCGGGAGGTGGATCAGGCCAAGCGGAAAGAGATCTACGGCAAGCTGCAGGAGCTGCTGGTGGACGAATTGCCCTACATCCCCATCTACCAGTACGTGGTCGTACGGGCCACCAAGGGGAACATCGAGGGCTACCAGCCGAACCCGAACGCCGTGGACTTCAGCTGGAACACCAACGAGTGGTGGATCAAGAAGTAGAGGGGTCTGACAGACAGATGCAGAGAGTCGAGTTCATCTATCTGAGCCAGGAGGACGTCATCGCGGCCGGCGGCCTGGACATGGACGGGACTCTGATCGCGGTGGAGGAGACCTTCCGGCTCTGGGGCAGGGGCGATTACGTTCAACCGACGAAGCCCGCGATCCGGTGGGGTCCACCCATCACCGAGAACACCCGTGGGCGGGTGATCGCCATGCCGGCCTACATCGGGGGCGACGTGGACATGGTGGGGATCAAGTGGATACCCAGTATGCCGCAGAATCCCGAGAAGCACGGCCTCCCCCGAGCCTGCGCGCTGATCATCATCAACGATCCCTACACCGGGGTTCCCATGGCCGTGATGGACGGCACCGTGATCAGCGCCATGCGGACGGGGGCTGCGAGCGGCGTGGCCGCCAAGTATCTGGCCGGGCAAGACTCTTCGGTATTAGGGCTGGTTGGGGCGGGCGTCCAGAACCGCACCCAGCTGATGGCCATCACGCGCGCCGTGCCGACTCTACGGGAAGTCAGGGTCTTCGACGTGAGGCCGGAGAAGGCGCGAGCCTTCTGCCAGGAGATGGGCGGCCAGGCGGGGATCGATCTGCGGCCTGCGGGCAGCGCCCGGGAAGCCATCGAGGGAGCAGACGTCTTCGTGACGGCGACGGTATCCAGCGACGCATACGTGGAGGCAGGCTGGATCAAGGAAGGGGCTCTCCACGTGGAGATATCCTCCTGGGATACCCATCCCTCCACGCTGGTCGCCTACGACAAGATCGTCGTGGACGACCGGAAGACCATCAGACACGGCGCGAAGCACGTCTCGGCCCGGGCCGTCGTCGACGGAGTGATCCCGGAGAGCCGCATCTACGGAGAGCTCGGGGAGATAGTGGCGGGCGCCAAGCCCGGCCGGCAATCCCAGCAGGAACGGATCCTCTTCAACCCCATCGGCCTGCCGGTCAACGACGTCAGCGAGGCGACACGGATATACCGATCGGCCCGGAAGAAGGGGATCGGCCGGCCGCTGCCGCTGTGGGAGAAACCGATCTGGGTGTAGCCATCGAAGGAGCCCTCCCGCAGGCACCGGCACCACGAACCAAAGGCGCCGCCCCCAGGGATTGGAGGCAGCTGACCCAGGTAGCGGGTTCCGCCCGGGATGAAGGCCGACGTGGCGACGGAGATGACCGCAGGGTTTGAGGGCGAAGCACTTGGCGCCGGGCGCCAAATGCTTCGCCCCTACGCGTTGGTGTCCTCCAGCGTGGCTATCCCCTCCCGCAGGGCGTAGAGGGCAGCCTCCGTGCGGCTGGCCAGGTGCAGCTTCCCCAGGATGTTGCTGACGTGGGTCCGTACCGTCGCCTCGCGGATCACCATCTCCTCGGCGATCTGGCGGTTGCTCTCGCCCTTGGCCACCAGCCGGAGCACCTCCAACTCCCGCTCGGTCAGGGGATCGGGGGTGGCCGGCTTCGCTGCCGGATGGGAAAGCTCCTGCAGCAGCTTGCGGGCTATGGTTGGGTGGAGGGAGGGCTGCCCCTGGTGCACCTGGTGGATCGCCTCCACCAACTCCTCCGGGCCGGAATCCTTCAGCAAATAGCCCAGAGCTCCCGCCTTGATGGCGGGGAAGACCTTCTCGTCGGCCGCGAAGCTGGTGAGGACCAGGATGTGGGCCCCCGGCCGGCGAGCGGTGATCCGGCGGATGGCCTCGATCCCGTCCACCTGAGGCATCACCATGTCCATCAGGATGACGTCGGGCCGAAGCCTCTCCTCCTGGTTGACGGCCTCCAAACCGTCTCCGGCCTCCCCCACCACCTCGATGTCCGGCTCGGTCGCCAGCAGGGCCTGGATCCCCTTGCGGACTATGCTGTGGTCGTCGGCGATGAGTACTCGAATAGCGGCATCAGTCACAGACACACCTCCACCCTAACCGTCGTCCCGGCTCCGGGCGTGCTGGTCACGGTCAACCTGCCGCCCAACCCGGCAACCCGCTCCTCCATACCTCTCAATCCCAACCCGCCGTGCTCGCCTGCCGTCGAGGGATCGAACCCCACCCCGTCGTCGACGATCTCCAGCACCACCTGAGACCCAGCCCGCTTCAGATTCAGCTTCACGCTGCGGGCCTGGGCGTGGTGGAGGGCGTTGTTCAGCGCCTCCTGGGCTATGCGATACAGCTCCTGCTGGATGGCCATGGGCAGCGCCGCTTCCCCCTCCACCGTGAAGGCGGTCTCCAGGCCGGTTCGCCCCTCCACCGACTCCAGGCGGGCCTGCAGGGCAGCCACCAGACCCTCCCTTTCCAGGTCCGGCGGCCGCAGCTCGAAGATCAGGGAGCGCATCTCCCGCAGCACCTGCTGGGCCGTGGAACGCAGCTCTCGCAGGTGGGAGGCGGCGGTATCCACCCGTCCCGCCGAGAGGAGCGGGCCGCGGCAGCGTAGCTCTGGCCGGTCTTGCGGCTAGCCAGCTGCTGCGCCTTCCTGGCCAGACCGGTTAGGAGGTCGGCGTACTTGGTGACGTCCGCCGCCAACTGGCCGACGGAGAGGCGGGCCAGCTCCTGGTTGCGGCCCAGAACCAGGTCCTCCGTCACCCGCTGATAGGCATAGAAGCTGACCAACCCCGCGGTCAGCAGGATGATGGTGGTCGGGACGAAGGACCAGCCGCTGAGACCACCGTGGCGAGGGATCTCCGGTGCCAGGGCCGAGATGCGTCGCTTCGGCCAGGGTGACAGCCGAGGTCGGGCATCGCACCACCATCCCGTTCGGGACACCGGCACCGATCCGCCATCCCAGGACCGTCACTGCGGCGAGGGCGAAGATGATGGCCAGGACGACCAGCGCCAGAGCCAGATACCAGATCACGCCCCGATGCACGATGCACCCCTCGACTCACCCCTTCCCCCACGCTCGGGGGTCTCTTCCTCGCGGTAACAGCAAGAAGCCGCCCATGGGGAAACCGAAAAAGGACCGAGGACCGGGTGCCGAGGACTGAGCCGCCTAGCACTCTCAATCCCCAGTACCTGGGTCCCCAGTCCTGGGCTGCCGGGGGAGGATGCAGACCGGCTTCTCGGCATCTCGGATCGCCCGTGCAGCCGGCTGCGCCGACCGAAGGCTCGGCCGCATGCGGCCCGCTCGCCTCCCCACCATTACAGATCGACAGATCCACCGCCGGTCTGAGGGGGGAAGGCGGTTACGATCGAGTGACACTCAAAAGAGACCGCGCACTACCAGTGAGAAGCCCACGAGCATCAGAGGGATGCCCACCACCGCACCCACGATGGTCAGGCTGAGAACCACCCCAACGATCATCAGAACGAGGCCAAGCAGTACGGCCACAAACCTTCCCAGCAGACCGACCACGGTCCCCACCAGCGCGAAGAGCGCGACGAAAGGCCACAGAAACCAGGGTGTGTTCCTGCCACCGGCGTGCATGCTTCCTCCTATCAGTCCACCACGGCAGTAGACTTCACTCACCAGTCCCCGCCAGCTGGCTACTGCACGGAGTATTCCTGGGCGGTGATGGTGCGTCCGGCAAATCCAGGACTTGCCGGACGGACCATGATCTTGCAGAGGGGGACTTCAACATTTGTCGTATCACTCCGCCGTCTTCACCCAGCAGCGAAGCAGTTCAGCCACGCTCCAGGCCTGGGCGACGCAGCCCCGCGGGGCAAAAGGCTTCTGGGCATCGAAGATCTCGCTGGCGGAGCCCGCGCACGCCTGCTTCAGGTGGGGCACAAAGCCCTCCAGAAAGCGCCTGGCGCCGATGCGATCCGTCGGGTAGAGCTTCAGCCAGGCGTCCACGAAGGGACCGATCAGCCAGCCCCACACCGTGCCCTGATGGTAGGCCGCGTCCCGGGAGCGGCGGTCGCCGAAGTACTTCGGCTTGTAGTCGGGCTCGCCCGGGGCCAGGGAACGGAGCCCCAGGGGAGTCACCAGCCGCTCCAGCACCACCTGGAGGACCGATTCCCATCGGGATCGGTCGAGGATCGGGTGGCGGAGGGAGATAGCCAACAGCTGGTTGGGACGGCAGCGAGGATCGTCGCCGTCCTCCCCGTCGACCACGTCGTACAGGTATCCCCCTGGGGAATACCAGAACCGATCGTTGAATGCCTTGCGGGCTCGAGCGGCGTGGTCGCCCAGGGCCTGCGCCGCCTCCTCCCCACGCTCCTCCCGCACCCACCGCTCCAGCAGCCTCAGGGCGTTGTACCAGAGGGCATTGATCTCCACGGCCTTCCCCCGACGGGGGGTCACCACCCAATCCCCCACGTGGGCGTCCATCCAGGTGAGCGGCAGCCCCTCCACACCCTGGGTGAGGAGACCATCGGCCGGATCCACCCGAATCCCGAAGCGGGTGCCCCGCAGGTGGTGGTCGACGATGCCCTGCAGCTTCGGCAGAAGGATCCGCAGCGTCTCCCGGTCGGCGGTGTACTCCAGGTAGCGGTCGATGGCGTGGAAGTACCAGAGGGTGGCGTCGGCGGTGTTGTACCGCCCCTCTACCTCCTCCTCCGGGAACATGTTGGGGATCAGCCCCTCGCGGACGTAGTGGGCGAAGGTCCGCAGAATGTAGCCCGCCTCCGGGTGCCGCCCCGTGGCCAGGGTGAGCCCCTCCAGGCTGATCATGGTGTCGCGACCCCAGTCGGTGAACCAGTGGTATCCCGCGATGACGGTGCGCACCTCGTCGCCGGCGGCGTGTGACCGGGCTGCGTCCTGGATACGGCCCGCAGGGACGATGATGAACTGGTCGGCGGCCAACACCAACTCCGCTCCGGTGCCCGTCTTCACCTTGGCGTGGGCCATCACCAGCAGCCTCCGTCGCCGCTCCCGCTCCGCCTCCAGGGCTTCCCGTGGTGCGAGGGTACGGATGACCTCCCAAGTCTCGGTGGAGGCTACCAGGGTCGCCTCGCCCCCCCGGGAGAGCTCGACGTGAAAGTAGCCCGGCGTCCACAGGGCGCCCAGCGACTCGTACCCGCGGCCCTCCTCCGATCGGTAATAGACGTCCACGACGTCTTCTTCCCGCCGGGTGAAGCCTCCCCCTTCGCCGTACAGCATCATCCGCAGCGGCGGGTAGCGGTGGCCCCCGATCAGCTCGCAGCGGCCATCGAGGACCTTCCACTGGTAGGGCGCACCCAGCTGCTCGGTAACCGGCGACTCGTGGGAGCGAAAGTGGACGGCCGGACCCAACTCCAGACGGATCGTCCCCGCACCAGACGCCATCCGATAGTGGAGGTACACGCTGTTCTGCATGTGGGGCATGATCACCCGCTTCTCCAGCACTGCCCTCCCCAGTTGATAGCGCCACACCGGCAATCCGTTCTCCAGCCGAAACTCGGTGAGATGGGTGGCCCCGTGATACTCCAGGTCGCGATTGGCCCGCTCCAGGCCGCTCAGATGGAAGGTGGTCCCATCCTGAAGGGTGACCTGCTCCCGCAGGTGGTTGAGCATCGCCGTGCGCCCCAGGGGCGCCGGAAGTGCCGAGATCAGCAACCCGTGATAGCGGCGGGTGCACACGCCGGAGACGGTGGCCGAGGCATAGCCACCAAGACCGTTGGTCACCAGCCATTCGTGGTCCAGCATCGGCTCCGCCTCCGGCCTCATCTCCCCCGACCAGGGCATCTTGAGAACCGGCCTTTCCATGCGTCCCTCCAGAGCCGTCAGCGGTCGGCCATCAGCCGTCAGCCCGGGGCTGTAGCCGGTAGCCGACTGCTGATGGCGGATGGCTCAAGTACGAGGGCGGTCTGTCCCGGGATCCGCCATCTCTCCTCGGACCGGGGCGATGGGGTACCCAACCCACCATACCGGGGGTCCTCGCTGGACCAGAGCAGCTCCCAATCCCGGCCTTCAGGAGGAGCCAGCAGCGGCTCCGGCGCCGGGTCCAGGGGCAGATCGCGGCCCAGGTTGACCAGCAGCAGACGATCGTCGCCGCCCTCTCCAAAGAAGCGAAGAAGGAAGGCCTCGGGCCCCAGCACGGCCCCATCCACACGGCCGGCCTCTTGCAGCCGAAAGACGGGATCCTCCCTCCGGAGCCTCAGCAGATCCCGGTGCAGCGCGTACGCCTCGCCGTGCCGCTCCCTCTCCGAGAGGTCCAGCTTGCAGCGGAGGAAGGTAGCGGGATCGGCGGGATCGTCCAGGCGAGCCTGGGCCTTGGGGTCGGCCACGCTGGCGAACTGGGCAACGAACTCGGCGCGGCCGCTGCGGACGAGCGCGGCCAACTCCGACGGGTGGTCGGCAAAATAGAGAAAGGGGCTGGAGGCGGAGAACTCCTGTCCCTGGAACAGCATGGGGGTCCCCGGCGCCAGCAGCAGCAGAGCGGTCATGGCCCGGTGGCGGCCCGGGCAGGCCAACCGGTGGACCCGGAGCCCGGCGGCCGAGTTGGCGATCTGGTCGTGGTTCTGGGTGTAGAGGACGAAGCGCGCCGGATTCAGCCCGAAGGTGGGGCTGCCTCGCCGTTTCCCCTGCCACAGGTAGTGCTGACCCTGGTAGAGATAGCCATACTTGACCGCCGAGACCAACTCCTGGGGCGTGCCCAGGTAATCCACGTAGTAGGCCTCGTTCCGGCCGGTCAGGGCCACCATGGCGCTGTGGTGGAAGTCGTCGTTCCAGAGGGCGTCCAGCCCGTAGCCCCCCTGCTCCGGCGGCCGCACCAGCTTTGCCATCTGAGGCTCGTTCTCCGCCACCAGCAGGAGTGAGCGGCCACCGGCCACCTCCCGAGCCCGCCGGCTTATGGACGCAAGCAGATGCTCCGGCGAGCTATCCCAGATGGTCTGGGTAGCGTCGAGACGCAACCCGTCCAGGTGGAACTCTTCGATCCAGTAGCCTGCGTTGGCCACGAAGAACTCTCGGACCGGCCCCGAGTTGGGCCCGTCGAAGTTGAGGGCGTCGCCCCACTCATTGGTGTAGCGATCTGTGAAGTAGTCGTCGGAGAACTGGGGGAGGTAGTTGCCCTCCGGGCCCAGGTGGTTGTAGACGACGTCCAGGATCACCCCGAGCCCGGCGGCGTGGGCTCGGTCGACGAAGCGGCGGAAGTCGTCGGGGTTGCCGTAGAGACGAGTGGGGGCGTAGAGATCGACGCCGTCGTATCCCCAGCCGAAACCGCCCGCGAACTCGGCAACCGGCATCACCTCCACCACGGTGATGCCCAGGGCCGCCAGCTCGGGCAGCTCCCGGCTCGCCGACTCCCAACTCCCCTCGGGCGTGAAGGTGCCGACATGCATCTCGTAGACCACCTGGCCCTGGAGGCCGACGCCTGGCCAGCCCTCGTCGCTCCACCGGAACGAGGAAGGGTCCACGACCTGAGAGGGGCCGTGGGGGCCATCGGGTTGGAAGCGGGAGGCAGGGTCGGGGTAAAGCTGTTCCTCACCGTCCAGACGGAAGCGATAGAGGGTGCCCGGGCCGGCGGAGACCGCGGCCGAGTAGTAGCCGCCCGCCTGGGGCTGCAGCTCGACCGATTGGGGGCCGCCGCCACCTTCGGGGCCGGCCTCCAACACCACCTGCACCCTTTTCCGCCGGGGCGCCCACACCCGAAAGTGGACGCCCCCCTCCGGCAGCGGCTCAGCACCCACCGGCAGCCGCCTCGGTCGCTCCGTCCCCCCCATCGCCTGCATCACCTCCCCTCGCACGAGCCCCGAGAAGAGATTGCAGGATGGGGACCTACCCCTCCCTGTGGGGCGCCAGCGCCTTCTCGTCGAAGCGGAGGCCGGTGCCCGCCACCTCGGTGGGGCGGACGCGGCCGTTTATGACCCGCTGCGGCGTCTCCAGGTAGCGGTCCAGGGCGAAGGCGTGCTTCTCCAGGTAGACGGGGTTCCGGCTGGCGCACAACAGGTGGGCGGAAAGCTCGTCGGTGTAGTGGCTGCTGGTCTTCAGTCCGGCGGCGTCGGCCATGGCCAGCGCCTTCAGGGAGGCGGTGACGCCGCCATTGGTAATGGGATCGATCTGCAGCACCCCCGCGGCACGCTCGTCCACGTATCGGCGGAACTCGTGGACCGAATGCAGGCTCTCCCCCACCGCGATGGGCATCTTCAGGGAGCGCACCAGGCGGGCGTGTCCGGCCACATCCTCGGGGATGGTGGGCTCCTCCAGCCAGAAGGGGTTGTAGGACTGGAGCCTACCTCCCCTCTCCAGCGACTCTTCTACCGTCCAGGACATGTTGGCGTCCACCATCAGGTCGATCCCGTCCCCGATCGTTCGCCGGACGGCCGCCACCCGCTCTTCGTCCTCGCGCGGATCGGGGCGCCCCACCTTTACCTTGACACCGGGGAAGCCCCTCCGGAGGAACCCTTCCACCTGGCTCAGCAGCTGATCCAGCGGCTTGGGCAGGTCCACGCCGCTGCCGTAGGCGGGGATCTCTCGGGAAGCCCCTCCGGCCAGGGCGTAGAGTGGCTTCCCCTCCCGAAGCCCCCGCAGATCCCACAGCGCTACGTCCACGGCCGCGATGGCGAAGCTGGCGAGGCCACCCCGTCCAACGTAGAGCAACCGCTGCCCCATCAGCTCCCAGAGGGCTTCCACGGGCTCCGGCGATTGGCCAACCAGCATAGGCGCCAGGTCGCGATCGATCAGAGCCTGGATGGCCCGGCCTCCTCGACCGATGGTGTAGGCGTAGCCGTGGCCCACCAGACCCCCGGCGTACAGCTTCATGGTGATCAGCTCCTCGGTATCGATGGTCCCGTGACCCGCGTCTCCCGAGGACTCCAGGGGCAGACGGTAGTAGGCTGTCTCTATCCGTTCGATCATCGGTCCATCCTTCTATCTAGTTCCTCTCGCACCGCTCGGGCCAACTCCTCCAGGGTCACCGGCTTCCGCAGGTATCCTCCAGCCCCCAGCCGCTGGGCCTCTCGCACCCGATCCGACTCGGCAAACCCGGATACCACGATGGCCGGCTGCCCGGGCCGAAGCTCGAGAGCCCGCTGGTAGGTCTCGGCACCATCCATGCCCCCCGGCATGATCATGTCCAGGATCAACAGCTCCACATGGTAGTTCTGAAGGTAATCCAGCGCCTCCTCACCGCTCGCCACCGCCTCCACCTGATACCCCAGCGTCTGCAGCAGCTCCCGCGCTACCTCCCGCTGCAGCCGGTCGTCGTCCACCACCAGCACCATCTCGCTCCCACCCTGCAGCCCCTGGATCCCCTTCTCCTTCAACTCCTCCCGAGACACCGGCAGGTACACGCTGAAAGTGGTCCCCTTGCCCACCTCGCTCTCCAGGTCCAGGTGGCCCCGGTGGTCCTCCACGATCGCCTGCACCACGCTGAGACCCAACCCGCAGCCCCTCCGGTTCGCCCTGCTCTTGGTGGTGAAAAAGGCGTCGAAGATCCTGTCTCGGATCTCCGGTGCTATCCCGCTCCCCGTGTCGCCGACGCTCAACCGCACGTACTCGCCCAACTCCACCCGATTGTAGTGGCCGAAGGGCCGGTCCACGTACAGGTTCTCCGTCCTGACCGTCAGGGTGC
>JAJZRD010000071.1 GCA_021845945.1 Chloroflexota bacterium
CCAGCTCCCGCTCCGCGGCCCAGGTGTCCACCTTCTCGTTGCGGAGGAGGGCTCGCATGAAGATATCGTTCCACTGTCCCCACTCGGTCGCTCTCTCCATCGCCAGCCCGCTGACCACCGCTGAAGAGGCCAGCAAGAGGAGGACGGCCGCCGTCGCGGGGAACTGGGCCCGGGGCAGGCGGGGGACGATCCAGATCCCCAGGACGAAGGCAGCGGGGATCGCCAGGATGAAGTAGCGCAGGAAGAGGGCCGATTGCCCCGCGAACACGTTCAGCCAGGTGAAGATCGAGAAGGACCAAGCCAGGGCTACCAGCCCGAATCCCAGGAGGTCACGCCGCCACGCCGCGAGGCCGAGGGCCCCGAGGGAGAAGAGGATAAAAGGCGGGAACAGCCGCCCGAGCTGCTCCAGGTTGACCCAGACGGTGCGGAACAGGTCGCCCTTCATCTCGGCGATGTACGGGAGCACAGCCATCTGGTACTTGATCTGGCCGGCGTTGGAGTAGGGGCTGGTGGCGAAGTAGAGTGGGTCTCCCATGATGGACCAGTTGAAGTACACCCACATGAGCACCACGTAGCCCACCGGCGCCAGGAAGGTGATGGCCGTTCCCTCGGCCTCGCCCCGTTTGTGGCCCGGGTCCGTCAACCCGTGGAGGTACAGGACGGCGACCAGGGCGGCGGCGAGGACCAGGGCGTCGTAGCGGGCCAGGAAGGCCAGGCTTGCGGTCGTGCCCATGGCGGCCACCAGCAGTCGTCGATGGGTGCGGCACCACTCCACGTACAGGAAGAGGGTGGCGACCGAGAAGAAGATGAGGGTAATCTCGCTCATCCCGTTGGCCGAGTAGAAGAAGATCATCGGGTTGAGGGCGAAGGCGGCCACCAGCAGGTATCGGGCGGCCCGGAGCCAGCCCTCGCGCCGGGCGAGGATGTTCAGGAGAACGGCGGTGGCGGCCCCCATCAGGGCGGTGACCAGGTTGCCCGAGAGGCCATCGATCCGCAGCGGGGGCAGAAGGACGAGGGGGAGCTGCAGGATGGTGGGCAGGGGGGACCAGACGAAGCCGACGTTGGTGAGCTTCGGCTCCGCGCTGAAGAAGACCTGCCAGGCGCTGCGGGTGCGGGCCATGGCGTCGGTGACGAATAGCCCCAGGTGAAAGACGACGACCCACACCATCACCAGGTTCCACGCCAGGACGACGGCGAAGAGAAGCCAGTCCTCCCGGGGGCGTGCGGTCGAATTCGCTGTTCTGCCTTCGCCAGCGGGACGGCTCAAGGAGTGCGACGTTACAGGTGTATGCACGGTCATGCAATGACTCCCGCTAACTCGATTGCGCCATCACTGCGAGATGGCTCATGGACTTCTGCGGTTCACACTGCGGTATAGCCGGAACTCGCCCAGTTGGCTGTCCAGCACCAGGCCAATACCGCCGTGCTCGTACAGATCAGGGTGTTGCTCCTGCAAGGCGAAGTATTTCCGTTGGCTCTCGGTGCGTATGCCAACAAGTACATAGTCGGCATACTTCGATGGCTCCGAAAGAGCCAGCTCGAAGTCCGGGTCGCTTGGCAAGATGAAGTGTTGAGGCATCTTGCTGAAGAGCACCACCTCTTCGGCCTGTGAGTCGGCCAGCACCAGTACCGGCTCGTCGTTGAATCGAGAGCGGAGAGTTTCCGCGACTGTTCGGTCAGATCGGTAGTCGTCGATCACACTGCTGGGGTTGCGCAAGGCATCGACGAAGCCGCTGTCCTCTGACTGCTGCATAGCGGCAAAACTTGTCCAGAGTCCGACTGCCAAAGCTATGGTAGTGAACACCAAAAGTGTGTGCTGTACCCGCCCACGCCATCGACGCAGCAGATACGCAGCCAGGAGTAATGCCCCGGGTTGGACGCTTATGTAGAACCGCAAGAACCCAAAGGTCTGCCCGTTGCGGTACATTGCGAACTGGAACATTGGGGCTGCCAAGGTAAGCAGCACCAGCCCCGCCAGACCAGCATCACGCTGCCGAAATGCTTGTACTACCGCCAACGGAAGCAGGGCCACGAAAAGTGGCGAGAGGAGACCCATTGTGAGAACCAGGTATCGGACTGTCAGAGGCCAGGAGTCTCGGAGGGCAATCACTTGGGGGGCGACCGCCATATTCCGGGTGAGATAAGCGTTCGAGTAGTTGCTTCGTAGAAAGTAGAGGGCGTCGCCCATGATGAGCCAATTGAAGTAGACCCAGAGGAAGACACTATAGACAAAAGGCACCAAGTACACCAGCAGATGCGCCTCAGCGTGTGCGGGCTGAATGCCGTTACGAGCCAGGATGAACACTCCCAACATGACAGCAGTGAAGATCGCAGCGTACGGGATGGCATCGTAGCGACTGCCGAACATTAGGGCAGTTGTGAAACCTGCCAACATAGGATCGCGCCAGTGTCCATTTGCCCTCCATCGCAGAAAGAGATAGGTCGCGAGCGAGAAGAAGAGCAAGAACGGCATCTCGCTCATCCCGTTGCCCGCATAGAAGAGCCACATCGGATTGAGAGCAAACAGGACTATCAGCAACAAGCGCCATTGGCCTGGCAGCCCACTAGAACGCAGCAGAGCATTGAGTGTCGCCAAGAGGGCTCCCCCCGCCAATGCCGTCACAATTCCTCCGCTGAACCCACTGCTCGCCCACTCGAGAGGTATGACGAAAGGCAGCTGCGCGAGCGCGGGTAACGGGGGCCAGATGAAGCCGATAGCAGCCAAGTGAGGGAATCGAGAGTGGATAACCATGGTTGCGCTGTAGCTACGACTCAACGCGTCGCCGGGGACGAGATGCACGACATAAGACAGCCAAGCCGCAAGTCCGAGTCCTACCAGGCTGCCCGCCGAGAATACCCACCAGCCTTGATGAGATGCTAGCCAGGGAGTGACGTGCCCCCTGCGCAACGGCCATTTGACAAACCGCAGCAGCATCGTCCCTGTCGACAGGCTACGCCCCATCGTATTGGTCCATGGGTCGAAGCCATTGGTGGAACCATGGCTTGTGGTGTGGATGACATCTCACAGCAGGTCCCCTGCACTCGTAGCCGGTGTCGTCTTGATTTCACCCCGATAGAGGCCGTGTTTCGTCTTCTCCCAGTAGGAGGGCTTGTACAGCAGCTGGATGAAGCCCTTCCAGGCGCCCACGCTCATCAGCGCCCAGTAGAGGGGGCTCAGCAGGGCGTACTTCACCATGTCGTAGTAGCCCCGCCGCATGCAGCCCGCCACGTTGGTGTACATGAAGGCGAAGTTGCCGAAGTAGAGCCCGATGGCCCCCACGTAGAAGATGGGCCCCGGGAACAGTTGCTGGATGAAGGCCCAGTGGGTCAGGAACCAGAGGGCCGTCAGCAGCCAGTAGATGGGGTTCACCAGGAACCCGAAGAAGGTGCCCCCCACCACCATGTTGAAGCTGAAGAACTGGTAGGGTCCGATGTCCCGCATCAGCTTCAGGGGGTGTCGCATGTGAACCAGCCAGGTCTGGATGTACCCCTTCACCCAGCGGGAGCGCTGCCGGATCCAGTTGTACAGCTCGGAGTTGGCCTCCTCGTAGGTGGTGGAGTCGATCACGGCGGTCTTCCCGCCGGCCTTGAACAGCCGCACCCCCAGGTCGGCGTCCTCGGTGACGTTGTAGGGGTCCCACGCCCCCAACTCACGGAGGCGGGCGGTCTGGAAGTGGTTGGACGTGCCCCCCAGGGGGATGGGGGCGTTGCTGGCGTCCAGCCCGGGGATGAACAGGTCGAACCACATGGAGTACTCGGTGGTGAACCAGCGGGTCAGCAGGTTCTGATCCCGATTGTAGTAGTTCAGCTTGGCCTGGATGCAGTCCACCCGCGGTCCGGCCTTGCGGAAAGCCACCAGCACCTTCTTCAGCTGATCCCGCTCCGGCACGTCCTCGGCGTCGTAGATCACCACGTACTCCCCCTCAGCGTGGAGGAGCCCGTAGTTGCAGGCCTTGGGCTTCCCCTTGGGCAGCGCGTTGGGCACCACCACCGGCTTGATGTGGGACGGGAGCTGGTGGCGGCGCACCGCCTCGATGGTCTGCAGGTCGTCCTCCTCCAGCAGTAGCTTCACGTCCAGCTTCGCCTTCGGGTAGTCCAGGTCGTCTATGGCGGCGACCAGGGTGGGCAGCACCTCGGCTTCCCGGTAGAGGGGCACCAGCACGGTGTAGACCGGCAGATCGCGCTCGTCCAGGGCTGCCAGCTCCTCCGGGGCGACGTCCACCTCCAGAGTGTGGGAGAGGGCCTTGTACATCAGGTAGAACTTGTAGGCGGAGAAGCCGACGTAGAAGAGGGTGCTCAACGCCACCAGGAAGGTGAGGTAGCCCACCAGGTTGAGGACCATCAGCAGGGCCGAGAGCCCCAGGAAGCCGAGGCCGACGAGCTTCTGGGGTCGAGTCAACACCCGGGCCGCGGAGTCCTCGGGATATCGGTACACCAGGTCGTTGGCGCTCTGCCAGAGGTAATCGCCCCGGTACACCCGCTCCAGGGCCTCTTCCAACTCCTCCTCGGTGGTGAACACCGGGGTGATCCGGCAGCCCGAGGTCCTCTCGACCGCGGCTCGGGCCTCCTCGTCTCGGGGGTCCACCATTGCCACGGTGAGGGTTCCATCTACCTGGTACAGCGGGACCAGGCCGTGCCGGCGGGCCAGACTCTCGGGCACGCACCGGGCGATCTCCTCTGGGATCTCGATGCCGGAAAGGTCGAAGTAGGGGAGGCCCTGCTGCTCCGCCAGGGTTGCCACCAGCTGCTCCTGGGTTATGTGGCCCAGGCTGACCATCGCCCTTCCCAGGGGAATACCGGCGCGCCGGTGCAGATCCAGCCCCTCCTCCACCTGGCGCCGGCTCACCATGTCGGCGTCCAGCAGCAGATCCCCCAGGGCCCGACGGTTGTGCACTCGCCTCAGCGCCTCCGCGACCTCGCCGCGGGTGGCGATCTGGGCCGACACCGACCGGCCCAATCGCTCTCCGACGGCGGCCAGGGCACCTCGCTCCATGGGGTTGACGAAGGCCACTACCAGCCCCCCGTCGGCCCGCCCGATGGGGATGGCGGCGAAGTCCCGGGCAACCGCTTCCGGCAGCAGGCGCGCCACTTCCGCGTCCAGCGGCTCGGTTCGCCGAACGATCTGCCGCTGCCGGCCCAGGCCGTCCATCACCTCCACCGGTACCATGTGGTAGCGCAGGTCGGCCCTCGGGAGCTTGAGATGATCGGCGAGGGTCTGGGCCAGTCGCTCCTCCGACATGAGGCCCAGCTCGACCACCGCCACGTCGAAGGGCACTCCCTTCTCCAGGTGGTGGCGCCACACTCCGAGGAGGTCCGGGCGGGACAGCAGTCCGGCCTCCACCAGACCTTCCCCCAACTCCATCAACTCCCCCTGGACTCGGGACAGATCCACGCCGTAGTGCTGGTCGATGGCCGCTCGCACCGCACCCTCGCCGGCCAGGACCACCCGGACCTCCAGCCCCGTTTGGGCCCGGACCTCCTGAGGCCCAGCTTCGTCCTGGGGCTCGGGGGTCGCCACCGTCAGCAGCTGTCCCTCCTGTTGCAGCGGGAGGAGGGTGTGCCGCCCTGCCTGCTCCTCCGGTACCAGATCGAACAGCGCGGCGGGAAGGCCGTGTCGGTTGGGGTTTACCCAGGGCAGTTGGAGCTGGAGGGCCAGCATCTCCGCCAGGCCCGCTTCGTCCAGGAGCCCCAGCTCCAGCAGACACTGTCCCAGCCGCCGGCCGGTCTTCCTCTGGAGCTTCAACCCCGCGGCCACCTGCTCCTCCGAGATCCATCCGCTCTGCACCAGGTACTCGCCCAGCGGCCTCCTCTTCGGTCCGGTGCGCTCCGAAAGGGGGGAGTAGAGGGTCTGTAAGGCTCGATCCAGCTCGGCCTGGCTGCACAGCCCGGGCTGAACCGATTCCCCGAGCAGGACCTCCGCCAGCTCCCGGACAGCATCGTCGGCAGGGTCCACCATGGCGAGCGCCACGCCCCGCCGAGGGCCACTCACCGGCAGGAATCGGAAGCGACGGGCCAGCGGCTCCGGGACCCTGGCCAGCAGGGATCGGTCGATCTCCGCCCTGCCCAGGGGGATGCGCTGGGTGCCGTGGAGGCGGGCAGAAGCCTCCTCCAGTTGGGTCTGGGTGATCAGCCTCAGGCGCAAGAGCAGTTGCCCGATCGGCTCGCCGGTTTGCAGTGAGATGGCCCGGATGGTCGCCAGCCGCGAGGAGTCGATGGCGCCGCCCTCAACGAGCTGCTCCTCGATCCCCTTCTCCGGCCGGGAAGCCCGTTCGGGCCGTGGGGCGAAGCCTCGCTCCAGGGCTCGCCCGGCCTCGGAGGGCGTGCAGAGGACCATTCGGGGGACGAGTCCCGTCAGCTCCCGAATCTCGACGAAGACCCCTTCCGGAGGCAGGTTGGGACTGGCCACTACGATCTCCGGCTGCTCGACGAGGAGGGGGACCAGCTGCCATCGCTCGGCCAGGTCCCGGGGGATCACCATGCAGAGGGCGGGGTTCACCCGGTAGCGGTCCAGCCTCACCCAGGGCAGGTAGAGGGCGAGTCCAAGCCTCTCGGCGAGGTCGCTCTCCTTCGCCCCCCTCGCCTCTTCGACGCGAACGGAGGGACGCTCGGCGGGCGCCCACACCCGGTCCAGGGCCACCTGGATCTCCGCGCGGCTGCTGACGAGGGGCGCAACCTCGCAGGCCATCATACTGCGCAACTGGGCCAGGAGCCGTCGGTCCGCCGGGTCCGAAGTCGCCGCCGTCAGGAGGTCGCCGTCGCGGGCCAGAGGGATCACGTGATGGGCTCGGGCGAAGGACTCCGGAAGCTGGCGAACGAGGTAGGGGTTCAGCGGGTAGCGAGCGAGAGGAACGTAGCGGCCCTGAGCGCGATCTCCGGCGATCCCCTGCTGAACTCGTGCGATCATGGCTTCCTCGCCGCTCTCCGGTTGCGTCGCAGCCGGACGAAGACCCGACGGAGATCGATCATGGTGTAAGCGACCAGGAAGAGGGACACGATCACAATGGGGATGGTGAGGTAGCCCAGAAAGACGATGAGGAAGAGTGCCAACCAGACGACGATGACCAGGGCGACGCGCACGATCACCCCCAGGAGGACCAGCGCGCCCACTTCGTCCGTCATCCTTCCGCCTCGATCGCCAGTTGCATGGTGCCGGCTCGATCGGCGATCACCCTGGGCTTGAACTGAGTGAGGCCCGCCAGCCGTTGTCCTAGTGGGAGGATGCCGTCGTACTGGACGCTCGCGTACAGCGTCCCCCGGTAGAAGCGCCGAACCTTGACGCTGCGGACGCCCTCAAGCCGGCCCAGGGCATCCTGGAAGGCCGCCAGCGACCGGAAGCTGCCGAAGGGGCCGGCCACCAGGTTGATCGTGCCGTGGGCCGGGAGATGATCGTCGTTTCCCTCCTCCTGAACGCTCTGGACCTCCTGGATGGACGGGGGTTCGCCTCCCGCGGTCCGGCTGGGTGGTCCGTCCAGCAGGTTCACAACACCGTCATGCTGAGCGTAGCGAAGCATCTCTCCGCCGACTGGAGATCCTTCGCTGGCGCTCAGGATGACAACGGAATGTGCTGCCGACTTGCCGGATGCGCCGCTGAGCACCGCCAGCGCATGGTCGATGGGGGCGTCCTTGAGCAGGACAGCGTCCAGATCGACCAGCAGGGCTCCATCAACCTTCGGGTCGCCGGCTAGGCCGATGAACCGGCTCGGAGGGCTCAGCAGTCTCGCCATCTTGAGGGCTGCCGGCACCCCTCGCCCAGGGGAATCCAGGTCCAGCAGGACGACCTGCGGAGAGTGGGCCAGCAGGAGGTTGGCCATCTCCACCCAGCTTCTTACCGGGCCGACTACATCGAAAACGGCCGCCTGCATCAGGACGACGGAGGCAAGCGAGCAGGTGTCCTCGTCTTCTCCGACGAGGAGCACTCTAGTCACACTCGACACCCGGGTGGACCTCCATGGTGAAGCTACGGCCGCCCCGAAGCCAGATGGATCTCGACCCTGTCCGGGGCCACGGACACAGGCTGCAGGTCGTACTGGGGAAGACCCGTCAGCCGGTTCATCAGGGGCAGGGCGTTGGAGTACCGGACGGTCAGGTGCAGTTTGCCCTTCTCGAAGGCTCGGGTCGTGACGTCCACTACTCCAGGCAGCCGGCGGACCGTCCGCTGGAAATCGACGAGGGCCGCGAGGCTGTCGAATGGCGATGCCGTCAGCTCCATGGCGGTCGCGAGGTCGGGCAGTCTGTCCGGCACAGGCTGCTCCGCTGCAGCCGAGCCATTCCGCTCCGGCTTGGCAGCGATCGCGGCCCCCCCGGCCTCAGCTTCTCTCTTGATGGCTGGGGTTGCCCCAAACTCCGTCCCCATCCGACCGACGGTTTCCTCGCTGTCCAGATCCTCGGCCATCGATAGGATCGATGCTCGGACCTCAGTGAGCGTCTCCAGGGCCTTCCGGTCGGCATCCTGGCGGCGCCGTTGGGCCTCCTCCCCTGCCTTTTCAAGCAACAGCACGGACTCTCTCTGGAGTTCCAGCGCTCGCCGCGCCGTCTCCTCGTAGTCATCGGCGCTCTGGGCCTTGGCGGTCCGTATGTGCGAATCGGCAGCTTCCTCCGCGCTGGCCAGCAGCTGGGCCGCCATCTTGAGTGCCTGCTTGGCCAATGCGTGATCGGCCGCTCCAGGCTGCTCGAAACGGACCAGCCTCTCGTTGGCCTCCCGGAGGGCGGCCCGGAGCTCGTCGTTGCTCTTCTGCAGCTCCTCGTTCTTCCGCCCCAGCTCCTTGACGCTGGAGACGATGTCCCGTAGGAGCTGCTCGACGCCGGCGTTGTCGAGGCTGCGCCGATCGAAGTTGAACCGGATAAGGCTGGGCTCTGGGGCGTCCACTTCTACCTGCATTCGGGTTCGAACTGTGTGGTTGGAGGGTTGGGATCTCGGCAGAGGAGTGAGGAGCGATCCCATATGCTCGACAAGGTTCCCATGAACAACAGCTTAGTATCGCCGGAATCCAGTTGAGATTCAATGGGGAGCCGGTCTTCCCGCCACCACGGCCACATTATGCAGGCCGCGGTCGGGGGAAATAGGGACGATAGTCCTGCCCTGGCCGGCTAAAGGGCACGATATCTTCTGCCGAAGATCACTCAAGGAGCATACCTGGACCGCCTGCTGGGCGTACGCGCAGGAACAGAGAGGATGTAGTAGACTGGGTGGCGGGGTTGAACGCATTCCGATTGGATTCGCGAGGCAGGAGCCTCCGTTGAGGAGCGAACGAGCGGTGAGATTCGGCTGGCGGGGACGTGTCGGGCTGTTGCCCGGGCTGATAGTGAGCGGCGCGAGCCTCGTGCTGTTGCTCCGAAACGTGGAGTGGAACCAACTGTGGGCCGCGCTGGAAAGGGCCGAGTACTGGTGGCTTGCGCTCTCGGTGGTGGCTCTCCTGGTGGCCGTGGCTTTCAAAGTGCTGAAGTGGTGGCTCCTGGTGCTGCCGGCGGGTGGAGCATCCCCGAGAAATCTCCTGTACAGCCTGTCGGTGGGCTATCTGGTCAACACTGTGCTCCCTGGGAGGTTGGGGGAGCTGGCCCGCGCCTATCTGCTGGCGAGACTGGAACGGGTGAGCCTCGCCACGGCGCTTTCCACCGTAGCCGTGGATCGGGTCCTGGACGTAGTAGTGCTCGCCTTCATGCTGGCGGCAGCTCTGCCCATGGCGGCCTTGCCGGAGTGGGTGGTCCGGTCCGGACTGGTCGTGGGCGGAGGTGGGGTTGGTTTGCTGGCGGCCTGCCTGTTGCTGGCGCACCCGGCGGGACGCGAGGCGCTTCTCCGGGGTCTCAAGGCCAGCCCGCGTTTCCCGGGCAGGGTGGCGATCGAGAGGTGGGTCGGGGAACTCTGCCTGGGAGTGGAGGGGCTTCGAGGGGTGGGGGCGCTGATTCGAGTTAGCGCGGCGAGCCTCGCGATCTGGCTATCGACCGTCCTTGTGTTCTACTTCGGCCAACAGGCTTTCCACCTTTCCCCCTCCATCTGGCCTGCCGTCCTGGTGACGGCGACCACCAGCATGGGGATGGTGGTGCCCTCTTCGCCGGGGTACGTGGGGGTGTTCCACTATTTGGTGGTGTTGTCGCTGACCGCCTTCGGCGTGGAGAGAGAGGCGGCGTTGGGCTACGCCGTGGTGATCCACCTGGTCGAGACCCTGTCACTGGGGGTGATGGGTGTCTTCTCCCTCTGGCGGTGCGGCCTCAGCTTGATGGGATGGAGAGAGGGAGCGCCCGATCCTGAACCGGCTGTTCCCTCTGGAACCGAGCGTTGACGCTGGCCAGGCCCTGCCTTATGCTACCGCTGCATTCCCCCTCGCTAGTCTGAAAATGGCGTAGGGCGGGGTCTTGTACCCCGCCGCCTGGTGCCAGACATGCGGCCGGCGGCGGGGGATAAACCCCCGCCCTACAGCGGTACAACCCTCTGGAGGTTGCCTTGTCTCGTGCTTTCACCGGGCTCATCGCTGTGGGGCTGGCGCTCCTCTGCTTCGGTGTTTCGCCGGGGGTAATTGCCGCTCAATGGAGCGCTCCCTACACGGCGTTCCCGGAAGGACCGGCGGAGGCCTGGCAGACTGTCCTTTCTTTCCTTGCCGCGGCGGGGTTGGACGGCTGGCTGCCGGCGGTTGGGCTGGCTCTGCCAATCCTGGTCGGTTTCGCCTTCCTAATCCGGCGGCTCGCTCGGCGGCGTAAGAGCCCTTCGACGCCGGTCGACGGGGCCGAATCCGGCGAAGGCCGGGAGCCGCCTGCTGACACGGTGAAGATGACAGACGCTGTCATGCTGAGCGTTAGCGAAGCATCTCCACGTGGCCAGGAGATCCTTCGCTCCGCTCAGGATGACGCCTATCAGGATCAGCGTGTCAAAGGACTGGCTTCGGTGGGGCCGATCCCCGCCGACAGGTCGCCTGAGGGCGGGGGGGCGACTGACCCCGGGGAACCGCCTGATTCTCCCGAAGAAGACCGGCCTCAGGTGGCTGGTGCCCTGGTGGCTATGGGTCAGGAGGCCGCCCGAAAAGGCGATCGGGAGGTCGCGTATGGGCTGATCCGACAGGCGCTGGAGACGGATCCGAGGAACGTCGATGCCTGGATCTGGCTGGCGGCCACGACCGAATCGCCGCGGGAGTCGGTCATTTGCCTGAAAACGGCGCTGTTGCTGGACCCGGAGAACCCGAAGGCAAAGCGGGGACTGGCCTACTATCAGCCTCAGTTGGACGAAAGCGGTGGGGAGCAATGAGCACGGAAGCTGATTCCAATCTCTTTTGGCACGAGGGATCTCCCGCTCAACCGGGGGCGCAGCCTGAAGGGCCCGAGGCGGTCGGTGGCGCCGCTGCGGGACTGTCGACTGAGGTGCTGAGGATCGCCTTCCATGAGGCGATGCAGGCCCGCCTGGACGCTTTTCTCGCCGGGGAACGGGTGTACGACGAACTGGTGAGGGCGGCCGAAGCGCGATCCGGGCAGATCCTGGCCGAGGCTCAGGCAGAAGCGGATCGGATCCTCGACAACGCCCGGACCGAGGCGGAGCAGACCCTGGTCGAGGCCGTGCGGCAGACCAAGAGTCTCCAGGATGAGGCCGTTCGTCAGGCGTGGGAAACCAACCTCGCCCTGGCCGATCTTCGATCCCAGCGTTCCACACGGATCCACGCCCTATGGACCCGACTGACGGGCAGGTCCGAGGAGGCAGAGCCGCCCCCAGCCGAGCCGGGATCGGTCCTCGTCGGGCATCCCGGCTTCGCTCGACCGGTTCGGTCCGGCGAGATCGCGATCTCGCCAGTCGCCACCTCGATCCCCTCGGCGGGGTCCGCCGATCTCGCTCCAGATGCTGCGCCGGACTCCGACCGAGTCGAGCAGGCGGCGGACTCCCCGTGCGAGCGACAACTGCCGGCGGGGGATCCGGAGGTCGGGCTTGCCCCTTCGCGGCCGTCCTCGGAGATGCTATCGGGCGAGACGAAGACCACGGACAACCGCTATTCAACCGAGGCCGGGGCGTCCGGGAAGGGATCCTGGACGGTGCCCGACTGGCTGAAGTAGGCGTCTCGCGTGTACCCTGGCGCGGCTCCTGGCAGGCGGCGGAGAACTCCGGGAGCGCCGACTACAGCTTCGACTTCCGGCTGCGGGTGCTCTGGACCGACGATCCCGGCACTTTCGACGCCCCCACCACCGTCTCCGTCTCACAACAGCCTCTGTTGACCTCTCCTCGGTGAGACCGGCTCAGATTGCCCTGTAATGTAGGGCCTTTTCATTGTCACCCTGAGCGGAGCGAAGGGTCTCCTCTCGCCGCCCCGGGAGATGCTTCGCTTCGCTCAGCATGACAGTCCGGCCAACCTCGAAAAGGCCCTACCTGTAATGGTGGCGCAACACGTTTTGTCGCTAAATGTAGTACAATGCGTCTTAAGTGGCCGGACCCAGTGGCCACGGTCTTCGAGGTTCGATCGGACCTACTCCCGGCCCGTGGGGCCGGAGGGCTGCTAGACCGCGGCTCGATGGGCAGCAGTGCAGGGTGTTCGGACCGGGAATGGCGGAGGGTTTGCCCTGCCTGAGGGGCCCGTCCGGGCAAAAGGGGTGATACCGCTATGGCGAGTGGAGATTTGGTGGTTAGGATTGCCGGCGAGTCCGGTGAAGGGGTCATAAGCACCGGGGAACTGGTGGCGCAGGCTGCGGCGCGCGCGGGCTACGAGCTGCTGACTTTCAAGACCTACCCGGCCGAGATCAAGGGTGGGCACACCCTGATCCAGCTTCGGCTGAGCGACCGTCGCCTCTACACCCAGGGGGATCAGCTGGATGTCCTGCTGGCCTTCAACCAGGAGGCCTACGACAAGAACGTTGCCGACCTGAAGCCGGGTGGCCTGCTCATCTACGACTCGGCCGAGTTCACGCCGCCCGAGAGCGGCGACCGGCAGCAGTACGCCGTGCCCCTCACGGAGATCGCCAGGAGCCAGCTCAAGTTCGAGCTGGGCAAGAACGTGGTGGCCGTGGGGGTGGTGGCGGCCCTGTTCGATCTTCCCAAGGAGCAGTTGGTTCGGCTCCTTCAGGAGAAGTTCGGCCGGAAGGGCGAGGATGTAGTGGCCAAGAACGTGGCCGCCCTGGAGGCCGGGATCCGGTACGTTCAGGATCAGATGGGCGGGAAGCCGCTCTTTGCCGTTGGCGCCGCGGAGCATCGGGGCGAGATGGTCGTCGTCTCGGGCAACCAGGCCCTGGCCATGGGCGCCATCGCGGCGGGCTGCCGCAACTACTTCGGGTATCCCATCACCCCGGCCACCGACATCATGGAGTTCCTGGCGGCCCACCTGTCCAAGGTGGGTGGATCGGTGGTCCAGGCGGAGGACGAGATCGCGGCGGCCGGCATGGTGCTGGGAGCCTCCTACGGAGGGGTCCGAGCCATGACGGCCACCTCGGGCCCGGGGCTCAGCCTGATGGTGGAGATGCTGGGGCTGGGGGCCATGGCCGAATTGCCGGCCGTGGTCGTGGACGTCCAACGGGCGGGTCCCTCTACCGGCATGCCGACCAAGCACGAGCAGGGGGATCTGAAGCTGGCCGTGTCGGGCGGGCACGGTGAGGTTCCCCGGATAGTCCTGGCTCCTACCTCGGTGGAAGACTGCTTCTGGCAGGCCATCAACGCCTTCAACCTGGCCGAGCAGTACCAGATGCCGGTGATCCTGCTCTCCGATACGGTGCTCGCCACCCGGACCGAGAAGATACCGCGGCCAGACCTCTCGAAGGTGGAGCTGAAGGGACGGCTGCTCTACCAGGCCGATGGGAGCGGCAACGGCCACGAGGGAGGCCGCTTCAAGAGGTACAGCTTCACTGCCACCGGGGTCTCGCCCATGAGTGTGCCGGGTCAGGCCGGCGGCCAGTACGTAGCCACCGGTCTGGAGCACGGCGAGCTGGGCCGCCCTCGCTACGATCCAGATACCCACAGCCGCATGACCGAAAAGCGGTTCAGAAAGCTGGCGGCTGCGGCGGCGGATGCGCCGCCCGCGGACCTCTACGGTGACCCCTCGGCCGAGATCGGCATCGTCACCTGGGGCTCCACGATGGGGGCCGTGGTGGAGGCCGTGGATCTGGCCAGGGAGAAGGGCATCGCCGTGGAGGCGCTGGCGCCCAGGATGTTGTGGCCGATCCCCGACCGCCAGGTGGGGGAGTTCGTCAGGAGCAAGAAGGTACTGATTGTGCCTGAAGTCAACTACAGCGGGCAGTTCGCCGATCTGCTGGCGGCCCGCTACAAGCGCGACGTCGTGAAGCTGAGCAGCTACGGCGGGACTCCCATCAAGGTCGCGCGGATCGTGAAGGCGATCGAGGAGGTGGGGCAGCATGTTGGATAGCACTGCCTTGATCGAACGGACCCTGGAGGATTACAAGAGCGACGAGAAGCCGACCTGGTGTCCCGGCTGTGGGGACTTCGGCGTGCTGAACGCCGCCTACAACGCCATGCGTGAGAAGGGATTCGATCCCAAGGATGTGGTGGTGGTGTCCGGCATCGGCTGCTCCAGCCGGATCCCCTTCTTCGTGGCAACCTACGGCTTCCATGGCGTGCACGGTCGAACCATGCCCATCGCCACGGGGCTGAGAGCGGCGAGGCCCGAACTCTCGGTGCTGGTGATGGGAGGTGATGGGGATGCCTTCGCCATCGGCGGAGGCCACTTCCTGCACGCGGCCCGCCGCAACCTGGATGTGACCTACCTGATCATGGATAACAGCATCTATGGTCTCACCAAGGGACAGACCTCGCCCACCAGCCGGGTCGGCTTCACCACCAAGACCACGCCCCACGGCAGCGCCGATCGCTCTGTGAACCCCCTGCTGCTGGCCCTGACCGCCGGGGCGACCTTCGTGGCCAGGGGCTTCTCGGGGCAGCCCAAGGAGCTGGCCGACCTGATCGTTCAGGGGATCGACCACAAGGGGCTCTCGATCATCGACGTGTACAGCCCGTGCCCCACCTTCAACAAGGTGAACACCTTCAAGTTCTATCGGGAGCTGGTTGAGGCGCTTCCCCAGGATCACGATGCCGCTGACCTCGGCGAGGCGATGCTGAAGGCTCGGAGCGAGGATCCCCTCTACGTGGGGGTTTTCTATCGGGAGGAGGCACCCAGCTTCGAGGAGGGGCTGGAGGGCCAGAAGGCCGCCGGTGAAACCGACGCCCACGACCTGCTGGAGGGGTTGTTCGACCGGTTCAGTTAGGCGAGACGGGTTCCCTCTCCCCTTGGGAGAGGGTCGGGGTGAGGGCTCGGTCGGCAGCACCAAGACAGCCCTCACCCGCCCTGCGGGCGGCCTCTCCCAGAGGGAGAGGGGATTCTGTCTAGTACCGTTTGCCCCGCTGGCGGGTGATGTCGAACTTGGCCGTGCTGGCCACGTGCATGACCGTCATGACACCCGCCTGAACGGGATCGGACACCACCAGGTCGGCCACGTCGGGGACGCTCCCGGCCATGTTGAGGGAGACCACCAC
>JAJZRD010000336.1 GCA_021845945.1 Chloroflexota bacterium
AGAGGGCGACGCCTGAATCCTCCTCCCGGCACCCGTCTTGCCGACTTCGGGACAGTCTCGCGTCGATCTGCAAGGCGCGGTCCTGGCCCCAGTTATGCGGCAGTATTCGTCGGTGGCTGTGGCATGGTTCGCGGCCGTGGCCCGACCAACTGTTGGCCACGGCCGCGAACCATGCCGTGGCTGTCCTTGGAAGGCGAGCTCGTGGGTCTCAACCGGCCGCGGAAGGGATGCTCGACGGGGCCAGGAGACCCCGAATTCGAGGAGTGGGGACCCTCCGGGAGGTTGCCCATGGGGGACGACGAGAAGACCCAGGAGCGACTCCTCCAGGAACTGGCCGAGGCGCGCCGTCGCATCGCCCAGTTGGAGGCTGCGCTGGCCGAGCTGAAGAAGGGCGTGTCCGCCCCAGAGGTTGAAGCCGCCTTAATGGCCCTGCCGGATCTCTTCTTTTGGGTCGGCGCCGACTTCACCATTCTCGACTACAGGGCAGGCCGCCCGGAGGACCTGTACGTTCCCC
Organism: Chloroflexota bacterium; assembly: GCA_021845945.1. The sequence goes on from JAJZRD010000336.1 coordinate 515, forward strand.
CCGAGCGGTTCCTGGGCAAGCAGATGCGTGACGTCCTTCCCGTCAAGGTAGCGCAGAGGCTGGAGCGAGCCACCCGTCAAGCGCTGAGGATCAACGCGCCGGTGGCCGTTGAGTACTCGCTCCGGTTGCCTCGGGGTGAGCAGATCTTCGAAGCGCGGACGGTGCCCTTCCAGAATAACAAGGTCATCCACGTGATTCGCAACATCACCGACCGAAAGAGGGTCGAAGAGGAACTCCGCGACGCCAACGAATCCCTCCGGATCTACGCCAGGCTGGTGGAAAGCTCCCCCGACCTGGTCTCCGTCGTGGACCGCCGCCACGTCTACTGCATGGTGAACCCCACCTACCTCCGGATGCACGGCCGGCCGGTCTCCGACTTCGTGGGCCATCACATCACGGACGTGTACCGCCGGGACGAGTACGAGCGTCTCGTTCGCCCCAACCTCGATCGCTGCTTCGCCGGGGAGTCCGTCCGCTACCAGGGCTGGTTCACCTACGCGGTCGCCGGGCGTCGCTACATGGACGTCCACTACTACCCCCTCGTCAAGGGGAAGCGAGTGGAGTACGCCGTCCTGCTGGTCCGGGACGTCACCGAGCGCGAGCAGGCGGAGGAGGCGCTGCGGGAGAACGAGGAGCGCTTCCGGCTGATAGTCACCAACTCCCCCGATGTCATGTACTACCAGGATCGCGACCTGCGCTACAGCTGGATCTTCAACCCGGTGCCGCCCATGACGGTGGAGGGCGTGCTGGGGAAGACCGATTTCGATCTCTTTTCCAGGGATGAGGCGGAGCGTCTGACGGAGATCAAGCGAAAGGTGCTGGAGACCGGAGCGGGGGAAAGGATGGAGGTTCACCTCACCTTCGACGGGGCCGAGCGCTGGTCGGAGGTGGCCCTGGAGCCCTGGAGGGACCCGCGGGGAAAGATCGTGGGCTTGGCGGGCTACTGCCGTGACGTCACCGACCGCAAGCGGGCGGAGGAGGCGCTGCGGGAGAGCCAGGCCCGATATCGCAACCTGGTGGAGACCACCAGCGACTGGGTCTGGGAGGTGGACGTGGACTGCGTCTACACCTACGCGAGCCCTCAGGTTCAGGACATCCTCGGCTACTCCCCGGAGGAGCTGCTGGGCAAGACCCCCTTCGACTTCATGCCGCCCGAGGAGGCCCGCCGGGTCCAGGAGGGATACTGGCTGGCGCTGGCCGAGCGGCAGCCCTTCCGTTTCCTGGAGAACGCCAACCGGCACCGGGACGGCCACCTGGTGGTGCTCGAGACCAACGGGGTCCCATTCTTCGACGCGGCGGGAAGGTTCTGCGGCTATCGGGGGATCGACCGGGACATCACCGAGCGGAAGCAGGCGGAGCGGTTGAGGGAGGAGTATCTCTCCCTCATCTCCCACGACCTGCGGGCCCCCCTGGCCGTCATCATGGGGCAGGCCGACTGGCTACGCCGCTTGTTGGAGAAGAGAGGGCTGGAGCGGGAGACCGGCAGCGCCGAGTCCATCCTGAAGGGTGCCAAGAGGATGAACTCCATGCTCCAGGATCTGGTGGAGTCAGCCCGCCTGGAGGCCGGGCGGATGGAGATGCACAAGGAGCTCTGCAATCTCCTGGAGCTGGTCTCCGAGGTGGCTGGGCGGGTGGGCACCCTGCGGGATCGGGAGAGGCTGCGGGTGGAGTCGGCCCAGCGGGTGCCGCCGCTGCCGGCGGACCCGGAGCGGATCGAGCGGGCGCTGGTTAACCTGATCACCAACTCCCTGAAGTACTCGGAGCCGGGGACTCCGGTGGTGATCCGGGTGGGCCGGCAGGACGGGTATGCCCTGACCTCGGTGACCGACCAGGGGGTGGGGATCCCTCCAGAGGACATCCCTCACATGTTCGAGCGCTTCTTCAGGGCCAAGACGGCCCGGAAGGCGGAGGGGCTGGGACTGGGACTGTACATCACCCGGCTGATCGTGGAGGCCCACGGGGGCCGGATCTGGGCGGAGAGCCAGGTGGGCAAGGGGAGCACCTTCTCCTTCACCCTGCCCCTGCAGGAGATCCCCATCCACCCGTAGGAGCCGGTCGGGCGGTCGCAATCCTCTGAGACGCCGTTTCCATTCTCGATGGTGCCCCCTCAGGGGCATGAGCAACTCCTTCGAGAGCCGTCGCCTCGGCAGAATCGTAGGGGCGACCCGTCGGGCATTGGTTACAAGTTAAGCTCCTGAGGCCATTTGTCAAGGGCAGCTCGCTCCCTGTGTTTGCGGCGTCGCTTGACGATGCCGAGGTCGGGTTGAGCGG
>JAJZRD010000072.1 GCA_021845945.1 Chloroflexota bacterium
ACCGGCGCCTGCCGGCTGCATCGTTGGGCGAACCGGAGGCGGTACCGGGGGCAGGAGCAATCGCTATCGCGTTGACGAGGGTGAGCTGCAACTCACCGAGCTCGCCGAGGGCTTGCGGTACTGCGCTATCTACTCGCCGTCTACCGCGGGGGGATGAGCTGCTCTCCTCAACTCCTCGATCCTGCGTATCCGCTCCTGGATCTCGGACTCGAATCCGTGTGAGGATGGTTGGTAATAACCACCCTCCAGGCCATCGGGCAGGTAGCGCTGCCGGAAGCGGCGAGGATCGTCGGGGGCGAAGTCGTGGGGGTAATCGTAGCCCTTGCCGTAGCCCAGGGACTTCATCAGGCTCGTGGGGGCGTTGCGGAGATGCAGCGGGACCGGCAGGTTGCCCTTCTCCAGGACCGCGGCCCTGGCGTTGCCGATGGCGTTCTTGGCTGAGTGGCTCTTGGGGGCCGTGGCCAGGTAGATAGCCGCCTCGGACATGATCAGCCAGGCCTCGGGCATCCCCACGAAGTGGACCGCCTGCTGGGCGGCGACGGCGACCTGGATGGCCTGGGGATCGGCCAGGCCGACGTCCTCGGCCGCGAGGATCACCATCCTCCGGACGACGAAGAGAGGGTCCTCGCCCGCCTCCAGCATGCGGGCCATGTAGTAGAGTGCGGCATCGGGATCGGAGCCCCGCATCGACTTGATGAAGGCGGAGACGATGTCGTAGTGCTGCTCGCCGGCCTTGTCGTACAGCAGGGCCCGGCGCTGCATGGCGTCCTCGACGGCGGCCAGGGTGACCGGCCGGTGGTCCTGCCCATCGGGCTGTGTGGCGGCCACCGCCAACTCCAGGCCGTTGAGCGCCTTGCGGGCGTCGCCGTCGGACAGGGAGATCAGGGCCTTCAGGGGCTCCGGGGCCAGTTCGACCTGGAGGTTGCCGAGCCCCCGCTCACGGTCGGCCATGGCGCGGCGGAGCAGCTCCTCGATCTCCTCGGCCTTCAGGGCTCGCAGGGTGAAGACCCGACAGCGGGAGAGCAGTGCTGAGTTCACCTCGAAGCTGGGGTTCTCGGTGGTGGCGCCGACCAGGGTGACGACCCCCTGCTCAACCGCATGCAGGACGGAGTCCTGCTGCCCCTTGTTGAAGCGGTGGATCTCGTCGATCAGCAGGATGGTTCGCTGGTTCTGCTGCCTCCGGCGGCGGGTGGCCTCCTCGATGGCCTTGCGCAGGTCGGCGACACCCGCCGAGACGGCGCTCAGCCCGACGAAGTAGGCGTGGGTGGCCCGGGCGATGATCTGAGCGAGGGTGGTCTTTCCGGTGCCGGGCGGACCCCAGAGGATCAGGGAGGTGATCCGATCGGTCTCGATTGCCCGGCGGAGCAGCTTGCCTGGACCCAGGATGTGCTCCTGGCCAACGAACTCGTCCAGGGAGCGGGGGCGCATGCGGGCTGCCAGCGGGGCTCCCTCCAGCTCCTCCTCCGGTTCGGGCTCGGGATCCGGGGGGGCGAACAGCTGGCCCTGGCGGTCGTCTCGGGTGGGCAACGGCGGGGCTCCTTCAGCGGTATTGGCCCATTCTAAGGATACACCCTTTTCAGCACCTCGGCCAGGCCGGGAACGGTGGGAAAGGACGCCATCTCGGCAGGATCGATCCAGCGGAACTCGGTGTGCTCCCAGTCGAGCCGGATCTTCCCGGGGTCGTCGACCCGAAAGAGGAAGGGGTGGACGATCCAGGTGCGATCCATCTCGGTGTCCACCACCTCCAGCGGCTCGCCCCGGGCCAGCAGTCTGACCTCCCGGCGCGACAGCCCCACCTCCTCCGAGATCTCCGTGTAGGCCTGCTCCTCGGGCTCGGCCTCAAGGTATCCGCTCACACCGGCCCATCGTCCCCGGTAGCTGCCGACCCGGCTGCCCCGGCGGAGGAGCAGCAGCTTGCCCCGCGGGTCCAGCAAGAAGCAGGTGACGACAGGGGTCTGTTGCATGCAGCTGTCACCTCCTGGGCCATATGCGGGAGGGCGAGGGCCGTGCCGCGCAATGCCACCGGCTGATGTGCGTCCTGGGCCATATGCGGGAGGGCGAGGGTCCCGCCCGAGCCGCCTAGCCTTCCGCCGTGCCGGCTCGGCAGGAGCCTCGCCCTCCCGATTCTGCCTTTGGCTAGAGCGCCTTCTCGAAGATGGCTCGGGCGTCCTCGGGTCGAACCCTCCGCGGGTTGTTGGCCAGCAGGCGGGTCACCTGCATCGCCCCTTCCACCAGGGCGTCGACGTGCTCCGCCCCGACCCCCACCTCGCCCAGCCGCTGCGGGATCCCGATATCCTGGGACAGCAGCCGGCAGGCCAGAATGCTTCGAGCCGCGGCGTCCCGCAGGGAGAGGCCAGCTATGGGCTCGCCCATGGCCTCGGCCACCTGGGCGAACTTGGGCAGGTTGCTGAGGGCGTTGAACTCCAGGACGTAGGGGAGCATCAGGGAGTTGGCCACGCCGTGGGTGATCCGGTGCTGACCCTGGAGCGGGTAGGCCAGGGCGTGGACGGCGTTGGTGCCGGCGTTGGCGATGGAGATGCCTGCGTAGAGGCTGGCCCTGGCCATCGCCTCGCGGGCCGGAAGGTCGTTGCCGTTGCCCACCGCCGTGCGCAGGCTGGCGCCGATCAGACGGACCGATTCCAGGGCGTACATCTCCGTCAGGGGCGAGGAGTTGATGGAGGTGAAGGCCTCCACCGCGTGGCAGAGGGCGTCGACCCCGGTGGCGGCCGTCACGGAAGGTGGCACCGTGAGGGTCAGCATCGGGTCTACGATGGCCACGTCCGGGACGATATGGGGACTGACGATGGACTTCTTGTCCCGGGCAGCCGGTACGTAGAAGAGGGCGTTGGGGGTGATCTCGGCGCCGGTCCCAGAGGTGGTCGGTATCAAGATGGAGGGCACTCCTCGCTTCCCGACGAGCCCGATCCCCAGATACTGCTCCACCTGGCCGCCGTTAGTGAGCAGCATCGCCACCGCCTTGGAGCTGTCTAGGGCGCTGCCGCCGCCGATTCCGACCACCAGGTCACACCCCGCCGCGCGGGCGGCCTCGGCGCACCGGTTGGCGCTCTGCACCGAAGGTTCCGGCTCCACCTCCGTGAAGAGGGTCGAACGCACTCCCTGAGCCGCCAGCCAGGCCACTACCTGATCGGTGATCCCGATCTTCTGCAGGGCCGGATCACTCACCACGAAAGCGTGCCGGCCGCCGAGCCGCTTAGCCTCGGTGCCCACCGTCTCGGCCGACCCGGCCCCGAGGGTTATCTGATTCGGTATCCGAAAGGTCGCCACCTTGCTTCCCATATGCCCTCCCCGCAAAGCTGAGCCGCCCGTGCCCCCTTGGAACACTGCCGGCACAAGAGAGTCCACCCTGGCGAACGGACGGAGACCGATCCCATGCTTTACATAAGCTATGGAGTGCTCCGTCGCCAACCGGTAGGAGATGATGTTAGCCTCCTTGGAGACAACGTGCAACTCCGGCCTCCTCGAGCAGCGGGGACCCTCACCGTCGTCGTGGTCGGGGCGAAGGATCCGCATCGCCGGCCTTGCGAGATGCAGATGATGGCAGGGCATGGCAGCTCGACGGGTCTGGGAGTGGCGCCGCGCATGCAAGACAGGTTATTGACTCTGGCCTCCAGGGTGCTAGACTGGAAAAGGAACCACCGCAGCTAAAGGCGAGCGAAGGGATTGCTCCTCAGAAGGCTGCGCCGTGCCGAGCGGGCTATTGAAGGCCCTGTTCGGGGCCGGGGAACCCGGTTGGTCCCCAGCCCCTCTTTCCTCATGGCGGCCGATCCGTTGGAGCCCGCCGGACCGTCCGGTGGCGGAGGAGGGAGAGGGAGATGCGTTGTAGGGAGAGGTTGCAGCAGTATCTTTCGAGCAACGGGGTGAGTTTCGAGTTGGAGCAGCACCGGTTGGCGTACACAGCCCAGCAGTTGGCAGCGGCCGAACACATCACCGGAAAACAGGTGGCCAAGGTGGTGGTGGCCATTGTCAACGGGAGCACGGTGATGCTGGTGCTGCCGGCCAGCAGCAACGTCAATCTGGAGAAGCTGAGGGCGGGACTGGGCGCCAAGGAGCTGCGGCTTGCCAGGGAGGAGGAGTTCGCGGCAACCTTCCCCGACTGCGAAGTGGGTGCGATGCCGCCCTTCGGCAACCTGTATGGGGTGCCCGTCTACATCGACCGAGCCCTGGCCCGGGCGCCGGAGATCACCTTCCCGGTAGGGAGCCACACCGAGAGCATGAAGCTTCGTTACACCGACTACGAGAAGCTGGTGCATCCTCAGGTTATGGAGTTTTCGGCGACGCCCGTAGCCCAGGTGCCCGGGGTGTAGCTTGCCAGCGGCGACCCACTTCCATCGGATCTTGTCAGAGAGGGCGGGGAATCTTCCCCCGCCCGTCTATTTGCCTGGCAACTTCGTCGCCGTGTATTCTGGAAGGCATGAACGACCAATCTCCTGACGCTATCATGCTCCAAGAGATCGAGTCCCAGGCCGTCGAGTTGGTGCGCCGGGCCGGACAGATGGCGTTGGACCGCTTCTGGCGCCCCCTGCACGTGGAGTACAAGCAGGAGAATCGAGCGGACCCGGTCACCGAGGTGGATCGGGGGGTCGAAGCCTTCCTCAGGTCCGCCATCGCCCAGCAGCTCCCGGAGCATGCCATCCTGGGGGAGGAGGGCACCGAGGTGGAGGTCGCCCAACGGGAGTTCCTCTGGGTGCTGGACCCCGTGGACGGCACCACCAACTTCGTCAACGGCCTGCCCCTCTTCGCCTGCTCGGCGGCGCTCCTGCACCGAGGTGAGCCGGTGGTGGGCGCCATCTTCCTCCCGGTGGCCCCTCGCACCGCCCGACCCATGATGGCGCCAGGTGCGGAGTCTCAGACCTCAACCCTCCAGCTCAGGAGCGCCGTCCTCCACGCCCGCCTGGGTGGCGGCGCTTTCCTCGACGGCGACCCGGTGCAGGCTTCCGAAGCCGCGGCGCCGGAGGCCTCCAGCCTGGCTGGCCTCCCCGGCCACCACGCCCACCAGTTTCACCGCTTGGAGCGGCTGCGCCAGAACCCGGGCGAGCTGCGCTGCCTGGGGAGCGTCTGCTTCGAGACGGCCATGGTGGCCACCGGGGTATTCAGGTACGCTGTGTTCCGGCGGCCGAAGCTGTGGGACGTGGCGGCGGGAACGCTGATCGTCCGCGAGGCAGGCGGCAGCGCCATGATGTGGACCGGCGGTCGCTGGGAGCCTCTAACCCGCTTCGATCCGATGAGCAACCCGAAGAAGCCGGAGGAAGCGGGGCTCCGTTTCTGGGAGGCGGTCACCCTGGTCGGTGGGAGACAGGTGGCCTCCTTTGTGGCGGAGCGACTTCAGCCGGCCACGGCCAAACGGAAGCCGACGAAAGGGTAGGGCAGGATTTGGAAGTTCCCGCAGAGGCTATTTTGTTGCCCCGGTCTTGTCTTGTCGAGCACTTGTCTTCTTTGCCCGCCTGCGATACACTACCTGCATAGGCAAAGTAGTGCCACGGGTGATGGAGCTCACCCGGGCGAGGCAGACAACCTCGCCGGAATCGCGGTGGTGCTGATGGCTCCTGTCTCTGCACTAAGGGCAGAGGGAGGGCTATTTGTGTGCCCTGCGCTCCCCTCGTGCCCTCCGTGCCGAACACATGAACCTAAGTCAAGGAGGGACGAGGTGGATAACCTCTGGTTCATCGCGGCATCGTGGATGGGCTTGGCGCTGGTAGCCAGCCTGATATCGGTACGCATCGGCCTTTCCGTGGCGCTGGTGGAGATCGGCGTCGGGGTTATCGGCGGCAACTTCCTCGGTCTGCACACCGCCCCATGGATCGACTTCCTGGCCTCCTTCGGAAGCGTCCTGCTCACCTTCCTGGCGGGCGCCGAGATCGACCCCGAATCCTTCAAGAGACACCTCAAGCCCAGCCTCGCCATCGGCACCGCGGGGTTCGTCTTCCCCTTCCTGGGGGCCATGGCCTTCGCCTACTACGTCGCCGGCTGGGAACTCCACGCCGCCCAGATCGCCGGCATCGCCCTGTCCACCACCTCGGTGGCCGTGGTCTATGCCGTCATGGTCGAGACGGGGCTCAACGAGACCGACCTGGGCAAGTTGATCCTGGCCGCCTGCTTCGTCAACGACCTGGGCACGGTGCTGGCCCTGGGCGTGCTCTTTGCCAACTTCAACCAGTGGATGCTGCTCTTCGTGGCGGTGAGCGCCCTGGTGCTGTGGCAGCTACCCCGCATGACCCGCTGGGTCCTCGCCACCTGGGGCGGCAAGGTGAGCGAGCCCGAGGTGAAGTTCCTCTTCCTGGTGCTGTTCGCCCTAGGGGGCCTGGCCAGCATGGCCAACAGCGAGGCGGTCCTGCCGGCCTACCTGGTGGGGCTGGTGGTGGCGGGAGTCTTCGTCCACAACAAGGTGCTCATGACCCGTATGAGGACCATCGCCTTCAGCCTGCTTACCCCCTTCTACTTCCTGAAGGCCGGTATGCTGGTGTCGCTGCCGGCGGTGATCGCGGCGGCCGGGCTCATCGTCGCCTTGCTGGCGGTGAAGATGGGCACCAAGCTGGTGGGCGTCTGGCCCCTGACCCGAGTGTTCAGGATGGGTATCCGAGAGGGCAACTACACGACGATGCTGATGTCGACGGGCCTAACCTTCGGCACCATCTCGTCCCTCTTCGGCATCACCCACAACATCATCAACCAGACCCAGTACAGCGTTCTGGTGACCGTGGTCATCGGCAGTGCCGTGGTGCCCACCCTGATCGCTCAGACCTTCTTCATGCCGGAGCAGCGGGCGGTTTCCAGTGAGGAAGGCGTGGAGGAGGATCACGCTTGCAGCCCCTCGAACCAGTTGGACCCGCCGTCCGTACACGACGAAGGCGATGGCGACCACCGAGAGGCCGATGCCAACGATCTCCAGCCCGTTGAAGACGCCGACACTAGCGGTTCGACCGCAAGGACATCTCTCGCCGAACGACCAGAAACACCGGAATCGAAGCGAGTTGCGCCGCGACCGAGAATATGACCAGCCAGGGTATGGAGATGTCGTAAAGGATCCCGATCAGGGCGCTGCCCAGGAACCAGAACAGGCCGTACCCCGCGTTGAAGATGCCGTAGGCGGAGCCCCGGCGGTTTGCCGGGACGAAGTCCGCGACCGCCGCCCGCATGACGGATTCGTGCGCCCCCAGCCCTATCCCCCAGCAGACCATGCCGAGCAGGGCGAAGGTGAAGCCGCCGAAGAAGACGAGGGGCGCGAACAGCGCCGCTATGAGCGAGGCGGCTATCAGCACCGACAACCCCACCCGGTCGAAGAGCCGCCCGAATACTAGCCCGCCCAGGCCGGCCACCCCCATCGCCAGGGCGTAATACAGAGGGATCAAGTCCGGAGAGACCAGGGAGGTCTTCTGGAAGTGGTAGGCGATGAGCGGGAAATCGGCGAAGCCGGCCGCCACCAGAGCCACCGCCGCGAGGTAGAGCCAGTAGGCCCTCGGAAAGGCGGTGCTCTCTATCTCGGCGCCCGTCGTGGCCTCGAAGTCATGAGGCGTCGGGTAGGTGATCCTGGCAGCGACCAGGGTTCCCAGCGCCAGGAGGGCCGATATGCCCAGGGCCGCGAAGGCCACACGGTAGTCGCCCTTGAGGTAGAGGACCCCGGCGACGGCGAGCGGCCCGAGCACCGCCCCGGTTTGGTCGAGCGCCTCGTGGAGGCCGAAGCCCCACCCCCGCCCGATCTGGAGGGTGGCGTGGGAGAGCATCACGTCCCTGGGCGGGTTGCGCATCGCCTTGCCGGTCCGCTCCGCGATGATGAGAAAGGCCGCGACCTCCCAGCGTCCGGCGAGTGCCAGCAGCGGCACCGCCAGCATGTTGACGGTGTAGCCGATCAGCGTGATCGTCCAGTACCTTCGAGTCCGGTCGGCGATGGAGCCGGACACCAGCCGCAGGCCGTACCCGACCAGCTCCCCGAATCCAGCGACAATGCCGACGACGGTCCCGCTCGCCCCGAGAACGGCGAGGAACGGCCCCGTGACGCTGCGGGCGCCCTCGTAGGTCATGTCGGCGAACAGACTGACCACGCCGAGGAAGACGACGAACCTGAGCGCGGCTCCCGCCGAGACGTCCCTACGACTCACCAGCTTCTCAGCCTCGGTTCTCATCACGACACCCCAACCTTCCTTTCGTGCTCTCTTCTTCGGCTCGCCTCGGCCGCTTGCGCTCGGCAGGCAGTCACGGAGAGTCGGCTCGATCCGCTCGCCTTCCCGGCGGCGTGGCTTCCAACAAGAATGGCTTCTACCGGATGAGTGCCATCCCGTAGAAGCCATCAGCCAGCCATGTGGCGGCAACTGCAGTAGCGACCTACTGCGCCCCGGGCGAGCTTCATCACCAAGGGCTCATTCTATTGTGCGAATTATAGCCCTCCGGCGGCTGGCCATGCAAATGCACGCGCCGACCGAGGAGAACGCCCGACAGATCCACCACAGGCAACCTGATGAGCTGTCTGATCACCATCAGGTGGGCGACCCCGTCCAGGGTAGTCTCGGGCGGGATGGTGGTCACCTCCCGGGTCATCACGTCGGCAACGGTTTCTCCCTCCTCCAGGGTCTCCAGTTCCCTCGCCGGCAGTCGCGCCGCCACAGCCCTCTGCCCGCAACGTCTCCAGAATCACCAGGAAGAGAGCACGCCCGTGGTAGGTATCACTCTCTCCGATGTAGGTGCGAACCCGCTTGGTCGCTCCATTCTGCTTGACAGGTCGGCAGACCAGACCTACACTCGAAACTAGTAGAGTATCTTTCTCGGCCGAGCTACCACAGCAAGTGTGGTCGTGATTCTGCTCATTAGCTCAGAAGGTGTTGGTCTGAACGTGCAGTTGGCTGTCTTGCCGGCAACACGCCCTGCGCCAGATTGACGCCCCACGAACCTTAGCGCGCGTGGAGCCCTGGCCAACGGGGAGCGTCCGTCAGCGGTATTGGACGAGGGGAGGAACGCTGATGAGCCGCACCCACCCTGGGCTTGGGACCTCGTTGGGAGACGAGGAGCCCGCAACTCGATGGAGCGAGGGTTCGTTCCAGAGGATCCTGGTGGTTCTGGACGGATCGAAGGCCTCGCGCAAGGCCCTCCGGATGGCGATCAGCCTGGCCTGGCAGCACGATGCCGAGTTGTGGGCTCTGTCGGTGGAGAAGGGCTTACCCAGGTTCCCAGCCACGGTAGGGGAGGTTCAGGAGGAGAAGGAGCGCGAGGACCGCTACTATGGGGAGTTGCAGCAGCAAGCTCGGGACCTGGCGAAACGACGCGGGGTTGTCTTGCGGAGCGAGGTGCTTCCAGGTCGAGGAGCCACCGCAATAACCGGCTACGCTCGCCAAGGAGGCTTCGATCTCGTTGTGCTTGGGGGGGACCCGCCGGGAGGCTTCTGGCGCGCCCTCACCGGCACCTCCAGCCGGGTTAGTCGAGGAGCTTCCTGTAGTGTGATGATCGTCCGATAGCTACCAATGAGGATCCGGCGAGATAGCTTCTAAGGCGATGAAGCTCGCCTGGGGATACTCCCCGAAAGGTCGACGAGCCGACTGATAGCTTCTATCGGGGCGGGAGCGCCCGGTAGGAGCTTTTTTTGTTAGACTGAACGGCACCGGGGTACAGAGGCGGAAGATGGCACGGCTCTTCACCAAGCCAGGGGCGGTCCGTCGGCACACCCTCTTCTACGACGTGAGGGATGCGCTGGGCAAGGAGGGGTGCCCCGTGTGCCGGCTCTCGCTGGATTCCATCGCCCACTCCCTGGACTCGCTGGCGTACGAGCAGGTGAACGACCCGGGCTTGCGGGAGCAGCTTCGGGCATCGCGGGGCTTCTGTCCTCATCACGCCTGGCAGTTTGTACATCAGCCTTCCAGCGGCCTCGGTGTGGCCATCATCTACCGGGACGTGTTGGGCGAGGTGGCGAGGATCCTGGAAGAGGGGTCTGCAGGAGGACTGCTTGCCGGCTACCGCCGAAAGCCTGCGCTGGCCTGGCGGCTTCTTCCCCAGGCATCGTGCCCCACCTGCGCCAATCTCGCCGACGGCGAGGGTCGGTACCTCAGCACCCTCGTCGATCATCTGGCCGAGCCGGACTTCGCCGACAGCTATCTTGCACACGACGGGCTCTGCCTGCCCCATCTGGAGCGAGCCCTGGGCTTCCGACCGGACCACCAGGTGGCCGGGGTCCTTCTCTTGACCGCGATCAACTCTCTCCGTTCAGCTCTGGAGTCCTCCTCAAGCGCGAGCGCGGATGGTGGATCGGCGTTGACTCGGCTGCTGGTGGGCTCGCGGGGAGCATTGACGCGGCGAGATCCGCTGATCGTTCCGGCCGGTACCGACAATGGAGATACGAGGACTGCCGAGGAGCTGTTGTCCGATACCGAAGGGGAAGAGTGTCCGGTCTGCATCCGGGCCTGGGAGGTCGATAATCGAGCGGTGCGACTGCTTGCTGAAGAGCGCTACGAGCCCCATCCCTGGCTGTGCAACCTTCATGCGTGGCAGTTGTCGCACCGCGAAGGCGGTGTGGCCGGTGGCACACTCCGCGATCTGGAGGCTCGCGATGCCCTCCGCAGACTGACAACGGCGGTCTCAGGCGTTAACGGTGAGGGAGCGACCTCCGGCAACGGGGTGGAGGTTTCCGGCGGCGCCTGGTCCGAGACGCATCCGTGCGCTGTGGAGAGCCAGCGCGTCGACGTGGAGATGGGGTGGGCGAGAGTGTTGGGGCGGTCGATGCGGTCTCCCGCGATCCAGGCGGCCTTTCGCCACTCTCCCGGGCTCTGCCTGCCTCACCTGGCCCAGGCGCTTCGTTGTGCCGATCCGAGCGACGCCAGGATCCTCGCGCGTCTAGAGGCCGAGCGGATCGCGGTCGTGGTGGGGGAACTGGACGAATACATCCGCAAGCAGGACTATAGGTTCAGGGAAGAGCCATGGGGGCAGGAGGTGACGGCTCCTCGTCGCGCCGTCGAGTTGATTGTTGGTGTGGAGGGGCTGCGAGGGGTGGGGGGACCGTGGTGGCCGAACCGAAAGCGATGACGGCCGTCTGATGACCCAGGAACGAACTGCAGCGGTGCCCGGGCTTAGGGGAGGAGAGGATCATGGTTTCGAAGGATGCCGGCGTGGGGGTTGTGGCCGAGGCCGCCACTCGGATTCGTGAGAACGTTGGAAGGGTGATCGTCGGCAAGGAGGAGACGATCACCCTGTTGCTGGTAGCCCTGCTATGCGAGGGTCACGTCGTGCTGGAGGACGTGCCAGGGCTGGGCAAGACCACCCTGGCGAAGGCGCTGGCTCGCTCCCTGGGCCTCTCCTTTCAGCGGATCCAGTTCACGCCCGACCTCCTCCCCTCGGATGTCACGGGCATCTCCTACTACAACCAGAAGAGCCAGCAGTTCCAGTTCCGGCCTGGCCCCGTCTTCGCCAACATCCTGCTGGCGGACGAGATCAATCGGGCCACCCCGCGGACTCAATCGGCGTTGTTGGAGGCGATGGAGGAGCGGCAGGTGAGCGTGGACGGTGAAACCTATCCCCTGCCACGACCCTTCCTCGTCCTGGCCACGGAGAACCCCATCGAGCTGGAGGGAACCTTCCCCTTGCCGGAAGCTCAGCTGGACCGTTTCCTCATGCGGCTGGGGCTGGGCTACCCCTCCAAGGAAGAGGAGAAGCGGATTGCCCGGCGCTTCCAGGAAGGCAATCCCCTGGAGGGACTGACCCCCGTCCTGCAGGCGAGCGACCTGCCCGAGGTGACGGGAGCTTGCCGGCGGGTGTACGTGAGCGATGCCGTGGAGGACTATCTGGTGGAGCTGGTTCGTGCCACCAGGGGGATAGAGGATGTCACCTTGGGCGCAAGCCCCCGGGCCACCATAGCCCTTCTCCGCGCCGGTCAAGCGCTGGCGGCCCTGGAGGGCCGGGACTTCGTGCTGCCCGACGACGTAAAGCGGTTGGCAGGGCCGATCCTCTCCCACCGGCTGATCCTGACCACCCAGGGATCACTCCATGGTCTGGGGAGCAGGCAGGTGGTAGCCGGATTGCTGGATCGGGTGCCGGCTCCCGTGGAGGCTGCTGCCCCACTGGGAGGGTGACTCTTGTTTGGCAGCGGTATGCTCTCCTTTCTGGTGCTGCTCCTGGCGATCAGCGTGATCGCCAGGCAGGCCCCGCTGTTCCTGCTGGCCCTGGCCCTCCTGGTGGCGGCGGGGCTGTCACGGTTGTGGGAGAGGTACTGTCTGATTGGAGTGGAGTATCGGCGCCGCTTCAGTCGACGGCAGGTCTCTTTTGGCGAGGAGGTCGTGTTGGAGATCGAGGTGATCAACCGCAAGATCCTCCCTCTCTCGTGGCTGGAGATCGAGGACGAGATACCGCAGGCGCTGCCGCCGAAATCGGGAAGGATCTACCCCTCCCACAAGCCGGATCGGGCGATCCTGGCCAATTTCTTCCCGCTGCGGCCCTACGAGCGGATCCGCCGTCGCTACGTCCTCCCCTGCCTGGCTAGAGGGGAGCATCGCTTCGGCCCGGTGCGGCTGCGCTCCGGAGACCTCTTCGGCTTCGTCAGTTGCGAGCGAACCCTGGAACTGCCCGAGAGCCTGGTGGTCTACCCACGGGTCGTGCCCCTCAGCCAGTTGGGGCTGCCTGCTCGATATCCCCTGGGCGATCTTCGCACCAAGAGTTGGATCTTCGAGGACGTCACCCGCATCGCCGGCTCCAGGGAGTATCGGCCCGGTGATGGACTGCATCGCATCCACTGGCCGGCCAGTGCGCGAACCGGCGAGCTTCACTCCAGGGTCTTCGAGGCGACCACCAGCCACAAGCTGGCAGTCTTCTTGAACCTGGACACCAACGGGGCGCCGGGCTGGGGATATGGCTACGATCCGGTGGTGCTCGAGCTCTCGATCACCGTCGCGGCCTCCCTCGCCAACTGGGCTCTGGATCAGGGCTATCAGGTGGGGGTGTACACCAACGGGTTCCATCGATGGACCCGTGGAACCATCACGGTGGGATCGGGGCGAGACCCGGGGCAGTTGGAGCGGATACTGTTGGCCCTGGGCAAGCTCGAGCCCATAGCTGCGCAGCGGTTCGAGCTGCTGCTGAGCCAACAGGCCCGGGAGCTTCCTTTCGGATCGACCGTGGTCATTGTCTCCGCGGCCGCAACTCCTCCCGTCGCTGGAGCGATTCGAACGCTGTCGAGTCGCGGGCACGCAGTGGTCCTGGCCCTGACGGGACGACGAGAAACCCGAATCTCGATGCCGGGCGTGGTCGTCCGGCATGTGGGGCCGCCTGAGTCCTGGCGAGACGAGCCTGCGCTATCCCTGGAGGCCGGAGGCACTCCTCTGGCCCTCGGGCGGGAGGGAAGGTTGAGACGATGGGCAGTCGAGTAAGTCGGTGGCAGAACGGCTTGACCGCGGTCCAATATCTTCTCCTCTTGACCTCGGAGTGTGCCTGGACTTACGGCTGGGTCCTGGTGTTGGGCAGCCTGATGGTGGATGTCGGGCGGCCTTTTCTCCCCCTCTCGACTGTGATCGCCGTCCCGGCGCTGGCGGCGGTCGCGGCTCGACTGGTGACTCTCACTCCACGCGACCGGCGCTGGCCGCGAGTGGCACCGGCGCTCCTCGGCTTGGCCCTGGCCTGTCTGGTGGCCCTCGGCCAGCTGCCCGAGTCGTCTCAGTGGAGCCGCTGGGGGGAGTTGTGGGAACAGTGGCAACGAGCCGGGCTGATCGCCCGGGCGACGGTGGCGGCGATGCTGGTGCTGTTCCTCTGGTGGAGGGGGCTCTCCATCGGTCGCTCCAGCCCGACACAGTCGGACGTGGAGGACGACTTCCGAATAGGGATCTTCGCCACCGCGGCCCTGCTGGTTTCCGTCGCGCTGGCAGGGGAACGGGCCACAGCTCTGGCGCCCCCTCTCATCCTCTTCACAGCACTGATGTTGGCCAGCGGGTTGGTTGGCATGCCGCTGGCCCGGGTCATCGACGAGGGGAAGCAGCAGCGCCACAGGGAGGGGGCAGGGGCCGCCCCCGGTATCCCGTGGCTGGCAATGTTGCTGGCAGTGGTGACGGGCATCCTGGTGGCTACGTTGCTGCTGGCGCAGCTCTTCACCTTCGAGCGGATCACCGCTTTCTTGGAGCCGTTGCGGGGCCCCCTCGATGGTCTGCTGTGGGTACTCATATACGTCGTGGCCCTGCCGGTGGGCCTGCTCCTGGAGCTGATCATCTACCTGGGCAGGCTGGTTCTGCACCCCGGCGGGCTGCCCCCGCAAATGGAGCCCCCCAGCATGGCATGGCTGGACGAGCTGCGCACCCAGGGGCAATCGGGTGTTGTGGCTCCGGAGCTTCTCCTGGGGCTGAAGGTGGCCGCGGGTGTTGCCCTGAGTATCGCACTCCTCTGGATCCTCGCCCAGGCCCTCAGCCGGTTCGGGGAGTGGAGGCAGCAGGACGATGTGGAGGAGTTGCACGATTTCGTCTGGTCGTGTCCGGGGATCAAGGCCCTTTGGCGCCGGCTGCTGGCCAGGTTCCGACCTCTCAGGCAGGGGGCGATGCCTGGTACCCCTGGAGGGCAAGGGGACCATGTCGCGGGAGGAGGCGTGCGGGAGTTGTACCGGCAATTCCTGACCCTGGGGGCTGCTGTCGGGCATATCCGACGTTCCGCGGAGACGCCCCTGGAGTACGAGAGGCGGCTGCACGAAGACTCCCAGCTAGCTGGAGAAGATGACGTTCGCATGGTCACCGAGCGCTACGTGCGGGCAAGGTACGCTTCCCCAGCCTCGCCGTCCCCGGATCAGTGGGACATCTCCTCCGCCATCGCTCGGCTCCGGGCTCTGTGGCAGGTTCGCTAGGAGCGGCATGGCGATGTCCCAGAACTCGATGTGGATGGCATGCCCGGGGCCAGCCTCAGTCAACCCTCGGCCAGCAGCATCTCCACGGCGAGGGAGATGAGGGCCAGCCGGAGGATCAGCCTCCGGATCTGGGCTGGGCCGGCGTTCATCATGGCGGCCTCGCGAAAACGGGTCGGTATAGTCGGGCGGCAGGGGACAAGCCCCTGCCCTACGGAGTCGAGGCCATCGCCCGGGCGGCCACACAAGAATGCCGCCCTTTTGGGGCGGCATCATCGATTTCGAACGGTGCAGGAAGGTGGTAAGCGAGATCCTGTTTTAGACGGCCATCTATCTCGGGGCTAGGCCCCGGCCACTTGCGTGGCTGCCCTGTACCTTGGCCTCGGCGAGCAGCGTCATCGGCCATTTCTCAGGTTGCAGCGGGGAGGATTGCCCTTTTCACTCCGGCTT
>JAJZRD010000337.1 GCA_021845945.1 Chloroflexota bacterium
GTGACCTGTTCTCTATCCAGCCGCTCGACTCCAATGCACCCGCGCCTGCCGCAGGTACCCCTCCTCGTTTCCCTCGATCATCAGTTTGTGCATCAGCACGACGTCGTCGGCCGGCAACTGCCCCACCGGCTGAACGCAGACCTCCAGGGTCAGTCGATCCGCCTCGTAGACGTTCACGTGACCAGGGCGAGCGGGAACGCGGTACACCCGGTTCGACACGCTGGGGCTGTGAACCTCCAGGAACCCGAAGCGCTCCAGTTGGGACCGCTCCTCCTCCGAGAGGACGGAGCGCAGCATGGCAGCGGCCCTGATCTCGGCTCCAGGGTCGAACACCGGTGGCAGAGAGGGGTAGCAGCCGCGCCACCGCATCGTGACGGACAGGGCTACCAGGAGGCCCAACAACAGTAGGAGCGCCATCCCGATCATCCGCCGCTGGCACGAGGAAGCAGGATGATCTGATCGGCCTCAGGGTCAAACCGGTCTACCCTCCTGGCCGGAACACCGGGATCCACGCGGAAGGCCGTCGCGCCCCGACGCAGCCCCTCCTCCAGGACCCGCTCCGCTTCCCGCACCGCCTCCAAGGCCTCCAGGTCGCCCGTCTCCGCCTGCTTCTGGTCCCAGACAACGGTCCGATCGCCATGGAAGGACATCACTCGCAGCTTGCCCACGGCTCCACCTCCCCTCATCGAACACGGCGCAAGAGCGCCGCCGGCCCATATATCGAAGGGCTGCAGCAGCCGGTTCACCGCCGGCCAACAACAGGCCGGGGTTTGCCGCCCAGCCCCTCCGCCAGCTTCTCAGGGAGAGTCGCGATCGTCACCTCCACCGGTGGGTTGCGCTTCGAGCCAATTGGCTCCCCGGCCAGGAACGGGTACCTCGCTTCGACATCAATTATATGGCCGTACTACCGGATGTCAATAACTTCTGGGTATTGACACTCCGGCTATAATTCAAGTAGATCCTCTACGTTGCGGCGCCGCGTCTATCCACTGGATTCTCGACCAGGTCGAGGAGCTCCACCTCATAACTAAACCGAAGAGGGTGGGGCAAGGCCTACGACCCTCGGAGGTATCCAGCCCCCTACAACTGAAAAGGGCGTTCCGTCACCTGCACCATCGCCCTTCAAGGACGAGAGCGACCGGGCAGGCCTAGGTTACCCGGGCGAGTGTGCTGTGCCGGCCGAGCCAGAAGCTGAAGGAGAACGAGGGCAAGGGGGCCTTCTTCCAAACGGCGACGGCTTGGGCGAGGCTGCTGTTCTGGCCTTGGAGCATAGCCTTCCCCGGCGGTTCGGGGAGGTGGTCGTGATGGACCCTCACATCCTCTAAAACATGTCTCGTCTTCCTCATGGTTTAATCCCGTCTCTTGCCCGGTCCTGTCGTGGTTTGTGTTTCTTCCGAGGGGAGTGTTATTCATCCTTGAAGGAGGTACACCATGGCGACCTACGAAGGAGCAGTCCCCGCCGGTGAGGTCAAGGCCGGGGCCTTGCCCGCCTGGCGAGTCATGGATCTGCCCGCGCCCCCCGCATACACTTTCAAGAATGTCATGAGCATCATCGGCCCCGGCGCTATCCTCCTGGGTGTCTCCATCGGGAGCGGTGAGTGGCTGTTGGGTCCCGCCGCGGCCACCAACTACGGCCCCGCGATCCTCTGGATCACCACGATATCGGTCATCCTCCAGGTGCTGCTCAACATGGAGATGATCCGCTACACCCTCTACACCGGCGAGCCGATATACACCGGCTTCATGCGGACCAGCCCCGGCCCCACCTTCTGGGGATGGGTCTACTCCCTCCTGGGATGGCTCCAGATCGGCTGGCCCGGCTGGGCGGCCAGTGCCGCCACCGGGATCGCCGCTTTCGCCCTGGGGAGGCTGCCGGGCGCGGGCGATGCCGGCACGGTCCTGATGTGGGGCTACGCCACCTTCCTGCTGGTGATCGTCCTGCTGTTCCTCGGGCGGAAGGTGGAGCGAACGCTGGAGATAGCCCAGTGGTTCATGATAGGCTGGATCTTCATCTTCCTGCTGTTCGTGGACATCTTCCTGGTGTCCGCCGACACCTGGGGCAGGACCATCTCCGGGCTGTTCCAGTTCGGCGCGGTCCCGGCAGGGGCCGACTGGGTGCTGCTGGGGGCCTTCGCCGCATACTCTGGAGCCGGTGGGGTGATCAACGGCTTCGTGACCAACTGGTTCCGGGATAAGGGCTTCGGGATGGGGTCCACCGTGGGCTACATCCCCGGCGCCATCGGCGGGCAGAAGACGGAGCTGAAGCCCACGGGCAACGTCTTCAAGCCCACAGAGAAGAACATGGCCAACTGGAAGGCGTGGTACCGGTACGTGGACGCCGACCAGTACTGGCTGTGGGCGGGCGGTGCTCTCATCGGCATGCTGTTGACGGTGACCCTCACCGTTCACTTCGTCCCCAAGGGCACCCCGGTCTCCGGCATGGCGATCGCGGCCTTCCAGGCCGACGCCATGGCCAAGGTGGCCGGCCAGATCTTCTGGCCTCTGACGCTGCTGAACGGCTTCTGGATCCTGTTCAGCACCCAGCTGGGCAACTCCGAGGGCTACGTCCGGATGATCACCGACATCGGATGGACGGGGAGCGCCACCATTCGGCGTTGGGCCAAGGGCGACGTCCGGAGGGTTTACTACACCATCCTGCTGGCCTTCGCCATCTGGGGCTGCGTTGCCCTGAACCTGGCCCAGCCCTTCCTGCTGATCCAGATCGGGGCCAACATGGCCGGCTTGACCTTCGTGTTC